>NZ_JAMQQF010000122.1 GCF_023716945.1 Frankia sp. AiPs1 | reverse complement strand
CTGCTGGGCCGGCGCTCCGCCGGGGGCCGGCACGCCTCCACCGCCCGCCGTCCCGACACCGGCGCGCGCACCGCCGGCCGCACCGACCGGGGAGAGACCCGATGACCTCCGCCGATCTGCTCCTCGTCGTCATGGTGATCGGCCTGACCGCCTACGCGCTGCTTGGCGGCGCGGACTTCGGCGGCGGCGTGTGGGATCTGCTCGCCCGGGGACGGGACGCGCGGGCCCAGCGCAAGCTGATCTCGAACGCGATCGGGCCGGTGTGGGAGGCCAACCACGTCTGGCTCGTGTTCATCGTCGTCGCCCTGTTCAGCGGGTTCCCACCCGCCTACGGGGTGGTCGGCTCGTCGTTGGAGGTTCCGCTGTCGGCCGCGCTGGTCGGCATCGTGCTGCGCGGTGCGGCCTACGTCTACCGCGCCTATGGCGCCGGGGCGGCGGGTCCCGACCACTGGTGGGGGCACGTCTTCGCGGTGTCGTCCACGATCACCCCGTTCGCGCTCGGGGTGGCCGGGGCCGCGCTGGCCACCGGGGACATGTCGCCCGACGACCCGTTCGCCCCGGTCCGCAGCTCGTTCGGCCTCGTCTGCGGGCTCTTCGCGGTCGCCGCGACGGCCTTCCTCGCCGCCGTCTACCTGTGCAAGGACGCGGCGGCCTCGCCGGCCACCGAGCACCTGGTGGCCGCCTTTCGCCGCCGCGCCGTCGGCGGGGCCGTGGTGTGCGGCATCCTCGCGCTGATCCTGCTGCCGCTGTTCTGGGACCAGGCTCCCGTGGTGGCGCACCGGTTCGCCGACCGTTCGCTGCTGCTGGTGGTGCTCTCCGCGGTCGGCGGGATCGGCTCCCTGGTCGCGCTGGCGCGTAACCAGTTCGTCGCCGCCCGGCTGGCGGCGGGTCTCGCGGTCGCCGCGATGCTCTGGGGCTGGGCGATCGCCCAGTACCCCGATCTGATCGTGGGGCAGGTGACGGTCGAGGACGCCGCGGCGCCGTCGGCCAACATCCACGCGATGATCTACGCGGTCGTCGGCGGTCTCGTGATCGTCCTGCCGCCGATGATCGTGCTGTACCGGCTGTTCACCCGGCCCGAGCCGGTGGACTGACCGGCTGACCCGATCGGCGGTCCTGGATTTGCGGTCCTGGATTTGCGGTCCTGGATCGGCGGCCCTGGAACGGCGGCCCTGGATCGGCCCGGCGGGGATGTCACCGCCGGGCCGATCCGTGGTCGGACCGCCCATCCGGGTGAGCTACGGTCGACCGGTGACGGATGCCCCTCTGCCGGCGCCGGTCACGGCCGAACCGCTCACCCGGCGGGTGCTGGTCGCCGAGGTCTGGCTCGTCCTCGGGGTCTCCTTCGCCGCCTCCGCGCTCTACGCGCTCATCCGCTACGTCGGCGTGCTCACCCGGCCGGGACCGGTCCGTTCCCAGGTCGCCCGGCTGAACACCTCGGCCGCGCCGGGCCGCCCGTGGCTCGACCTCGCCCTGCAACTGGCCGACGTCGCCACCGGCGTGGTGCCCGTGCTGCTGGCCGTGCACCTGCTGGCCCGCCACGGCGGCGGGCGGCGCGTGATCGGCCTCGACGGCCGGCGACCCGGCCCGGATCTCGCCCAGGGCGCCCTGCTCGCCGCCGGGATCGGCGGCCTCGGCCTCGGTTTCTACCTGCTGGCCTGGCACAGCGGCGCCAACCTCACCGTCGCGCCCTCGAGCCTGCCCGCCGTGTGGTGGCGGGTGCCGGTCCTCGTCCTGAGCGCCTGCCAGAACGGCCTCGCCGAGGAGGTCATCGTCACCGGCTACCTGCTGGTGCGGCTACGCGAGCTTGAGGTCTCGCCGGGGCGAGCGCTCGCCACCAGCGCGCTGCTGCGCGGTTCCTACCACCTCTACCAGGGCCTGGGCGGGTTCGCGGGCAACCTCGCGATGGGGCTGCTGTTCGCCCGGCTGTTTCAGCGCAACGGCCGGGTGCTGCCGCTGGTGATCGCCCACTCGCTCATCGACACGGTGGCGTTCGTCGGCTATGTGCTCCTGGTCGGGAAGGTCTCCTGGATTCCCGCTCCGCGCTAAGGTTAACGGCAGGGAAACGCAAGTCGTCCATCAGGTGTCCGATGCTCTTGTTCTTGGCGCTCCGACGGAACATCGGGCAACCACGAGGGTCCGTGGGCGGCGCATCGGCTGCCCGGGTGCGCCGTGCGCGCGGTGCGGGACGACTGATGAGGAGGGCGGGGCGGATGGCCACCGGGGTCCGTGAGATCGAACGCAAGTACGCCGTCGAGTCGACCTTTGTGCTGCCGAAGCTGGGCGGCGTGCCCGGGGTCGCGACCGCGCGGACCCGCCGCGCGGTCAGCCTCGAGGCTGTCTACTTCGACACCGACGACCTGCGCCTTGCCCGCAACCGGATCACGTTGCGCCGGCGCACCGGCGGCTCCGACGCCGGCTGGCATCTCAAGCTGCCGGTCCGCGTCGGTGAGCGTGACGAGCTGCGGCTCCCGCTCGACGCCGCCGAAGGCGTGGTCGACGTCGCCGCGGGCGCGCGGCACACCCCGCCGGCGGAGTTCGTCGACCTGGTGGCGGTGCACCTGCGCGGCGGCGAGCTGCGTCCGGTTGCCCGGCTGCGCACCCTGCGCACCGCCCGGCGGCTGCGCGACGCCGCCGGAGTCGATCTTGCCGAGGTCGTCGACGATCAGGTGTCCGCCCAGACGCTCGGCGAGGCGACGGTCGTGAGCACCTGGCGGGAGATCGAGGTCGAGCTCGTCGACGGCAAGCGCGGCCTGCTCGACGACGTCGGCGAGCTGCTGCTGGCGGCCGGCGCGGTCGTGGCGGCCGACTCCTCGAAGCTCGGCCGGCTGCTCGGCCCCGCCCTCGCGGCCGGACCTGGGCCGGATGCGCCCCCACTGCCGCGCCGCCCGCGCCGGCGGGACCCGGCCGGCGACGTCGTGCGCGCCTACCTCATCGAGCAGGTCCGCGCCCTGCTCGCCGCCGACCCGCGGGTGCGGCTCGACGAGCCCGAGGCCGTCCACCGGATGCGGGTGGCCTGCCGGCGGGCCCGCAGCACGCTGCGGACCTTCGCGCCGCTGTTCCCGGCCGACACGGTGACGCTGCTCGACGGGGAGCTGCGCGACCTGGCCGGCGCGCTGTCCGGCGCCCGCGACGCCGAGGTGCAGATCGCCTACTTCGACGGCCGGCTGGCCGAGCTGCCCGCGGACCTGGTCGCCGGGCCGGTCCACGAGACGGTCAGCGCCCACCTGTCCACCGGGATGGCCGCCGCCCGCGACGAGGCGCTGGCGATGCTGCGTAGCGACCGGTACTTCGCCCTCGTCGCGAGCCTGCTCACCCTCGTCCGCGCGCCGCTGACCGGCGCGGCGCGGCGTCCGGCCGGCAAGGTCCTGCCCGACCTCGTCCGCCGCGCCGACCGGCGGCTGGGCACGAAGGTGACCGCCGCCGCCGGGCTACCCGTCGGCCACGACCGGGACGAGCTGCTGCACTCCGCGCGCAAGCAGGCCAAGCGGCTGCGTTACGCCGTCGAGGCGGTGACCCCGCTGTACGGCCAGGACGCGACGGCACTCGTCGGCCAGGCGGAGCGGGCGCAGGAGCTGCTCGGCACCCATCAGGACGCCACCGTCGCGCGCGACCTCCTGCGCGGCTGGGGCGCCGCCGCCCAGGCCCAGGGGGAGCCCACCGCGTTCACGCTCGGGGTGCTGTTCGGGCTGGAGGAGTGCCGCGGGCGGCTGGCCGAACGGGACTTCTTCGACGCCTGGCCGCGGATCTCCGCCGCGAAGTACCGCCGCTGGCTCGACTGAACGCCCCGGGCGCCGGGCATCTGCGGGCCGGGGGCGGGTAGCCTCCGGTCGACCCCGCCTGCGTCCCCGGTACCACAGGAGGCTCGCCATGACCACGTCGACCACGCTGCCGACGACGCCGTTGGGCCCGACGGGCATGCAGATCACCCGGGTGGGCTTCGGCGCCTGGGCGATCGGCGGAGCGGGCTGGGCCTTCGGCTGGGGTGCCCAGGACGACGCCGAGGCGGTCGCGGCGATCCGCCACGCGGTTGCGGCGGGGATCAACTGGATCGACACCGCCGCCGTCTATGGGCTCGGGCACTCCGAGGAACTCGTCGCCCGGGCGCTCGCCGACATCCCCCCGGCCGAGCGGCCCTACGTGTTCACCAAGTGCGGCCTGGTCTGGGACGACGCCGACCGGACCGTCCCGCCGGCCCGGGTGGGCGCCCCGGCCTCGATCCGGGCCGAGGTCGACGCCTCGCTGCGCCGGCTCGGCGTCGACCGCATCGACCTGTACCAGCTCCACTGGCCGCCGCAGGACGGCACGCCGATCGCCGACGCCGTCGGGACACTGCACGAGCTGCGTGCCGCCGGCAAGATCCGTTCGGTGGGCGTGTCCAACTTCTCCGTCGACCAGCTCGAGCAGGCCGCGGCGGCCGGCGGGGTGGACGTGCTGCAGCCGCCCTTCTCCCTGATTGACCGTGCCGTCGCCGCCGAGATCCTGCCGTATGCCGCCGCCCACGGCATCGGCACGATCGTCTACAGCCCGATGCAGTCCGGGTTGCTCTCCGGGCGCTGGAGCGCGACGCGGACCGCCGAGCTGCCGGCCGACGACTGGCGGCGGCAGGCTCCCGAGTTCAACCCGCCTGCCCTGGAGCGCAACCTCGCGCTCGTCGACGTCCTCGTCGAGGTCGCGCGCCGGCACACCACCACGGTCGCCGCCGTCGCGGTCGCCTGGACGCTGGCCTTCCCCGGGGTGAGCGGTGCCATCGTCGGGGCCCGTCGCCCGGACCAGCTCGACGGCTGGTTGCCGGCCGGCTCGCTGACCCTCACCGGCGGTGATCTCGCCGAGATCGCCGCCGCGGCGCAGCGGCTCTCGGCCGGCCGCGGTCCGCTGCGGCCCGCTGGCGACGCGTAGCCGCCCCGCGAACGGAGGTCCGGTCGGTTCCAGTCGGTTCCGGTCGGTTCCGGTCCTGTCCCGGCATGCCGGTGGTGGTCGGAACCGGCCGACGGCGGGGTGGGCCCGATTGTGGGTCGTGATGTGGTCTTGGCCGTGGTCGGAGCGGAAGTCCGGTCGGTCACCCGTCCGAGTTGCCACGTCTGGGCCATCCATCGCCCGGTCGGTGCCACACGCTGCCCACGCTGGGAAATCCCTGTCAGCTCGACGGATTGCGGGACGGCCCGGGTGTACTAGCCCGTGGCCGGGCCGGCGGCGTTGTTCTGTTACCGGGGCATGAAGTCGACTTCCTTGCTCGGAGGACTCCCGCGAAGCCCTCCGTCCGTGTAGCGTCGTCCCTGGCCGGAGTTCGCCGGTTCGTGTCTCAACCGAGGCACCGGCGGAACAGCGCCAGGATCTCTTGTGGCTTCCTGGCGTTCGGTCCGGGGCTCGCGCGGTGCGGGTCCTGACTGCACCAGCAGGGAGAACGGCACGTGGCTCAGGGCACGGTGAAGTGGTTCAACTCGGAGAAGGGCTTCGGCTTCATCTCCGTGGACGGCGGCGGCTCCGACGTCTTCGTCCACTACAGCGCGATTGACATGGACGGTTACAAGGCACTAGAGGAGGGCCAGCGGGTCGAGTTCCAGGTGACCCAGGGTCAGAAGGGTCCGCAGGCCGACGCCGTCCGCGTCGTCTGAGCCACGAGAGACTTCACGGTCAGCCCGCCCATCGGGTGCTCCGCTGGGCGGGCTGACCGCTTCTCCGCGTCGTTCGTTGCGCGGTGGAGTCGATTACACGACTGCCCGATAGTGCCGGCGGGCTTCGTTTCCCCGGCCCTGCCGGGTGTGTCGCCTCGATCGGAGCCTCGATCGAACAGTTCTCCAGAAGGCGCCTTTCCCCTGGCCAAGCGGGAATCGAACGATCTTCGGTGTCACACCATCGCCGATCGGTTGATCCGTCTTCTGGCGGGTCGCCGCACTTTCGCCGATCGGCGTGATTTCGGTGACGGATCGCCGTCGGGGCGATGGCTGTTCGTGCAAAGTCGGGTAATCGCATCCCGGTTGTTCGACCGTGCGTTCCCGGTCTTCGCTTGCGGCTCCTCTCGCCGACCAAAGCTTAAAGGTTGCTGAGAAACGCGCACAAAGCGAATGTGTGGCGCTGTCGCGATCCGACCAATCACGGCTCGGCGCGGATGGTGCGCGGGTTCGTGGCGGGCCGGCCGCGCGTCGGCGCCGGCCGGCCCACCACCCGCGGCGTCCGGTCCCGGTTCAGCCGGTCCGTCAGCCGCCCGTCGACGCGGTCTGCGCGGCCTCGGCCTGCCCGGCGACGAGCAGCTCGGCGATCTGCAGCGTGTTCAACGCCGCTCCCTTGCGCAGGTTGTCCCCGCAGAGGAACAGCGCGATCTCGTGCGGGTCGTCCGGCGACTGCCGGATCCGCCCCACCCAGGTGGGATCGGTGCCCACCACGTCCGCAGGGGTGGGGAACTCGCCGGCGGACGGGTCGTCCACCACCGCGACCCCGGGGGCGCTCAGCAGCACCGCGCGGGCCTCGTCACCGGTGACGGGCCGCGCGAAACGGGCGTGCACCGCGACGGCATGGGTGGTGATCACCGGTACCCGCACGCAGGTGGCCGAGACCCGCAGGTCTGGCAGGCCGAGGATCTTGCGGGACTCGTTGCGGACCTTGAACTCCTCGGACGACCAGCCGCCGTCGCGTAGCGACCCGGCCCACGGCACGACGTTGAGCGCCAGCGGTGCGGGGAACGGGCCGAGGCCCTCCTCGCCGATCGCCTTGCGCACGTCCCCGGCGGCCTGGCCCAGCTCCCGCGTCCCGCCGACGGTGGCGAGCTGGTCGTAGAGGGTGTCGATGCCGGCCTGGCCGGCGCCGCTGGCGGCCTGGTAGGAAGCGGCGAACATCGACTCCAGGCCGAAGGCCCGGTGCAGCGCGCCGAGCGCAACGATCATCGACAGGGTCGTGCAGTTCGGGTTGGCGATGATGCCCCGCGGGCGGGCGGCGAGCTGGTCGGCGTTGACCTCGGGGACGACCAGCGGGACGTCGTCGTCCATCCGGAAGGCGCCGGAGTTGTCGACCGCGACCGCGCCGCGCGCCGCCGCCACCGGCGCCCACTGCGCCGACACGTCGTCGGGGACGTCGAACACGGCGACGTCCACGCCGTCGAAGACCTCCGGCGAGAGCACCTGCACGGCGACGTCCGCGCCGCGCACCCGCACGGTGCGCCCGGCCGAGCGGGCCGAGGCCACGGGCCGGATCTCCCCCCACACGTCCGGACGTTCGGCGAGCATCGACAGCATCACCGTGCCGACCGCGCCGGTCGCGCCCACCACCGCGAGCGTCGGCCGCCGGCCGGCCTCGTTGCCCGTCATGCCCCAGCCTCCCGGTAATCCCTGGTCAGTGCCCCGCCGTCGGTCAGCGCTGTGCCGCCGGTCGGTGCTGTGCCGTCGGCGATCAGTGTGCTCATCGGCCGGTGCCCGCGTAGACGACCGCCCCGCCATCGGGGTCGCCGAGCTCGAAGGCGCCGTGCACGGCGCGCACCGCGCCGGGCAGGTCGGTGTCGCGCACGACCACCGAGATCCGGATCTCCGAAGTGGAGATGATCTCCACGTTGACGCCGGCGTCGGCGAGGGCGCCGAAGAACCGTGCCGACACCCCGGGGTGCGACTTCATCCCTGCGCCGATCAGCGACAACTTGCCGATGTGGTCGTCGTAGAGGGTCCGCTCGAAGCCGATCTCGCCCTGTACCTTCGCCAGCGCCGTCAGCGCGGTCCGTCCGTCGGCCTTGGGCAGGGTGAAGGAGATGTCGGTGCGGCCGGAACCCGCGACCGAGCCGACCTGGACGATCATGTCGAGGTTGACGTCCGCGTCCGCGACGGCCCGGAACACCGCCGCCGCCACCCCCGGCTTGTCCGGGCAGCCGGCGACCGTCACCTTCGCCTCGCTGACGTCGTGCGCGACGCCGCGGATGATGGCCTGTTCCACGAGCTGTGCCTCCGGAATCTCGGTGACCCACGTGCCCGGCTTCGAGGAGAACGACGAGCGGACGTGCACGGGGACGCTGTAGCGACGCGCGTACTCGACGCAGCGCAGCATGAGGACCTTCGCACCGCAGGCCGCCATCTCCAGCATCTCCTCGTAGGAGATCGTGTCGATGCGCCGGGCGTCGGGGACGATGCGCGGATCGGCGCTGAACACGCCGTCGACGTCGGTGTAGATCTCGCACGCGTCGGCGTGCAGCGCCGCGGCGAGCGCGACCGCGGTCGTGTCCGAGCCCCCCCGGCCCAGGGTGGTGATGTCCTTGGTGTCCTGGCTGACGCCCTGGAAGCCGGCGACGATCGCGATCGCACCTTCGTCCAGGGCGGCCCGGATCCGGCCCGGCGTGACGTCGATGATGCGGGCCTTGCCGTGCACGGAGTCGGTGATGACGCCGGCCTGGGAGCCGGTGAACGACCGCGCCTCGGCGCCGAGAGTGGTGATCGCCATCGCCAGCAGGGCCATCGAGATCCGCTCGCCGGCGGTGAGGAGCATGTCGAGCTCCCGGGCCGGCGGCAGGGGCGACACCTGCTCGGCGAGGTCGAGCAGCTCGTCGGTGGTGTCACCCATGGCGCTCACCACGACCACCACGTCGTTGCCGTCGCGCCGCGCCTCGACGACCCGCTCGGCGACTCGTTTGATGCGGTCCGCGTCGGCAACGGAGGATCCACCGAACTTCGCGACCAGGAGCGCCATGGCAGTCAGGTTACCGAGCGCCGACACCTGCCCGCTCCGCTCGCCGGGGATTGCTCCGATGTGACCTGAGCGCACGTCTGCGCAGTGTGCCCGGGGTCCGACCCGCCGCAACCCCGGCCTGGGGCAACCCCGGCCTGAGGCAACCCCGACCCGCCGCAACGCTGTCGTCCCGGCGACGGCACGCTGGGCGGATCCGGTGCGTTGTGCCAGGGTGACGGCACCGACCGCGTCATATCGACCGCGTACCGCGCGGTTGCAGGCAATGGTCCCCGATGCATCAGTCCAGGAAGGACGATCCGCAATGGCAGTCAGCCTCGCCAAGGGTGGCAACGTAAGCCTCACGAAGCAGGCCGCGGAGGCCGGCACCGCCCAGCTCACCGCGCTGAACGTCGGGCTCGGCTGGGATGCCCGCACCACCACCGGCACCGACTTCGATCTCGACGCCTCCGCCATCGGCCTGCGGGCGGACGGCAAGGCCCTGAACGACAGCTACTTCATCTTCTTCAACAACCTTGCCTCGCCCGAGGGTGCGATCACCCTGACCGGCGACAACAAGACCGGGCAGGGCGAGGGCGACGACGAGTCCATCATCGTCAACCTGCCGGCGGTGCCCGCCGAGATCGACCGGATCGTCATCCCGGTCTCCATCTACGACGCGGTGAGCCGCAGCCAGAACTTCGGCCAGGTGCGCAACGCCTACATCCGGGTCGTCGACCAGGGCGGCAACGAGCTGGTTCGGTACGACCTGTCCGAGGACTACTCCACCGAGACGGTCGTCATCTTCGGTGAGGTCTACCGCAGCGGCGCCGACTGGAAGTTCCGGGCCGTGGGCCAGGGCCACAACGACCTCGGCGGCCTGGCCCGCGACCACGGCGTCAGCGTCTGAGTCGCGGGCCGGCCCAAGCCATGCGGGCCTGGCAGGTCGTGACGCCCGGACCGATGGGCACCGGGCCGCTGCGCGCGGCCGAGCTGCCCGTGCCCGAACCGGGGCCCGGGCAGGTCCGGCTGCGCGTCGACGCGTGCGGCGTGTGTCGCACCGACCTGCACCTCGCCGAGGGCGACCTCGTGCCGCACCGGCCGCGCACCGTGCCGGGGCACGAGGTCGTCGGCCGGATTGACGCGATCGGCCCCGGGGTGGCGCTGGCGGCGGATGCGGATGGCGCCACACCCCCGAGCGCCGAGCCCGGCGCCGAGGGTCCCCGCAGTGCCGCCGGCGCTGACATCGGCGGCGGCCTTGGCAGCGGGGCAGGTGTTGGTGTTGGCGGTGGAGCAGGTGTTGGTGTTGGTGTTGGCGTCGGGCCGCGTGGGGTGCGCCTCGGCGACCGGCTGGGCGTGGCGTGGCTCGGCTCGACCGACGGGACCTGCGTCTACTGCGCCCGCGGCGCTGAGAACCTCTGTCCCGCGTCGACCTACACCGGCTGGGACGTCGACGGCGGGTACGCCGAGTACGTCTGCGTCCGCGCCGACTACGCCTACCGGCTGCCCGCCGGCTACAGCGACGCGGAGCTCGCCCCGCTGCTGTGCGCCGGCATCGTGGGCTACCGGGCGCTGCGGCGCGCGGAGCTGCCCCCCGGCGGCCGGCTGGGCATCTACGGTTTCGGCGCGTCCGCCCACCTCGCCGCCCAGGTGGCGATCGCGCAGGGGGCGCGGGTCCACGTACTGACCCGGTCGGCCCGCGCTCGGGCGCTGGCCCTCGAACTCGGTGCGGCCTCCGCGACGGGGGCGTACGGCGCGCCGCCCGAGCCGCTGGACGCGGCGGTGCTGTTCGCGCCGGTGGGTGACCTGGTGCCGGTGGCGCTCGCGGCGCTCGACCGCGGCGGCACCCTGTCCGTCGCGGGCATCCACCTCAGCGACATCCCGCCACTCGTCTACGCCGACCACCTGTTCCAGGAGCGCGACCTGCGCAGCACGACCGCGAACACCCGCGCCGACGGCGCGGAGTTCCTCGCGATCGCCGCCGAACACCGGCTGGCGGTGACGGTGTCGCCCTACCCGCTCGCCGCCGCCGACCAGGCCCTCGGTGACCTCGCCGCCGACCGGGTCACCGGCGCGGCCGTCCTGCTGCCCTGACGGCCCAGCCGGGCGGCCCAGCCGTGCGGGCGTGGCCGGGGGCCGCCCCGGACGGGCCGATCAGTCCGCCCAGACGGGGTCAGGCCGCCCGGCCGGTCAGTCCGCCCAGACGGGCCGGTCAGTCCGCCCGGGCGGGCAGCCGGCGCAGCAGCACCGTGCCGGCGACGGTGAGGGCCGCAGCGGTCGCCACCTCGCGGGGCAGCCGGTGGCGGGCCTCGTTCTGGATCTTCTCGTGGAAGCGGTCGAACCGGCTCGGCCACGGACTGGAGCCGACGAAGTAGCGCCCCACCTTGTCGGTGTCGGGCAGGCAGGCGCCGGTCATGCCGGCGAGGACCGCCAGACGCCGTCCGGCCGGGGCCGACGCGGTCAGCAGCGCCATGGCGGCCAGCCCGGCGACCCCGTCCCGGCGGGCGATCGGCAGCCACTCCGACTCGGTGTTCGGGCCGGTGCCCCAGTGCGGCAGCGCGTCCATGGCGAGATGCGAGAGGAATCCCGCGGCCAGGGCGGGCACGGGATGCCGGATCGCCATACCCACGAAGGCGCCCGCGCCGACATGCGAGCTGATGATCATTCGGTGGACCTCCTGGTGGCGGTGTGGACCGTCCGCCCCTAACCATGCCGCCCGGCTCCGCGGGCGCTGACCGCGGGGGTCGGCATCGGTCCGGCATCGGCCCCAACTGTGGTCGTTGCGTGGTCCGCGGGAACGGTCGGAAGAGCGGACGTCGCAAGCAAATGCACGTGCGAACGCTTCGCTGGATGAACGTTCCAAGGAGATCGCCGACGCCCGGTCGGACGCCGATGCCGACGCGCGTCCGAAAGCGAGGGCGGACGAGATCGCGAAAGCGCGCGCTTCTGCTCGCGCGAGTGCACATGATGGGCACATGGGCGCGCGGCGTAGCATCTGGGTGCATAGCGCAGCGAGGCGTTGCAGATCCCCGCATGGACGGCCGGCAATAGCCGGGGCCGGTAGCGGAAAGTGACCGCATGTGCGGACGGTGACCGAGGGCGGCGGGGAGGTAGCGGATGATCTCCAGGGGAAAGCTCGGCCCACCGGGAGGCTGGCTGAGCCTCAGGGGGGCGGCCTCGGGGCATGCACGGGCGCGATGTCACCTGAGCGGCCTGGATGGATAGGTGGATCCGAGGCGTGCGGACCTGTCCCTTACGCGATGCCGGTGATCTCGGTGCCGCCCTGCCACCGGGCGTCGTCATCTCGGTGGCGTGGCGGTTGGACGGTGCCGGACGGATCATCGGCGGAATGCTGCCCCGCGGGCATCCCCAGGGCGGCCCGCAGGGCAAGCGGGTCCTGCACGGGGAGGGTGTCTGGGCGGCCGAGATGTTTCCGCGGGACCGGGAGATCACCGCGGAGCTCGACCTGGTCGAGCCCGGTTCCGCGGCCCGCCCCGCCCGGCTCGTCGTGCACGGCCCGGAGCGGGACATCGTCGGCTACGTGGACCAGCCGCGGCTGCCCGCGGACCGGTACGCCCGGCTGACGACCGGCATGCGGCGCGACGCCCGCCAGATCCGGATCCGGGCAGCCGGCCGGATCTGGTGGATCAGGGCGACGAAGGTCTTCGGCGTGCGGGTCATCCGCGACCACGGGGTGGACGTCTACCGCACCCGCGGCCTACACGCCGTGTTCAGCGCCGAGGCGGACCATCTCGATGTCAGCGTCGTCCTGCTGACCCTCGCCTCGATCCCCAGCTCGACGTACGCGCCGATCCTCGGCTTCTGACCTCTGACCGGGGCCCCCGGCCCGGTGGGTCAGGCGTTGACGACCCGGCGTCCCTCGAAGGCGCGGCCGAGGGTGACCTCGTCGGCCCACTCCAGGTCGCCGCCCATCGGCAGGCCGCTGGCCAGCCGGGTGACCCGCAGCCCCATCGGCCCGATCTGGCGGGCGAGGTAGGAGGCGGTGACCTCACCCTCGGTGTTCGGGTCGGTGGCGAGGATCAGCTCCGTCACGGTGCCGTCGGCCAGCCGCGCGATGAGTTCGCGGATGTGCAGATCGTCGGGCCCGACTCCGCCGATCGGATTGATCGCCCCGCCGAGCACGTGGTACCGCCCGCGGAACTCCCGGGTGCGCTCGATCGCGACGACGTCCTTGGGCTCCTCGACCACGCAGATCAGGGCCTGGTCGCGGCGGGGATCGGCGCAGATCCGGCACAGCTCCGCCTGGGCGACGTTGAAGCAGCTCCGGCAGAACCGGACCTTGTCCTTGACCTCGATCAGCGCGGTTGCCAGCCGGCGGACGTCCACCGGGTCGGCGGCCAGCAGGTGAAACGCGATCCGCTGGGCGCCCTTGGGGCCGATGCCGGGCAGCCGCCCGAGTTCGTCGATCAGGTCCTGGACGATGCCCTCGTACATCGGTGCTCCCGCCCGTCAGCCCAGTCCGGGACGACCGGGACCGCGCGGCGCCGCGCCGCCGCCGCCGGCCAGCAGGCCACCGAGATCACCGAGCCCGCCGAGCGCTCCACCGGCAGTGGCGGCGCCACCCAGCCCGCCGGCACCCAGCCCGCCAGTGCCCAGCCCGCCCGTGAGCGAGCCCATCCGTTCCGCGGCGAGCCGGTGCGCGTTGGTGGTCGCGTCGCGGACCGCCGCGAGGATCAGATCAGCGAGCGTCTCGGTGTCCTCCGGATCGACCGCCTCCGGGCTGATCGTGAGGTCGACGAGCTCGCCGCCGCCGTTGACGGTGGCCCTGACCAGGCCGCCGCCGGCCGTGCCGTCCACCCGGGCGGAGGCGAGCTCCTCCTGGGCCGACTGGAGCGCGGCCTGCATCTTCTGCGCCTGCTGGAGGATCTGACCCAGGTGGGCCCCACCCCCGGCGGGCAGTCCACCGCCGGCCGGGGTTCCATCGCCGGCGGAGGTCTGCGAGTTCGACATGTCGACGAGCCTACTTTCCCGTCAGCTTGTCGGGATCTGTTCGATGACCGTGGCGCCGAGCCCGGTCCGCAGCAGGGACATCGCCGCCTCCGCTCCGCCGCGGGCCCCGCCCGCCTGCCCCGGGGCATCGTCGTCGTCGAGGGACGGCTCGTCGTTGACCGGTGATGCAGCGGCTGGGCCACCACTGCCCGCCATGCCGCCCCGCGCCGAATCGTGCCCACCGGCTCCGGCCGGGCCGGCGTCGCGCTGGTCTCCTCCCACCCAGCCGGCGCCACCTCCGACAGCGGCACCCCCACCGCCGGCACCCCGACCTGCGG
>NZ_JAMQQF010000121.1 GCF_023716945.1 Frankia sp. AiPs1 | reverse complement strand
CTCCTAGGCCGGCGCAGCCGCCTCCAGGCGGGGGAACACCGGGGCGGGGTCGGCGACGCGGGGGCCGCCGTCACCGCACTGGGCGGCGATGCGCGGCGCCGCGTCGGGCAGGAACGGCGTGAGGTGCGCCGCGAGGTCCCGGCAGGTGGCGACAAGTTCGGCGAGCACGGCGTCGAGGGCGGCGGGGCTCGCGCCCTCCTTGCGCTCGGCCTTGGCGAGATCCCACGGGCGGGCGGCCTCGACGTACCGGTTGCCCTCGTTGCCGATCGCGGTGACGGCCTCGGCGGCGCGGCGGAAGTCGAACGCGGTGAACGCCGCGTCGATCGTCGCCGGGGCCTGCTCGCGGGCCGCGCGCAGCGCCGCGGCACCCGCGTTGTCCGCCGCCACGGGCGGGATCACCCCGTCGCGGTAACGCTTGACCATCGACACGGTCCGGTTGACCAGGTTGCCGATGTTGTTCGCGAGGTCCTCGTTGGCCCGGGTGATCAGCCGCTCGGTGGTGTAGTCGGTGTCGCCGCTGCGGGCAACGTCGCGCAGCATCCACCACCGCAGCGCGTCGGTGTTGAACGCGGCGACGATGTCCGCCGGGTCCTCCGCGTTCCCGGCCGACTTGGAAATCTTCATCCCGTCCGCGGTGAGGTACTCGTGCACGAAGATGGTGTCGGGCAGGCGCACGCCGGCGGAGAGCAGCATCGCCGGCCAGTAGACGGCGTGGAACCGGATGATGCCCTTGCCGATCACGTGGACGCGGGCGTCGCTGTCATTCCACCAGTGCTGGAAGCTGGCGTCGTCGTTGCCGTAGCCGGGGGCGGTGATGTAGTTGCCGAGGGCATCGAACCAGACGTAGATGACCTGGTCGGGGTCGCCGGGTACCGGAATACCCCAGCCGCGAGCCCGGCTCATGCTCCGGGATGCGCTGAAGTCCTCCAGCCCGGCCTCGATGAACGACAGCACCTCGCGCTTGCGGGTGGCCGGCTCGATGCGCAGGCGGTCGCTGGAGATGAGCTCGTGAAGCTGATCCTGATAGCGGCTCAGCCGGAAGAACCAGTTGCTTTCCTCGACGAGGTCCGGCACGGTCCCGTGCTCCGGGCAGCGGCCGTCGACCAGTTCGTCGGGGGAGTAGAACAGTTCGCAGCCGACGCAGTACAGGCCGGCGTAGCTCTTGCGGTAGAAGTCGCCCCGCTCGGCGCAGGCCGCCCAGAGCTTCTCCACGCCGGGCCGGTGCCGCGGGTCGGAGCTGGTCTTGATGAAGTCGTCGAAGGCGAGGCCGAGCGGCTCGCGCAGGGAGATGAACCGGGCGGCGACCCGCTCGACGTATTCCGTGGGCGTGATTCCCTCGGCCTCGGCGCCCTGGACGTTCTTCAGCGCGTTGTCGTCGGTGCCGGTCTGGCATCGGACCTCGTCACCCCGCGCCCGCAGATACCGGGCGAACGCGTCGGTCTCGACCAGTTCCAGCGCGTGCCCCACGTGCGGCTTGCCGTTGACGTACGGGATGGCCGTCGTCACGAAGTAGCGACCCATCGGTTTCGGATCCTCCCGCCCCGGTGCGCAACCTCGCGGATGAGGCTCCGTCGGGGCCTCATCGGTGGTCTGTCAGGACGCGCGGAAAAGGCCGGATGGCATGAACATCAACATCATCCGGGGGCTCGCCGCCTCGGCGGTGACACGTGCCGTCGACACAGGGAGATCCTACCCGCCTGCCCGCCCCCGGCCACGGCCGCCGCCAGGTCGGGTAGGTGGTTGTGGTCAGGCGGGGCGTTGGCGCTACCTGAGCCCGGACCGTCGGGGCCTGTCCGTGGGAACTCGTGGTCCTGGGCGTTGGGCGTCGGGCGTTGCGCGTCGGGGTCGTCCTGACGCCGGGTCGCTTCCGGCGGCGCCGGAGCGGTTCCGCGGAACCGTCATGGCCGTGCCAGTCCGTCGTGGTGGCGCGGGTGGGTCGTGACGTGGGGCGGTGTTCCACGGACGCGACGATCATCCAGGTCGGGTGTGGGAGGCGCCGTGCGGTACGGACCGTACGGTCTGCGCTCCCGGACCGTGCAGAACGCACCGCAATCCGGCCGCGGTGGGTGCCCGGCACCGCGGAATCGTCCATGGGTGATGGACTACCAGCGGATCGTCGGCGGCGCAGCCGAGTTTCGGCCCCGCCCTCGCCGCCAGCGGCGGCGCCGATATACGACGTGATGTGTCCTGGCCGGCGGCCGTGGTGGAAGATGGTGTGCTGTGTCGGGGGTTGGCGACGGGGCGGCCGGGTGGGACTTCTTCATCTCCTATGCCGAGGCTGATCGGCAGTGGGCGGAGTGGATCGCCTGGCAACTGGAGAAGATAGCCGAAGCCGACTACCGGGTGCTGATCAAGGCGTGGGACTCCGTGCCCGGCTCGGACTGGGTGTTCAGGATGAACGAGGGCCTCAGCAAAGCCACCCGGACCATCGCCGTCCTGTCGAACGCCTATCTGTCCTCGGAGTACGTCGGGGATGAGTGGCGCGCCGCGCGGACCGCCGACCCTGGTGGGCTCAAACGCAAGCTGCTCCCGATCCGGGTCGAGGACTGCGAGCCTCCGGGGCTCCTGCGGACGCTCCGTTTCGTCGACCTGTTCGACCTCGCCCCTGACACCGCTCAGCGGCGTCTCCTCGACGAGGTTCAGGGGGCGCTGGTCGGCCGGATGAAACCCGACGTCGAGCCGGAGTTCCCCCTCCGCCCCCGTCAAACGACACCGGCATCACTCGCGCCATTCCCCGACCGCGGCGTCGCCGCCGTCACCAGCACGTCGGATGCCACCTCCCCGGTCGGAATCGAGGCGCACGCTCAGATCACGGACGAGCACCCGGCAACGCTTCTTCTGAACGAGCCGGGCTCGCTCGTATTCGTACCGGACCCGGATATCCACCTGGACCCGGATGTCCACCTGGATCCGGATGTCCGCCTGGATCCGAATGTTCGGCTGGACTCGGAGGTCCGGCCGACCGTGGACGGTCGCCGGCTCACCTTCCGTTCCGTCGCACCGGCCCTGGGTGGAATCGTGGCGACCGTCGTGTTGGCCGGCGGCGCGGTCACGTCGTCCGTGTGGTGGGCTGCCCGACCAGGCGAGGTCCTCGGCCCGCTCGGGGTCGGCGCGGCGATGGCGATGCTCACCATCGCGTCTGTGCCGACTTCTCGCCGGCTGGCCGGTCACCTGACCGTGTCCGCGGTGGCGAGCGCGTGCCTGGTAGCAATCGTGACCCGTGCCTTCGGCCTGCACCCCGGAGCGCTGCGCACCGGGCTCGAAGCCGCGGCGGCCGTGGGCGTCTCGCTTGTCCTCAGTTATCGCCCGCGGCGGGACGCCCGCTCCCGCCGACCTCGCCGAAGGCTGGGAGGCAGGATGGACGGCGAGCCGTCCCGGCCGAAGTGATACCCGTCGTGCTCCTACGTCGTCCCACAGCTTTGCGGCGGAAGACCGAACTGCCGGTAGACATCGGCCGCGGCCGGATGCAACGGCACGTAGCAGAAGAGGGACGACGCCACGTCGTATACATACTTTCCGACATCCGCCAGCTGGTGTCTGTGCGTCCGGTCGGCCGACCAGAGGCTCGTCGTGAGGGCGTCCCGATTCTCGCGTGACAGCAGGATGCGGGCCACCGCTGCCACCAGCGTGGCGTCGGTGGAATCCCGGACCACCAGGCCGTTGGGCACGCCGATGGTCATGATGTCGTGTGCGGTGCCATAGTCCTCCGCGGGGATTTCGTGAGACAGTACCACCTGCTGGTCGCGGTACTCCCCGCCGGCTCGTGGCCCGTAGAAGTTCTTCCAGTCCCTGTTCATCCTGTCCAGCACGGTCATACTTTCGCCGTCCCGGTCTATCACGTACGAGGGGACGTTGACGTCGAGTAGATGGGAGCGATGGGTCTCGATCTTCTTCCTGATGGTCTCCGTCGGGGTCGCGTTCACCCAGATCACCGCGTCCACCGCGCCGGCGTCGAGGAGGTCGAACCCGTGATCCAGCGTCATCTCGTATACCTTCTCCTGGCCCCCCTCCATTTCTTGCCCGCAGACCGCGCGGTAGAACACCGCGGTCAGCTGCCGTGAACCCGACAGCGGAAGTCCGATGCTGAGTGGTCTGCCGCAGAGCTGTTCTAGTCTCGTGATGTTCCGGTCCCGAACGACGATCTGCAGAAGATCGTCGAATGCCGGTCCGACGGTCTGCAGCCCCGGTATCTGATTCTGCGTACGAGGGGTCGCCGGTCCCTCTGCCAGGGTTGGCCTGGGATTGAACTGGTAAACTCCGTACGTCGCATCCACCGCGACATTGAGCTTGGTCATCGCGATCGAGCATCGGGTGGCCTTCGGATCGTGAAACTGCGGACCCGGATCCTCGAGGCGGTAGAGGTTGTCAGCGCCACCGTCGGTATCTGGGTTCTCGACGTGCTTCACTTCCGGCAGGGCCGCCCTGATCTGATCGCCCAACTTCTCCGCGAAAGCCTTGTACGGCGACTGCTGATTGCCGTAGGAGATGTACACCGTTGTGCAGTCGGAAGGTCGCCTTGCCGTCGAACCATGCTCCGGGGGCCCCGCCGGGGCTCCGAGGAACAGCGCCAGAAGAAGAACGGAGAGTCCCCCGAAAACGCCCAGGGCGCGTGTGATGTCCCGCCATCGCGGGCCGCCATTCCGCCGATCTGTGCCCGTCATGTCCCCGTCCCCCGACCCGGCTATGACCCGCTGCGTTCCGCCCGGTTCCCGCCCGGTTCCGGGCGGAGAGTGGCGAACTGCCGTCACTGTACCGGTGTGATTCCTACCGGTCTCCGCGTAACAGTGCCTGGGCCTGGCACCATCCCTCCCCTGACTCTGCGCAAAGAAGGTGCCCACGATCTCGTCATGAGCGTCGGGCCAGGTGTCTGCGAGCACGTCGAAGAAAACCAAGGTCCTCGCGGCGGCGACCTGGGTCGGCGGGTAAGGACCCGGCGGTGCGCCGCAGCGCCGGGCTGCGACAGCGGGTCGCGCTCATCCAGCATCGACGCGGTGGTCTTGACTTCAGGTTGACTTCAGGTTTGAGGATGGCCTTCGACCGGGTGTGGTGGAGATTCCGCCGGACGGCCCGGGCCGAGGAGGACCGTGATGGCAGGCAGTTCGCCCAGCACAGCCCCCGACCGTCCGGGTGCGCCGAACCCGCCGGCCGGTGAGACCGGCAGCGCGCCCGCAGATTCCACGGTGAACGCCTCCGTCGAGCCAGGGCGGGACGCCGGGACGTCGGCCGGGCCGGCGGCAGCGCCGCCTGCCGGCATAGACCGCCAGACCCGGCTGACACTTGCCGTGCTGGTGCTCGGCGGGCTGATGGTCGTGCTCGACGTGACCATCACCAACGTCGCGATCCGCAGCCTCTCCCGCGACCTGCACGCCCCGCTGGCGGTGATCCAGTGGGTCACCACCGGGTACACGCTGGCGCTCGCGGTCGCGGTGCCGACGACCGCATGGCTGGCCGCGCGCCTGGGCACCCGCCGCGTCTACGTCGCCGCGCTGGCTCTGTTCGGGCTGGGCTCCCTGCTGGCGGGGCTGGCCCCGAACATCGGCTCGCTCGTCGCCTTCCGGGTGCTGCAGGGCATCGGCGGTGGGCTGGTCAACCCGATCGCGATGACGATCGCGATGCGCAGCGCCCGGCCGGGGGTCCGGGGCCGCACGATGGGCGTGCTGGGGCTGCCCGTGCTGGTCGGCCCGCTCGCCGGGCCGACGCTCGGCGGCTGGCTCGTCGAGTACTCCTGGCGGTGGATCTTCCTGATCAACGTGCCGATCGCGCTGGTCGCCATCCCGCTGGCGCTGTGGCTGCTGCCGCGTGACGCCCCCGCGGGCACCCGCGAGCGGCTCGACGTGCCAGGGCTCGCGCTGATCGGGCCGGGGCTCGCGGCCGTCGTGTACGGGCTGGCGGAAAGCGGCCGGCGCGGGACCCTCGTCTCGGCCGCCGTGCTGGTTCCGGCGCTGCTCGGCCTGGCGCTGTGCGTCGTGTTCGTGCTGCGGGCGCTGCGGCTGCGCACGCGGCGCCCGCTGGTCGAGGTGCGCCTGCTGGGCCGGCGGGCCGTCGCCTCCGGGGCCGGCACGCTGGGCCTGTTCGCGGCGGCCTACTTCGGCTCGATGTTCATCGTGCCGCTGTACTGGCAGCTCGTCCGCGGGCAGAGCCCGGCGGCGGCCGGGCTGCTGGCCGTCCCGCAGGCGCTGACCACCGGGGTGTCGTTGCAGGTCGCGAGCCGACTGATCGACCGGGTCCCACCGGCGCGCGTCGTCGGGGCGGGCATCGTGATCGCGACCGCCGGCCTGCTGACCACGCTGCTCCAGCTCGACGCGAACACGCCGTACTGGCGGCTGCTGGCGTCGATGGCCGTGACCGGGATCGGGACCGGTGCCACGATCATGCCCACGATCACGACGGCGATGCGCCACCTGCCCGACCGGGACACCGCCGCCGGCAGCACCCTGCTGAACATCACCAACCAGGTCGCCGTCTCCGTCGGCACCGCGCTGACGTCGGTGCTGCTCGCGTCGAACCTGGCGAGCCGGGCCGGCCTGGACCAGGGCGCCGACCTCGCCGGCGACGTCCCCGCCACTGCGGCCGACGGAGTGGTCGAGGCCTTCCGCCACACCCTGCTGCTCCCGGTCGCCCTGATGGCGGCGGCCGGGGCGGTGGCGCTCCTGCTGCTGCCCCGCCCACCCCGGGCCGCCCCGGCGCAGGCACAGCCGACCGGCGCGACGCGCTGACGCCGATCGCACGCTGACGCCGATCGCACGCTGACGCCGTTGCCGGCGCCCGGCTGGCTGGCTGGCTGGCTCTGCCGGACGGCTCGGTGTGGATGTTCTCGGTCCGCGCGCCGAGCTCTGTCCACCGAGCGTGGGGACCGCCGGTGGGCCGGGCTCGGCGATCGTCAGCTGGCCGCGGCGATGATCAGGTCGGCCGTCTCCACCGGGTGGCTGACCATGGCCACGTGGGAGCTGGCCACCTCGATCGTGTGGGCGCCGGCGCGCGCCGCCATCACCCGCTCGGCCTCCGGCGGGATCGTTGCGTCGTTCGCCGCCACGAGATACCAGCTCGGAATCGTGCGCCACCCCGGCGTCCCCGACGGCGTCGACAGGCACGACGCGGCGAAGCCGCGCTGGCTCGACGCCATGACCGCCGCCTGCCTCGCGTCGACATCGGCGCAGAACAGCTCGTGGAAGTACTCCGGATCGATGTACGCGTCGGCGTCGCCCTCGGGAGCGCCCGGATAGGACCGGAGCACCAGATGCTTGGCCAGGTCGGTGTTCCCGTCACCCAGCGCGAGCGCGGCACCCAGCGCCTCACCCTCCTCCGGCGCGAAGGCGGCAACGTAGACCAGGGCCTTGACGTCGGCGTTCCCCGTGCTGGCGTTGGTGATCACACTGCCACCGTAAGAATGCCCGACCAGCACGACCGGGCCGTCAATAGTGGCGACGAACGCGCGGATGTACTCACCGTCACTGATCACACCGCGCAACGGGTTGGCCGGGGCGTAACAGGTGAAGTCGAGGGCCTGCAGCCTCGCGACCACATCAGTCCAACCGGACGCATCGGCAAACGCCCCGTGGATCAAAACAATGGCGGGCTTGTCGGTAGGCATCGCGAAAAATCACTCCTCCATGACGGTCTGGACGCGAGAACAGCCCGGCAGTCGGGCCGATCAGATTTCGTGGACGAAGAGGGGACCTCGGCGGGCAGCGCCGGGACGCCGTCCGAAACCGGGCATCGGCCACGGACACCACGGACCCACCGGCCGGCCCCCTGCGAAGAGGATGCTGCGCGATCTCCGTGCCGTCTATACGAGGATTTGCGTAGATGAGATGCGGGTCGCCGACGACGGCTGGCTGACCTCGGAGGAGCACGTCGTGGCGCGGGAACGCTTCGAAGGCTCGTTCGCCCAGATTCTGATCCCGCTGCGGCGGGCCGGCTCGGAGCTGCACTATGTCGGAGCCGCGCGCACCGGCCGCGGGTTCAGTGACCGCGAACGGTCCTACCTGGACCGGCTGCAGCCGCTGCTCGTCGCCATCGAGCGCCACCTGCGCGAGACCGACCGCCTCCGACGCGGCCTCGGGCCTCCCGGTGAGCCGCCGGCCCGACCGGGGCCGCGGGCCGCCGACGCGGGCCTCTCCGACCGTGAGACCGTCGTCCTCGCGCTGCTTGCGGACGGGTTGAGCCCGGTGGCGATCGCCCGCCGCCTGGGAATCGCGGCCCGCACCGTCGTCAAGCACCAGGAGAAGATCTACCGCAAGCTCGGCGTGCACGACCGCGTGAACGCCGTGCTCGTGGCGCAGCGCCTCGACCTCGCGAGCGTTCGGTCCGCATCGGCGGGGTCGGCCCCGCCGACCGGCGCCGAGCTGCCGCCGACGGGCCCCGTGGCGCCAGGCGTCGTCACGGAATGACGGTGTCGCTCCGTCCAGCTGATCGGCAGCGTGATCGGCCGGCACCGCCGGGCCCCGGCGAGCTCTCGTTCGGATCGGCCTGCGTGGATAAAACGTGCGGGCGGCGTGAGAGTGGTCACGCCCGAACGGGCCATTGCGCGGGTGGGTCGGCGGGAAAGTCCGCTGCTGCGGCGAACCACCCATCGGGGGACCCCCGGCTAGGCCAGGCTCGCCTATCGATCAGCAGTTCGGTACCGGGCGCGTGGCCGGTGCACCGGGCACTATCAGGACAACGTCGCCATCCCCTCCGCCACCGCCCCGGGCCCGGCATCCCTGTCGAAGTACCCGCGACGGCGGTCCCGGAAGGTGGCCTCGGAGCTGCTGGCGGGCGCGATCCGCGTCGCCGGCCGGCCCGGGGTCGGCGCACAGGCCGCCGCCGGTGGGCGGCCGGGGCAGACCCCCGTCCACCGGCGGCGCTCGACCGGCGTTCCACCAGCGCGCTGACGGGTGGCGGCGGGCGTGCCGCTGGCCACGCGAAGCGCGGGTGGCCGGCTGGACCTGCGAGGATCGTGGGCATGGTGGTTCCCTCTGCCGCGCCGGCCTCCGAAGAGCTGTTCCGGCGCGCCGAGCGTGTCGTTCCCGGTGGGGTCAACTCCCCGGTCCGCGCCTTCAAGGCCGTCGGCGGCACCCCGCGTTTCATGGTGTCCGGCGCCGGCCCGTATCTGACGGACGCGGACGGGCGTACCTACGTCGACCTCGTCTGCTCCTGGGGGCCGATGATCCTCGGCCACGCCCATCCCGCCGTCGTCGAGGCGGTGACCCGGGCGGTGTCCGCCGGCACCAGCTTCGGCACGCCGACGCCGGGCGAGGTGGAGCTCGCCGAGCTGATCGTCGAGCGGGTCGGCCCGGTCGAGAAGGTGCGGCTGGTCAACTCCGGCACGGAGGCGACGATGAGCGCGGTGCGGCTGGCCCGGGGCTTCACCGGGCGGTCCACGATCATCAAGTTCGCCGGCTGCTACCACGGGCACGTCGACGCCCTGCTCGCCGCCGCCGGCTCCGGGGTGGCCACCCTGGGACTGCCCGACACCCCGGGCGTGACCGGCGCCGCGACCGCCGACACCATCGTCCTGCCCTACAACGACCTCGCCCTGGTCGAGGCCGTCTTCGCCGACCGTGGCGACACGATCGCCGCGGTCATCACCGAGGCCGCCGCGGCCAACATGGGCGTGGTCCCGCCGCTGCCCGGCTTCAACGCCGGACTGCGCCGGCTGTGCGACGTCCACGGCGCACTGCTCATCTTCGACGAGGTGATGACCGGCTTCCGGATCTCCCGGGCCGGCTGGTGGGGCAACGAGGGCGCCATCGAGGACTGGTCGCCGGACCTGTTCACCTTCGGCAAGGTGATGGGCGGGGGGCTGCCCGCGGCGGCGTTCGGCGGCCGTGCCGACGTGATGGCGCGGCTCGCGCCCGCCGGCCCCGTCTACCAGGCCGGCACCCTGTCGGGTAATCCGATCGCCGTCGCCGCCGGCCTGGCCACCCTGCGGGCCTGCACCGACGACGTCTACGCCACGGTCGACGCCCGTGCCGCCGACGTTGCCGGCATCGTCTCGACGGCGCTCACCGAGGAGGGCGTCGCCCACCTGCCCAGCACCGCCGGCTCGCTGTTCAGCTTCTTCTTCACCGACGCCGCGGCCGTCGTCGACTACGCCGGCGCCCAGGCGCAGCACGCCGCCCGCTACGCCGCGTTCTTCCACAGCATGCTCGACGCGGGGATCTACCTGCCGCCGTCGGCCTTCGAGGCATGGTTCGTCTCGGCCGCTCACGACGACGCCACGATGGAGCGGATCGCCGCCGCCGCGCCCGCCGCCGCCCGCGCCGCCGCCGCCGTGCCCGAACCTGAGCCCGTCCCCGCGACCACCGGGGGTCGGTCGTGACGGGCCCGGCGCAGCAGCCGGTGGGCGGCGAGGCGGGGCAGGGACCGCTGACGCGGGTGCACCTGGTCCGGCACGGGGAGGTCTTCAACCCGGAGAAGGTCCTCTACGGCCGGCTGCCCGGATTCGGGCTGTCCGAAACGGGCCACCGCCAGGCCAAGGTGACGGCGGAGTTCCTCGCCGGGCTGGACGTCGCCGCCGTCGTCGCGAGCCCGCTGGATCGCGCGCAGCAGACGGCCACTCCCATCGCCGCCGCCCATGGCCTGCCCATCGAGGTCGACCCGAGGCTGATCGAGAGCCGCAACGCCTTCGAGGGCAAACCGTTCGAGGCTGGCCCCGCGGTCCTGCGTTATCCGAGGCTGTGGCGGCTGCTGGCCAACCCGTTGCGGCCATCGTGGGGCGAGCCGTACACCGAGATCGCCGAGCGGATGCTTGCCGCCGCCGCCGAGTGGCGCGATGTCCACCCCGGCCGGCACGTCGTGCTGGTCAGCCACCAGCTCCCGGTGTGGACGACCCGGCGGGCGTTGGAGGGGCTGCACCTGTGGCACCGGCCCGACCGGCGCCAGTGCGGCCTGGCCAGCGTCACCACCGCGGTCTACCGCGGACGGGAGCTCGTCGGGGTCGAGTACGCCGAACCGAACGGCCCGACCGCGAACCTGCCCGGATCGGTCGGCGCCTGACCGGCCCAACCCCGCCCCGCCCGCCCGCGCCGCCCGAACCCGCCGTCGGCGGTGTCGTCGGCGTCGGCGGTGTCGTCGGCCTCGGCGGTGTCGGCGGTGTCGGGGCGGTGCTGCCGGTGCTGCGCTGCCCGGTGTGCGCCGGCGCACTGCACCGGGACGGCGATGCCCTGCGCTGCCACCCCGGGCACGGTTTCGACCTCGGGCGCGGCGGCTACGTGAACCTGCGCACCGGCCGCGTCCGCCGGGTCGCCGGCGACACCGCCGCCATGGTCGCCGCGCGGGAGTCGTTCCTCGGGGCCGGGCACTACCAGCCGCTCACCAGCCGGCTGGCCGAGCTCGCCGCCGCCAGCCCGGCGGCGGGCAGGTCCGGGCCGGTGGTGCTCGAGATCGGCGCCGGCACCGGACACCACCTGGCCGGAGTGCTCGCCGCACTGCCGGCCGGGGCGGCCGGGATCGCGGTCGACGTGTCGAAGTACGCGCTGCGCCGGGCCGCGCGGGCCCACCCCCGGATCGGAGCGGTCGCCTACGACGCCGCCGGCCCGTGGCCGGTCGCCGACGGCGGCGTCGGTGTGCTCCTCGACGTCTTCGCCCCGCGCAACCCGGCCGAGATGCGCCGGGTGCTGCGGCCGGACGGACTCCTCATCGTCGTCACCCCCGAACCGGGCCATCTCGCCGAGCTGCGGGGCCCGCTCGGGCTGGTCGGGATGCAGCCGGACAAGGGCGACCGACTCGACGAGCGGATCGCCGACCGGTTCGCCCCGGCGACCGTCGAACGGTTGGACATTCCGCTTGTGCTGTCGCCCGGGGAGGCCGTCGACCTGGCTCTGATGGGCCCCACCGGCCACCATCGCACGGCCGAGGACCTGCGCCATCGGGCCGACGCGGCCTGGCCGGGGCGTCACGCCGCGGTGACCGCCCGCCTCGCGGTCCGGTGCTACCGGCCGCGCGGATGAGGGACCGGTCCCGGCGGGGTACCCGGCGCGTGCGCCACCCCCTCGGCCAGCCAACCCAGCCCAGGCCCGGCCCGACTCGACCCGACCAACGGCCCTAGCCTGCCTGCGAAGAGAGCGGTGCCGGAGGGCGGCCGATACGGCGGCCCGCGCGGGCACCGGCGGTCACGGCCGACTGCCGGACGGCTCTGCCGACAACGGAGGTGCGGAATGGACATGGGACTGCTCGGGCGAAACGCAGTCGTCACGGGGGCGAGTCGGGGCATCGGCCTGGCGGTGGTGCAGGCGCTGGTCGCCGAGGGCGCCACGGTGGTGGCCGGAGCCCGTCGTAGCTCACCCGAGCTCGACGAGCTGGCGGCCACCGGCGCGGTGCGGGTGCACCCGGTCGACCTGGCCACCCCAGACGGTCCGGCCGCGCTCGTCGAGCGGGCCGGTGAGCGGGTCGACATCCTGGTCAACAATGTCGGTTCCGCGCCCGCCCGGCCCGGCGGGTTCGGCTCGGTCACCGACGAGATGTGGCTGGGAACGCTCAACCTGAACCTGCTCGCCGCGGTGCGGGCGACCCGGGCGGCGCTGCCGCTGATGCTCGCCGCTGGCAGCGGTTCCATCGTGACGATCAGTTCCGTGAACTCGGTCCTCGCCGATCCGGCGGTCATCGACTACTGCGCGGCGAAGGCGGCGCTGGCGAACTTCTGCAAGTCGCTGGCCCGGGAGGTCGGTGGCCGGGGCGTGCGGATCAACACGGTCAGTCCCGGCCCGGTCGCCACCGACCTGTGGCTGGGGTCCGACGGCGTCGCCGCCACCGTCTCGCGAGCCACCGGCGCGGACCCCTCGAGCGTCGTCGACGCCGCGGCCGGCAGCTCCGTGACCGGCCGGTTCAGCACGCCGGCGGAGGTCGCTGCCGCCGTCGTCCTGCTCGCCGGGGACCGCAGCGGGAACATCACCGGCGCGGACCTCCGGGTCGACGGCGGGATGGTACCCACCTGGTAGCCGCCGAGCCCAGTGGTGTCCGCCGTGTCGAACTCCACGCGCGCCCGCCAGCCTCGCCGCCTACGCTGAGTTGAGTTCTACAGTTGGTCGTAGACGGGTCCCGAACCGGGAAGGGGCAGGGCACATACTGGTTCGCATGGCGGAGAAGGGACGGCGGTCCGCGTCGGGTGACGGGTCGGACACGCCGGTGGCAGGCGTTGTCCGCGACCGGGCGGTGGGGGTGCGCCGGCTGCGGCGGCTGCGGCGGGTCGGGCTCGCCGCGGTGGCGGTCTCGGTCGCGGGGCTGGTCGCAGCCTGTTCCGGCGGGGGCGGCACGGTCGACGCGACCGGCGGCGGCGGCTTCAACTTCGTCCAGCAGTCCGCCGGCAAGGACTTCGTCCCGGCCGCGGACCGGCACGAGGCGCCCAAGCTGGCCGGCAAGAACCTCGACGGTGCCGCGTTCGACGTCGCGTCACTGCGAGGGAAGATCGTCGTGGTCAACTTCTGGGCCTCGTGGTGCGCCCCCTGTCGGGCGGAGACGCCCGGCCTGGTGCAGCTTTCCAAGGCGAACCCGACGGTGGCGTTCCTCGGCGTCAACGAGAAGGACCCGTCGGGTGCCAGGGCCTTCGTGCGCGACAACGGCGTGACATACCCGAGCATCGTCGACCGGCTGGGCACCCTGGCCGCGGGCTGGCCGGTGGCCCCGGGACTGCCGTCCACGTTCGTGGTCGACGCGAACGGGCGCATCGCGGCCCGCTTCACCGGCCCGGTTGTGCCCGAGGACGACCTCAAGCCCGTGCTGACCCGGTTGCAGGCCGAGGCGTGAGCGGGCGGCGGCCGAGCGGGCAGGAGGACCCGCGGTGAGCATGGTCGGCCTCGTCACGGACGGGCCCGTGCTGCTCGCCGCCCCGGTCGCGGCGGCGGCCGGCCTGCTGTCCTTCCTGTCGCCGTGCGTGCTGCCCCTCGTTCCCGGCTACCTCAGCTTCATCACCGGCCTGTCCGGTGAGGAGCTCCAGGACCGCGAGCGGCGCCCCGCCCGCCAGGCGGCGGTTCCCCCCGCGTCCGCGGCGGCATCCGTGCCGGTCATGGCCGCCGCCGTCGCGACG
>NZ_JAMQQF010000120.1 GCF_023716945.1 Frankia sp. AiPs1 | reverse complement strand
GTCCCGGCCGGCGCGGGCGGCGCCGCGCCCAGCGACGGTGCTGGCGAGCGGCCGCCGATCCGGCTGCCCCGGGGCGGTGTCTGGCAGGGCGAGGACTTCTCTATTTAGGCGTCTGCCGGCGTGACTGAGGCGTCTGCCGGCGGGCGAAGTCTGCTGGCGCTACCAGTTGTAGTTCCAGTAGATGATTCCGCTGATCAGCCCCTCGTTCCAGCCGTCGTCGGAGTCGAAGAAGTCCAGCGGCATGACGCCCAACTGGCCCACGGTGCGCCACTGCTCGATGTTGCCCCAGATCGCGTCGTAGAGCGGCGGCTGGATGAGGTCGGCGTAGCCGTCCGGTGCGATCCACGGCGGGTCGTTCGCACTCACGTAGTTGACGTAGAGGCGGTCGTCGCCCGGCTGGCGGTAGACCACCGACGCGTTCGCCTGGGCCCAGATCTCGTCGAACTTCACGTTCGGGTCATCTTGGCTGTAGTCATCCTGGATGACGAGATTGGACCCGCCGTAGTTGATGCCGCCGAGGCCGGCCACGTCACCGAGCAGCACGATCTTCCCGCGGGCCTGGCCCACCGTCGGGATGCTGCCGTCGGTGTAGTAATACGACCGCAGGTACCTGTTGTTGAAGATCTCCCGAAAGTCCTCGTCGCTTTCGTGGGAGTACTCCTGCTTCACCCGCATCAGGATGAACTCGGACGGGTGGCTGTAGAGGAAGTCGGCGCACTTCTGCTGGACGTCCCCGAACATGATGTTCTGGTAGTAGGCGCCGTGGTGGATGGCGAACGACATGTCCGAGCCGCTGCCGACGACCCGGCACCGGATGTCGAGGAAACGGCAGCCCCGGTCGAGCTGGTCGGCGACGTCGAGCGTCTGGCAGGGCACGAAGATGTTTCCCTTGCCGTACCGGGCGCAGGACTCGTGGGTGCCGGGGATCGAGACCCGCCCGATCGAGTTGCCGTCAGGCAGGTAGTACATCCAGTCCTTGCCGGTGAGCAGCTCGGCCGGCTTCGCGCGGGCGCCCAGCAGCCGCTGGCCGACGGCTTCGGAGAGCTCGGTCCGCAGGGCGGCGAAGCTCGCTGCCTGGGACGTGGTCGGGCGCAGGTCGGCTTCGGTGAAGGCCGGACGTATCATGGCGGGCGGGAGGTCGGTGGGCCCACCCACCGCCGCGGTAGAGATCTCGGCGAGCTTCGTCTCGGCGTCGTCGTGCACGCTTGCCATCGGCATCTCCAGGTCAGGGGAGTCTGTCAGGGAACTCTGGCGGGACAGTCTGGTGGGGAAGTGCGATGGGACAGTCCGGTGGGGGAGTCTGGGGGAACTGCTGCGGCGCCGCCTGCCTCCGGGCAGCGCCTTTCCGGGTGGCACGGTTTCCGGCGGGAAAAACAGCGGAGACAACGGCGGAACGCCGGAGCTGGAATCGAGCTGGCCGGCCCGGCGCGCTCACGGAGAATCGTCGGATCGGAAAGAGGAGTCTGGACATCGACGCGAGCCGCCGCCGGTCCCGCTGTGCGGCGGTGGCCAGCGGTTACATCTACCGGAACGACAGCTTAGGGACGCGTCGCCGCCGGGCGAGGCTGTTTCCGGAAATTGTCCGGAACAGTGACCACGGTGCCATCGGCGGGGCGGGCGACCATCAGCCCGCACGGATGCGTGGGAGAGCGCACGGATGCGCGGGAGAGCGCCTTCGTGGTTCTTCTGTAGGGTTCGGCGTCCGATCTGTCCCTACAGAAGAACCACCCGGCTCCGCTCCCACGCACGCGGGGTGCTGCGTCCGGGAGGGGCCCGGTCCGCTAGCGGACGATGACGCGGGCCGAGGCCAGGTTGGGGATGCGGCGGGAGGCGGCGGTGGCGTCGCCGTCGCGGTGGGATTCGACGAGGGCGGTGGCGAAGTAGGTCCCGGGCGCGTCGTAGGTGTGCGTCGTGGTCACGGTCACCTCGGCCGGCGAGCCGTCGAGGTCCTCCGCGCGGGGGAAGGCGCCCTGCCCGTCGAAGTCCCACCGGATGCTGATGATGGCGCCGGCGCCGGGCGGCGTCTCGGCGTGGGCGGACAGCGTGACCGCCTCGCCCACCGCGACCTCGGCCCGGGCGCCGCCGTTCGCCGTCACCGACACGACCGGTTGGATGCCGCGGCGCTCCTTGGCCGTCGCCGGCAGGACGATCGCGCCGTCCCGGTAGGCGTAGTCGGTGTCGACGGGCTCGACGCCGTGCTCCACCCAGGCGACCAGGTCGACCAGGGACTGCTCGATGATCGGCTGGTAGTCGACCAGATAGGTGGTGTTCGCCCGGCCCGGCACCGAGGCCGCCATGTTCGGCGGCACGTGCTCGGCGTTCTCGGTCCAGCGCAGCCGGAACTTCGTGCGGGCCAGCTCGACCCCGTACTCGCGTTCGATGTTCGCCTTGAATCCCAGGCCCTGCGGCGGCCACAGCGACGAGTCGTGGGTGTGGTGCACCCACAACAGCTTGCCCTCGATTCGGCCGGTGTGCTTGACGCCCATGAACGGCGACATCTCGGGTAGCTCGTACTGCTGGTAGAGGGGCTTGCCGTCGACCCGCAGGAAATCGTACTCCGGCTCCCACGGCAGGAGGTGGTGCCGGTAGTAGTAGCAGTAGGCGAGAAAAGCGTGGTTGTCGACCCGAACTCGGTCGCCCGGCTCGACCCCGGTGAAACGCAGGTTCGCGGCCTCGCCGTCACTGTCGACGAGCAGCACGTCCCGGTGACCGTTGAGGACGTACAGTATGCGGCCGGTGGCCGCGCCGCTGGTCAGTTCGACGCTCGCTCCGAGGATGTAGCCGGCCGGAACCTCGGCGAGCTGCACCGCCATCGGAATGTGCCACATGTTGTTCATGGCGGCGAACAGCGACGCCAACGCGCGCACCTGACCGAGTTCCGCCGTCTGCAGGGTCGGGTCCTCGAGCAGGTCCTTGGCGTACAGGACCCGCTTGACGGTCGTGTCCAGCTCGATCAGGTCGTCCCGGACGAGCTCGGGCTGGTCGAACCCGACGTGACCGGGCCTGGTCCAGAAGTTCTCCCAGTACTGCGGGTAGTCGGCCTGCAGCCGGGTGGCCATCGACGACCACAGCCACATCTGGCCCATCGGCTGGGCGATGAAGGACTCGTCGCCACGCGGATACCCGATCCGGTAGACGTTCGCGAGTTCCTCGCGCTGATGGGTGTTCAGGCCGGCGAACGGATCGCCGCTGCCGCCCGGCCACATCGCGTCGACGACGTCGTGAATCTTGTCCCCGAGTACCCGCTGGACGTTGAACATGGAGGAGAAGTTCGGCGTCCCGTTGCGCAGTAGTCGCAGATCGCCGTAATCGCCGTCCTGGGCGTCACCCATGTAGGGCAGGGCCGCGTCCCACACGTCGGGCGCATAGGCCAGGCACAGCGGCGAGCGCCGCGCCCCGCCGCTGCCGCCGTACACGTAGGCGTACGTCGTCGGCGCGCCGTAGATCTGGGCGGCCACGAACTTGGCGAACCGGGCGGACTCGGCGGCGGCCCGGTAACCGTAGATCGTCGGATCGGGGCCGGCCTTAGGATCCATGACGTCGCCGATGTGACCCATGTTGGACTCGACGGCGAAGCCACCGATCCGGAAAATCATCTCCAGTCCACCGGTCACCTGGCCGAGTGGGCCGGTGTTGACGTTCTCGTGGCCGGCGTTGGCGCCTTCCAGCGGCTGGAAAAGGCGGCCCTGCCACCTCTCGGCGGGCGGGTAGCACAGGGCGAACCGGGTGCTCGTTCCCGCGAAACCGCCGTGGATATAGCGATGCTCGACGGGCTCGCTGCGCTGTTCGTCCTCGTCGATGTACGGGACCCCGAAGAAGCTGTCGGTCACCACGTAGGAATCGAGTTCAACGGGCGTCATCGAACGTCCTTTCGCGCCTGGGTCATCCACCTCGGCTGAGCCGATCAGGGCTCGACATTAGAGTGACGTAGGCCACAAGTCAACGGTGTTCACCAGCTGGCTCGTCGGCTGGCTGGCTGGCTGGTCGGCTGGTCGGCTGGTCGGCAGCGTGGGCGGGTGCGAGGTCAGGGAGACGAGTCGGCGCGGCGGATGTCGTGGCGGGTGTCGTGGCGCAGGCCCGTGCCCTTGAGGGTGCGGTGGATGGGGGCGGTCTCCAGACGGCGAATGCCGGAGATCGCGGTGATCGGACCGGTCAGGTAGCGGTAGAGGGCGCTGGCGTCGCGGCAGACGACCGCCGCGTAGAGGTTCGCCGTGCCGGTGACCGCCCCGGCGAACGCGACCTGTTCGTGCTCGGCGAGCGCGGCCCCGACCTCGGCGAGCTGGGCCGGCTCGACCTCCAGCCACAGCGACGCCCGCAGGTGCCCCAGCCTCCCGTGGTCGAAGTCCAGGTCGTAGTAGAGCGCGCCGGACGACCGCAGCTCCGACAGCCGGCGCCGGACCGTCGTCGGCGACCAGCCGGTGGCCGTGGCCAGCTCGGCTGCCGGGGTCCGGCCGTCCACAGCGAGCGCGTCGAGCAACCGCTGATCGTCGCGGCCGAGCCGGACGGGGTCCTCGGCGGTCTCGGCCGGCTCGGTCGGACGGCGTGCCGGCGCGTCGGGCGGGGTGAGCGCCGCGGTCTCGGCCGGGCTGAGCGGCCCCGTGCGGGTCAGCGGGCTGAGGTCGCGGCCGAAGAAGACGTGCAGCAGCGCGTGCGCGGTCACCTGCACCACCCGGGGGGTGCGCGGGAGCTGCTGCAACAGCAGCGTGTCGTCCTGGCCGGGGGCGGCGCCCTGCACGATGCAGGAGATCTCGGTGCCGCCGGAGATCAGACTCACCCAGCGGGTGTCGGTGCGCCGGGCCAGCGCCTCCCCGACGGACGCCGCCGCGTCCGGGGTGCAGCGCACCCGCACGAGCCACGCGGTCAGCCCGATGCGCAACGGGTCGACCAGGCCCAGCACCCGCAGCGTCCCGGTGCCGCGCAGCCGGGCGTAGCGGCGGGCCACCGTCTGGTCGGAGACGCCCAGCACCTCGCCGATCCGCGCGAACGGCGCCCGGCCGTCGACCTGAAGGGCGTGCATGATCCGCCGGTCGAGCCGGTCCAGGGAGCCCAGCGACGGCCACGGGATGTCGGATTCCACTCACGAAGGCTAGCCACTGTCGGATTCCACCGCACCGGTGCCGATGACTGGGGCAACGGTCCGGTCGGGTGAACGGTGGAACCACGGGCCCAACCGGCCCCCCGGCCATCCGGCCAACCGGCCCCCGGCCACCCGGTGCTCGACGCCCCGCGGCCGGACGACGTCACGGCGACCACCCGCCGGCCCCACCCCCGGAACGGAGCTCTCCCGACATGCGCAAATGGCTGCCCCTCACGGCGATCTGCCTGGGCGCCTTCATCCTGCTGGTCGACATCACCATCGTGAACGTCGCCCTGCCCCGGATGGCGGACGACCTGCACGCGTCCTTCACCTCCCTGCAATGGGTGATCGACATCTACGCCCTGGCGCTGGCCGCCCTGCTGCTGGCCGCCGGGTCGCTGGCCGACCTGTTCGGCCACCGCCGGCTCTACGTGGCCGGGCTCGCCGTCTTCGCGGCCGCCTCCCTGGCCTCCTCGCTCGCCCCGAACGCCACCGTGCTCATCACCGCCCGCGCGGTGCAGGGCGTCGGCGGCGCCGCGATGTTCGCGACGTCCGCGGCGCTCGTCTCGGCGAACTACCACGGCAGGGACCGTGGGGTGGCCTTCGGTGTCTGGGGTGCGGTCAACGGCGCCGCCGCGGCGGCCGGCCCGATCGCCGGCGGGCTGCTTACCGAGGGATTCGGCTGGCAGGCGATCTTCCTGGTGAACCTGCCGATCGCGGTCGTCGCGATCATCCTCACCCTGCGGGTGGTGCCGGCCAGTGGACGCGGGGCCGGCCGCCTCGACCTGCCCGGCGCGAGCGCCTTCACCCTGGCCGCGGCCGCAGTGACATACGCGCTGATCAGAGGCGGCGAGCGAGGGTGGGGCGAGCACCTGGCCGTGGCCGCGTTCGTCGTCGCCGGGCTCGCCGCCGTCGGCTTCGGCGTTGCCGAACGGCTGGTCGCCCGCCCCATGCTGGACCTGGCGCTGCTGCGCCGACCGTCCTTCGCCGGCCTGCTGAGCGGGGCGTTGCTGTTCCAGTTGGCGGCGTTCGGCGGCCTGGTTTACGTGTCGCTGTGGCTGCAGAACGTCCTGGGCCTCAGCCCCGTGCGCGGCGGGCTGGCGCTGATGCCGCTGGCCGGGACGGCGTTCGTGGTCGCCGCCCTGGCGGGTCGCCACACCCACCGGTTCGCGCCACGCCTGCCGATCGGGGTGGGGCTGCTCTGTGTCGCCGCGGGCTCGGCGCTGCTGAGGCTGTTCGTGGGGGCCGGCTCCGGCCAGTCCGCGCTGTTCGCGGGCCTCGCCGTGGTCGGCGTCGGGGTCGGACTGACGACGCCGGCGCTGGTCTCCGCCGCGGTCGAGTCGGTGCCGCCGCGGCAGGCCGGCATGGCCGGCGGCGCCGTCAACACCTTCCGCCAGCTCGGCATGACCCTGGGCATCGCGCTGTTCGGAGCCGTCTTCTCGGCACGGCTGCGCTCGGCGCCGTCCGTCCGGGCGGGCTACGCCGCCGGCATCGACCGGATCTCGCTGTGGGCCGCGGTGGCGGCGCTGGTCGGCGCCGCGATCGTCCTGGCCACCGTCCGCCGCGTCGGCCACGCCGAGCCCGGCCCGATGACCGTCGCGGCTGGGACCGAGCGGGCGGATGGCACGGCGGAGACTTCGCACCGAATGGACATCGGCGCCGTATCGCAGCCGCAGGATGTTCCTCGCGGGCACGATGAGAAGGTCACAGTGCCTGCCGGCTCCGGCCGGAGCATTGAAAACACGAGGAGCCGTAGGCCGTGATTCTCGTGGCGCTCGACGGGTGCAACCAGAGCCGTCACGGTGAGATTTGGCTGAGACCAGCGGTGAGGAGTTCATACAGTTCGGCGAACTGGCGCTGCCTCTCGGCAAGCCGGGCAAGCCGATCGTCATGGTACTGTATTCTGGACTGTGCCCTCTCCGCCAGTGGGGAGAACAGTACCGTTCCGACGTCTTCTCCGAGCGAGTTCAGTGCCTTCCCGTTTTCGGCGGCCATGCGTTCGAGTACATCGTGGTCTCGAAAGTGCATCGCGGCGTTGTCCGCCCATTTCTTGGTCGCCTCCCGGGTGTCCGGATCCGCACGGTTGATCGCCGCGAGGATCAGCGCCGAGTTGGTGGCGCCGAGATGGCTGCGGATTCTCTCCCTTTTCGGTAAGATCAGCCTTTTCCGTTCGGTAAGTTCGGCTTCATAGGCTTTGTACGCCGCGCCGAGAAGACTGGCCGCGCGCTCGCGATGCATCCTCTTCCCTCTTTCGGTGGACGCGTTGCGGGCATCGTCGAGTTCCTCTTGCGCAGCCTCGAAGTGTATCCCTCCAATCTGCCCCAGAATTTCTGCCAGTGTCGTGTCGAGATACTGGGCCGCCAGCTCCATGGCAAGATAGCTGGCGGGGCCCCCGACGAGAGATGCTATTCGTGCGGCACCTCTTGAATGCTTCTGCGCGAGATCAAGGATTTTGTTAGTTCTTTTTCCGGTCGGGTGTCTTGTGAGCCAACTGGCGGATGCGGCGATCTTTTCTGCGGAGATCTGCTCGCGGAGGACGCCTCGCAACTGACTGATCAGCAGTTCGGTGCCCTGGTACATCGCCGTTTCTGTGCCGGGCGCGATGACGTGCATTACTCCGTCGCGTTTGGATCCCGCTGCCGGCTGAAATGATCCGATCTCTTCGGGTAGCGGCACGTGACCCTCGTTCGGCCGCTCGCCTGGTCCTGCCATTTCTAGCGATCCCCTCCAGATGATTGCAGTGCAATCCAGTCGGCCAGCGCAGCCGCGTTGGCTGCGACGCGTGGTGAGGTAAGGTCGGACGCCGCCAATCGCAGGCCGGACAGATGACCGGCGGCTGCGGACAGGTCCACTGCACAGCGACGAACAGACTCGTCCCCGTCGGCCAGCATCGTGTCGAGCAGGGCGGTGTCGAGGGCTCTGGCGTGGGGCGTGAGTGACCACGTAGCTCGTCCGCGCACGTCTGGATTGACGTCCGAGCCAGCACAGCGGGCCAGTGCCGTCGCGGTCGAATCGGTTGGGGGAAAGTACATGAGCGCCTGTGCGGCGGTCCGACGCAGCTCGATAACCTGCGAACCAAGCAGCCCTGCCAGTCCTTCGGCGAGGCGGTGGCGGTAGACACTGAGACCCAGTGCCTGTGCGGCCTGGACTCGCCGCCGGCGACTCCGCCCGTAGATCATGTCGACAACCAGCGTGCGCGCCGTCTGATCCTCGATGTCCACGCGACCCGGCATGGAGTCCAGAACAGGCAGGACTGCCGTCGCATAGAGATCGTCGGCGACAGCCTCCACGGACTGTTCTGCCGGTACTCCCGCCGCGATTCGGACGTCCATGTCGACATCGTCGGTCAGCCGTCGGTAGATGTCTGCCGGCACTGGTCCCAATGAACCCAGCAGGTTCGTCAGCTCGATCCGCGACGTCCACGACGGCGCGCCCAGGACGTGATCGAAGAGTTCAGCCTGAAAGCGGCGGACGCCGTCTGGACCGAAGGTGAGCTGGCGGCGCTCTGTCAGGCGTCGCATCGCCTCGGCAACGCTGCGTAGCATCCACGGGTCCGGAATCTTGTGGAGGTACTCCAGGAGAAGTGAGCCGGCATGATCCCCCTCGACGGCGGCGAGCAGGTCGATGACCTGATAGCCCCGTGAGGAAATCTTCTCGACAACTCTGCGGACGCCTGCGACGAGTGTCTGCGCCGGCAGGAACGCCAAGCCAACCACTAGTTTTGAATAGTCGGACGGGGACGCCACGGCAAGTGCCTCCAGTCCGATGTCGCAGAAGTCGATGATCGTCCGCGGTAGGCCGCTGGCCGCCGCCGCACGGCACGCAGGACCCCACTGTCGCGGAGACAGAGTTGCACCGTGCAACGCAGCGTCAAAGAGCTCCAGGTCGCTTTCGCTAACAGCCGGGCCGGCCGAGGACGCAGCCGGGAGTGACGAGGAGTCGAGAAGCCGCTCGGCGAGATGATGGTCCACCTCGGCCCGATCCAGGCCAATCCTGTCGAACCAGAGCGCACGCAAGGTCACTGGAAGCCGTCGAGTACCCCCCTCAATGCGGCTGACAAACGAAGCATCGCGACCGAAGGACCGCGAGAATCGCGCTCCGACGTGGACGAATGGGTCCGCGCTCGCCATCCGCGATGTTTTCAGCAGCCACCGCTCGATGGCCAGCGGACCTGTGTCGACCCGGTCGTCTGGCATCGGGTCAGCTGGCCGTCGGCTCCCCGTCATCCTCGCGCTCCTCGGATAGCTTCAACCAGTATCCAGCGGCGGGGCCGACCGCGGTCCTTCTTGCCAGCACCGACGGCATCTGGCAAGCCTCACGAGGACCGGGCCGGTGAGTGGACCGTAGGTCGCCTGCATGTGCAGGACCGAGCGTGGTGGGGCGGTGGGTCTGAACGTGCGGATTCGCCGACCGAATCGGGCTGCCGAAACTGCATTGGCCAGTGTTGAACTGCGCTTCGATGTTCGTGGTCCGCGTGGCAGCCGGCGTGCTCGCCAGTCGGACGGTAGCGACGGACTGCCGTTGATCCGCGGCGTCAGGTGCGGGCGCTGGCCGGCTGGACAGGGTGGCCGAGCGTCACTGCGCGAGGGGAGCTGCGGCGGGGACGGCGATACCGACGGTGGTGAGCAGGTCGCGGACCAGCGCCGTGGGCAGGCCGATGACGGTGTCGAGGTCGCCGTCGACGGCGGTGACGAACGCGGCGGCGCCGCCCTGGATGGCGTAGGCGCCGGCGGCGTCCATCGGCTCGCCGGTGGCCACGTAGGCGGCGAGCTCGGCGTCGCTGACGTCGCGCATCGTCACCGCGGTGACGGCGGCGCGGCCGTGGACGGTGCCACTCGCCGCGTCGAGGACGACGACGCCGGTGACGACCCGGTGGGTCCGCCCGCGCAGGCTGTGCAGCATGGCGAGGGCCTCGGCGGGGGAGGCGGGCTTGCCGAGGATCCGCCCGTCCACCTCGACGACGGTGTCGCTGCCGAGGATGAGGTCCTGCGGGCGCAGCGTGGCGACGGCGCGGGCCTTGCGTTCGGCGAGCTCGACGGTCAGCTCGGGGGCCGTCGGGGTCGCCGTCGACTCGTCGACGCCGCTGACGACCACCTCGAAGGACACGCCCAGCCGGGCCAGCAGCTCGCGGCGCCGCGGTGACCCGGAAGCAAGCACGATGCGCCGATTCGCCGTCATGCCGGCAGCGTATCCAGCGCGGCCACAGCCCTCCCGCCGCCCGCCCTCTCGGCCCCGGCCCACGTGCGGCGACGGCCCGCCCTCGACTACGGCCCACCCTCGACTACGGCCCGCCCTCGACCCGCCGACCCGCTTGCGTTCCGGCACCTCAACTCCGTCCTTCGGCGAGCTTTTACGGTGCGGGGGACAAGCACATTCGAGCGGTCGTCGAACGCGTATCCGAGCGTGCGCTCGTCGGCTCGCCGGGCCTCCTGACCGGGCCATTCGTCGACTGACCCTTTCGGGCATGGACGAGATGGGTTGGGTCGTACCTCGGCGGTTACATAACTCTCACCGGTCCTCGGCCGCTAATCGGCTGGAGCGTGGACCTAGACTGGATCCGGCAGGGCACTGCTCCACCCACCCGGCGAGATCGAGATCAACCACCAGGAGGGTGAAAATGTCCATTCCAGCACGTCAGGCGATCAGAGTCGGAGCCTATCTTGCGAAGCAGAAGATTCTGCGCCGCGAGAAGTTTCCCATCACCCTTGAACTGGAACCACTGTTCGCGTGCAACCTGGCCTGCGAGGGCTGCGGCAAGATCCAACATCCGGCGGACGTGCTGAAACAGCGCATGCCGGTCGAGCAGGCGCTGGCCGCGGCCGACGAGTGCGGCGCCCCCGTCGTGTGTCTGGCGGGTGGCGAACCGCTCATGCACCCGCAGGTCGAGAAGATCGTCGAGGGCCTGGTCAAGCGCAAGAAGTTCGTGTACCTGTGCACGAACGCGCTGCTCATCCCGAAGAAGATCGACAAGCTCACCCCGTCGCCGTACCTGTCCTTCGCGGTGCACATCGACGGCCTGGAGGAGCGCCACGACGAGATCGTTTCGAAGAAGGGCGTGTTCGCCCAGGCGGTGGACAACATCAAGGAGGCCCAGCGGCGGGGTTTCCGGGTGACCACCAACACGACCTTCTTCAACACCGACACCCCGCAGAACGTCATCGACGTCCTGAACTTCCTCAACAACGACCTCAACGTCGACGGGATGATGCTCTCCCCGGCGTACGCCTACGAGAAGGCTCCCGACCAGGAGAACTTCATGGGGGTCGAGGAGACCCGGGAGCTTTTCCGGAAGGCGTTCGCGGAAGGCCGCCGGAAGGGCTGGCGGCTCAACCACTCGCCGCTCTACCTCGACTTCCTCGAGGGAAAGCTCGACTTTCCGTGTACGGCGTGGGGAATCCCGTCCTACTCCCTCTACGGCTGGCAGAAGCCCTGCTACCTGATGGGCGACGGTTACGCCGAGTCCTACCAGGAGCTGCTCGACACCACCGACTGGGACTCCTACGGCCGCGGCAAGGACCCGCGCTGCGCGAACTGCATGGCGCACTGCGGCCACGAGCCGACGGCCCTCGCGGCGACGCTGGGGTCCCTGCGCGAGACCATCCGCGCCGCCGCGCGCTGATCGCCACCGGACCCGGATCCGCCCCGCGGGCTGGTCGGCGTCCGGCGTACTGATCCGATCCGTCCCGCGCGTTGCGCTGCGCCCCCGGGCGCCCCGGTATCCCGCCCCGGGAAGCCCGGCTTCTCTCTCCCCCCGACGGCCCGGGATGCCGGGCCGTCGGGGGCCCGTCCGGCCGGCCCCGGTGGCGATGTGGATCGGCCTTTCTAACTCTCTCGTCACTTACGCCGTCGGGCCCGACGCGCCGCCGACACACCGCCGGCGCGCCGCTCCGTCAGCGTCCTCGATGCCTCGGTGAGCAGGTCAGACGCCCGTCGCAACAGATGAACCCGCCAAGCCTCTGGCCTACAGACAATCTGACGGTATGATGCCGGCCACACGATCGAGTGGGGGCCTGGCCGTTCGGGCGGGCATCCGTTCGGGCGGGTGCGTCCGGCCCCTGTGGTGGGTTCGGTCTGAGGCAGAATCTGACGGGAGTGTCGGAATGATCTTCCGAGGTACGCGTTCCCGGTCGGCGGAGTGGCCGATCGCATGAACGACCTCTTACCTTTCGTGATCATCGGCCTGGTCTCCGGCTCCGTCTACGGACTGGCGGCCACGGGCCTGGTGCTCACCTACAAGACGTCCGGGATCTTCAACCTTGCGCACGGGGCGGTCGCCACGACCGCCGCCTACACCTTCTACTTCTTACGGGTCCAACACGACCTTCCCTGGGGATTAGCCGCACTGCTGAGCGTCGGCGTCGTAGGACCCGCCCTCGGACTTCTGCTCGAGTTGATGGCACGCCGCCTCGCCGAAGTCCGGGTCGTTCACAAGATCGTTGCAACCATTGGCATCATCCTGGCCGTCCAGGGCTTCTTCACCGCCCGCTACGGCGCCCAGAGCCAGACCTTCCCGACGTTCCTGCCGACCGGTGAGGCGTTCACGCTGTCCGGGACGGTCATCACGTGGGACCAGATCATCATCACGGCCATCGCGCTGATCGCCACCGCGGGGCTGTACCTGTTCTTCCGCTTCGCCCGCCTGGGCCTGGCGATGCGCGGCGTCGTCGACGACCCGGAGCTGCTCGACTCCTCGGGCACCAATCCGGTGGCGGTGCGCCGCTGGTCCTGGGTGATCGGCAGCACGTTCGCCTGCCTCGCCGGCGTCCTGCTCGCCCCGAGTCTGAGCCTGGACGCGCTGCTGCTGACGCTGCTCGTCGTGCAGGCGTTCGGCGCCGCCGCGCTCGGCTACTTCTCCAGCCTGCCGCTGACCTACGCCGGCGGCCTCGTCGTCGGCGTGCTCGCCTCCGTGCTGACCAAGTACGGCGCGGTCACCCACCCGAACGCGCTGCTGACCGGGCTGCCGCCGAGCACACCGTTCCTGGTGCTGTTCGCGGTCCTGCTGCTCACCCCGCGTCGGCGGCTGGTCGACCGGCGGCTGTCGGCCCGCCTGCTGGTCACCGACACCTGGCGGGCCCCCGCCCGAATCCAGCTCAGCGGCGCCGTCGTGCTCGCGGCGCTCGCCGTCGCCGTGCCGTTCCTCGTCGGCAGCGCGCGCATCCCGACCTACACCGACGCGCTGCTGAAGGTCATCCTCTTCCTCTCCCTCGGGCTGCTGGTGCGCACCTCGGGCCAGGTGTCGCTGGCCCACGCCGCGTTCGCCGCGATCGGCGCCGCGGCCATGGGGCACTTCACCACCGGCCTCGGCCTGCCCTGGCTGGTCGCGCTGCTGCTGGCGGGCCTCGTCGCCATCCCGGTCGGCGCGATCATCGCGATCCCGGCGATCCGGCTGTCCGGGGTGTTCCTGGCCCTGGCCACCTTCGGCTTCGGCATCGCGCTGGAGCAGATGGGCTACCCGCTGAAGGTCCTGTTCGGGTCCAGCACATCGGGTGTGCGGGTGCCCCGTCCCGGCCTGTCGGCCTTCGAGAGCGACCGCGGGTACTACTACCTCGTCCTGATCTTCGTCGCACTGGTCGCGGCCCTGGTGGTGGGCGTGCACCGCAGCCGGCTCGGGCGCCTGCTGCGTGGCCTGAGCGATTCGCCGACGGCGCTGGCCACCCACGGCGCGAGCGTGAACACCACCCGGGTGCTCGTGTTCTGCCTGTCCGCCTTCGTCGCCGCGCTCTACGGCGGCCTCTACGGCGGTTCGGTCTCGGCCGTCACCGGGTCGTCGTTCTCCTCGTTCTCCTCGCTGGTGATCCTCGCTGTCCTGGTGATCAGCCTCGGCGGTGAGCCGTGGTACGCCTTCCTCGCCGCGGCGGGCATGGTCCTGCCGAGTGCCTACATCACCAACGAGAACACCACCAACTGGTTGAACTTCCTGTTCGGCGTGTCCGCTGTCGCGGTCTCGCTGAGCGGGGGGCCGCCGCGCAACGTCGCGCTGCGCCGGCTGGCCGACCGCCTCGGCGGCCGGCCAGCCGAGTCCGCGACGGC
>NZ_JAMQQF010001203.1 GCF_023716945.1 Frankia sp. AiPs1 | reverse complement strand
TCTCTCGCCAGGCGAGGCGCAGCCGGTGGGAGCTCTCCCGAGCCTGGCGCGCGTCGCCCGCGAACGGGATGGCCACCGCCGCGCCATCGGCCGGCTCGGGATCATCCGCCGCCGGCCCGGCGAGCGCAGACGCGCCCCGTCCGCTCGCACCGATACCGCCTGTTCCGGTGCGCGCGGGCTCCACGGTCGGCTGGGTCGCCGCGGGCAGGTCCGCGAGGCTCTCGGCGATGGCGGTGAAGGCGTCTAGGTCCTCGGTGTGCCGGGTCGAGCGCGCGACCAGGTCGTCGCGGGCGGCGCGGGCCTGGGCGTGGCCGTTCGCGGCGTGCTCGACCGCCGCGGTCGCGGCGCGCAGTAGGTCCCCGGCGTGACCGAGATCCGTCGGGACCTGGTCCCCGGTGAGCGGCGCCACCCCGCGTCGCTGTACCTCCGCCGTGGCGGTGCGCAGTTCCTCGCGCAGGGCGCCGAGCCGCTCGCGGGCGCCGTCGAGCTCGGCCCCGACC
>NZ_JAMQQF010001202.1 GCF_023716945.1 Frankia sp. AiPs1 | reverse complement strand
CCCGGCGGTCGGGGCGGCCCCGGCGAGCCGGGCGGTGACGCGCGGGCGGCGTCGGCGGGGCCGTCGTGGGACATCATCGTCTCCCACACCGTCGCCGAGCCGGATGCCGCCTGGGCGCGCTGGCTGTGCTGGCAGCTCGCCCACGCCGGCTACCGGGTCCTCAGCCACCCGCTGGTCGACAGCGCCTCGTCCGCCCGGGCGGCGCCGGTCGATCTGGAGTGTCATCTCGCGCTCGGCGGGGAGATCCTCGTCATCTGGTCGGCGGCCTACCGGGCCCAAGCGGCCCGGTCAGTCGCCGTCGGGATGCCGGCCAGGGCGACGAATCCAGGCAGTGCGACGAATCCGGGCACTGCGGTCAATCCGGGCACTGCGGTCAATCCGGGCACTGCGGCGACGTCGGGTCCGTCGGCGGTGGCGGACAAGGCGACGGTGGCGGGGACGCATCCCACGGCCCGCCCCGGGCACGACGCCGGCCCGCCGCGGACCGCCGGAACCGGCGTG
>NZ_JAMQQF010001201.1 GCF_023716945.1 Frankia sp. AiPs1 | reverse complement strand
CGCCCAGGCCGACCCGGACCGGGCCGGCACCGACCTGCTGCGCGGGCTCGGCGAGGGTGGTCCGGTCCTGCTCGGCGGCGCCGCCTACAGCCGCGAGGGTCTGCTCGCCCGACTGGTCGCCCATCTCGTGGGGCTGGCCGCCGACCAGCTCGGCGGGCCGCCGGACCAGGTGGTGGTGACCTTCCCGACGTTCTGGTCTGCTGGCCGGCGGGAGACTTTCACCGAGGCGACCACTCAGCTCTCCGGGCTGGAGCTGCCGGTGGTGGCCCTGCCCGCGGCCGACGCGATGGGGACGCTGCTCGCCCGCAGCTCGATGACCCAGACGGTCGATCTCGTCGGCTGGTACGACCTCGGCGCGGGCTTCCTCGACGCCGCGATCCTGTCCTTCTCGCCGTTCGGATTCCAGCTCGTCGGCACCCCCGCGGGCCTGCGGCACGGCGCCGGCCTCGACCTCGACGAGCTGCTGGTGGGCCGGGCGCTGGCCGCGGCCGGCGTCGAGGC
>NZ_JAMQQF010001200.1 GCF_023716945.1 Frankia sp. AiPs1 | reverse complement strand
AGCGCGAGCAGCGCGGCGGCCACGTCGACCGGCGCCATCGGCGCGAGCCGGAACGTGGCGAGCACCGCCACCGCGGCGGCGCCCGCTCCCAGCATGCCCGCCCGGGACACGGCTTTCACCCCACCTTCGGAGCCGGCCGCCACGGCCACCAACGCCGCGGCGAGCACCGCCGCGCCGACGATGCAGGGCAGCCCGGGCGCCTCGGTGAACACCCGCAGCACCCCCACGAACACAAGGCTGAGCAGGCAGGCGAGCGCGGTCATCAGCCCGGCGGAGGCCGAACCGGCCGCCTTGGAGACCGCCCGTAGCTCGGCGGCCTTGCTCATCGCTTCCAGGCAGTGATCGTAGGCCTGGCGGGGGGCGGTACGCGGATCGACCGGGGCAGCCGCCGCCGGCTGCCCGACAGCCCCGGGCCCCCCCCGCCCCGTCCGGCCCTCCCGGCCCGACCGGCCCTCGCGGCCCTCGCGGCCCGACCGGTCAGCGGCATGGCCGGGGTCCGACC
>NZ_JAMQQF010000011.1 GCF_023716945.1 Frankia sp. AiPs1 | reverse complement strand
CGACTCGCCGCCCGCGACCGCCGCGGCGCCCCGGGGGATCGTGCCGTTCCACGGCGCGCAGCAGGCCGGAATCACCACCGACGCCCAGGATCGACTCGCCTTCGCCGCCTTCGACGTCTCCGCCGGGGTGAGCCGCGACCAGCTGCGCGAGCTGCTCGTCGGGTGGACCGCGGCCGCCGCCCGGATGGCCGCCGGGCAGGCCGTCGCCGACGACGCCGCCGCGCCGCATTCGCCGCCGCGGGACACCGGCGAGGCGATCGGGCTGACCGCCGGCAACCTGACCATCACCTTCGGACTCGGGCCGAGTCTGTTCGACGGACGCTTCGGCCTGGCCGGGCGCAGGCCCGCGGCGCTCACCGACATCCCGCCGCTGCCCGGCGACAACCTCGACCCGCTACGCAGCCGCGGCGACCTGTGCGTGCAGGCCTGCGCCGACGATCCGCAGGTCGCCTTCCACGCCGTGCGCAACCTGCGCCGTCTCGCCCAGGGCACCGCCGTGCTGCGCTGGTTCCAGCTCGGCTTCGGCCGGACCAGCACGACCAGCAGCAGCCAGGACACGCCGCGCAACCTGATGGGCTTCAAGGACGGCACGAACAACGTCAAACGCGAGGACACCGCGTCGCTGGCCAAGCACGTCTGGGTCGGCGCGGACGGCGACCAGTCGTGGATGCGCGGCGGCACCTACGTCGTCACCCGCCGCATCCGGATGCTGCTGGAGTCCTGGGATCGCGACTTCCTGCTGGACCAGGAGCAGGTCTTCGGGCGGACGAAGGCGAGTGGCGCGCCGCTGGGCGCGGCCGAGGAGTTCGACCCGGTCCCGCTGAGCACCAAGGGGGCCGACGGCGAGCCGGTCATCCCCGCGGACGCCCACATCCGGCTCGCGGCAGCGTCGACCAACGGCGGCGCGACGATCCTGCGCCGCGGCTACTCCTACACCGACGGCGTCAACCAGGAGACCGGACAGCTCGACGCGGGCCTGTTCTTCATCGCGTTCCAGCGCGACCCCCGCACCGGGTTCCTGCCGATCCAGCGCCGGCTGGCCGCGTCGGATGCACTCAACGAGTACATCGTCCACACCAGCAGCGCCGTCTTCGCGGTCCCACCCGGCGTCCGCGACCCCAAGGACTTCTGGGCCAGCGCCCTGTTCACCACGACCTGACATCCAGCCCGGCCGCGATCTCCGGGAACACGCGGATCACAACTCATCGTCCGGCGGGCGGGCAGCATTCTTCACCGGGAAGGCGGGGCCGCGATGGGTATCGGTGTGGTCCCGGCCGTCGGAACGGAAGGCTGCTATTCGTGCGCGGGCAACGCGGCGCCGGCCGGGCTGCCGCCGCGGGAGCGGGTGCTGGTCGGGACGGGATGGCGGGCGGCACACGCGATCCGGACGGCGCTGCCGGGATGGCTTGTCCTGGTCAGCCGGCGGCACCTCACCTCCCCGGCGGAACTCACCGAGGCCGAGGCCGCCGAGCTCGGGGTGCTGACCTGGCGGCTGAGCCGGGCGCTGGTCAAGGTGACCGGCTGCGCGAAGACCTACGTGGCCGCGTTCTCGGAGGCCGCCGGATTCGAGCATCTGCACGTCCATATCGTGCCGCGGGCCAAGGATCTGCCCGTCACCGCCCAGGGCCCGGACGTCTTCACGTTCCTGCGCCGCCCGGAGGTCGAATGGGTGCTGCCGGCGGTGATGGACGACCTTGCCGTCAGGCTCGCAGCAGTGCTCGACACCGAGCGCTGACGCCTCCTGGATGCCGGCCCAGCCCGGATGCCGACTCAGTCGACGACGGCCGGGGCGGTGGGGTCGTCCAGGTAGCCGAACATCAGGGCGAGCTGGCCGGCGGTGTTGCGCTTCTCGGACAGCGGCGGCAGGGCGTCGCGCTGGAACCAGCCGACCTCAGAGGTCTCCAGCCCCCCACCGGGGCTCCCGCCGACCACCCGGCACCGAATGAAGATCTTGTAGGTGTCGTTCGGGTACGGCGGGTGGGCGTGCCGGCGCTTGTCGAGGACCGCGAGCAGGCGCTCCGGCTCGGCGCGCAGACCGGCCTCCTCGAAGATCTCCTTGACGACGACCTCGGCCGGGGTGAGGCCCACGTCGGCCCAGCCGCCCGGCAGCGACCAGCCGCCGTCCTCCTTCTCCCGGACGAGCAGGATCCGATCGCCGTCGAACAGCACCCCACGCACGTCGACCTTCGGCGTCTGGTAGCCGACCTCGCCACCGAAGAGGCCCTCCGCCGCCTCCACGGTGACGACGGTGCAGTGGGCCGCGATCTCGTAGCTGAGCCGCCGGAGCTGCTCGAACCGTTCGAGGTCGTAGGGGTCCTGGGAGTAGGCGAGCCCGGCCTGGGCAATGGAGTGCAGCTCGCGCACCCACGGCAGCCACTCGGGACTGCGCGACTCGATCTGCCTCCAGGGCGGCTCGGAGGGGCCGGCCCCCGCGGGCGCGGGACGCGGGGTTGGCGAGTCTTCTGTCATTCGATGATCCTCCACCCGGCCGCCTCGGCCGGGACCGTGCGAGTGGGTAGTTCCGCAGGAACACCATCACACCGCAGGCCCCGCGCCCATGATGTTCCGCGGTGCGCGGTCGACGCCGGCGCGACGCCACGGATAGCGTTGCCGTCTCGTGGCACAGGTGATCGCGGTGGACTGGTCGGGGCGGGCCAAGGGCGCGGCCGAGTCGATCTGGCTGGCCCGGGTGGTCGCCGGGCGGCTCGTCGAGCTGGACAACGGCCTCGACCGGGCGGCCCATGGCGGCCGACCTGCCGAGCCTGATCGACCTGCCGCGGTTCGCCCCCGGCGCGCCGCAGCTCATCGAGGGCTCTGTCTGGGCGCCTAGGCCGTGACATACACCCACACCTATGCCTATGCCGTGACGAACGCCTGGGCGGCGGTCTTGGTGACACCGAGGCCGCTGAGCACGCCCGAGCCATCCTCGAGCTCCAGCAGTGCGAGCAGGATGTGCTCGGTCCCGACCTCTTCGTGCCCCAGCCGCAGGGCCTCGCGGATGGTCAGCTCCAGCGCCTTCTTCGCGCCCGCGTCGAACGGGACGAGGTCGGGCACCCGCGCGACCCGCGGGGGCAGCGCCGCTGCGGCGGCCCGTCGGACGGCCGCGAGCTCGACTCCCTGCGCCCGGACGGCCTGCGCGGCGAGCGCCTCGGGCTCGGCGAGCAGGCCGAGGGCGAGATGCGCCGGGCCGATCTCGTCGTTGCCCGCCGAGTGCGCCTCGTTCTGGGCCGCCATCACCACGTTGCGGGCCGGGACGGTGAAGCGGCCGAAGCCCGGGTCGCCCTCCGGCGGCGCCGGCTCGCCCGCGGCCTTCGACACGAATCGCTTCTGCGCCGCCTGCCGGGTGACCCCCATGCTCCGACCGATGTCGGTCCAGGACGCTCCGGACCTGCGCGCCTGGTCGACGTAATGCCCGATCAGATGGTCGGCCACCTCGCTGAGGTGGTCGGCCAGGAGAATGGCGTTCGACAGCCTGGACAGCGCGTCGGGGTGGGCGGCGGCGACGGCCTCGATCAGGTCGTCGAGGCTGACGGCGCGCGTCATCCGAACCGGTTCGGTCACGGCGTCAACTTTAGGTTGACAGGAGAACGCCGTCAACTCGAAGTTGACGGCGTGCCCCAGCTCCGGGATCTCCTACGACGCAGCCGTTCCGCGGTAGCCCACCGGGCCCTCACCCGGGAACTGGGCCGCACCCTGGAACAGGGCGCCGTCCTCGAAGAACGTGACGCTGCCGTTCCCGTGCGGGCCGGACCAGGACACCTGGGTACCCGTGGCGGGCAGACCCGTCGGCGGAACGACCCCGTTACGGTTGCTGATGACGATCTGCAGGTCGCTGTCCTTGTGCCAGTCCGCGCCCGGACCGCCCCACTGAATTTCGGTGTGATAAAGGGACATGTTCCCACCTCTCGTGTCCGCACAGCCGTATCTCGGCCATGCAGGAATCCGGCCAGGAAAAGCGAAAGAAGCAGCCGGCCGGACCCGACCGCGAGACAGTCCACAATGGCCGGCAACCCGTGGCGCCGACGCAGAAACGTGAACCCCCGTGATTCCGCCGGCTGCCCGAAAAGGCACATCGCGAACCGGCGCAGGGGAAGCGTAACGACGCCGGAACCTGGTGACAACACCCACGTGCAGCAAAATACGACCACGGGCGGCCGAAACCCGCTATGCCCGTATTGCCCCGTCGGCGACGCCAGGTCGGATCCCTCCGCTCCCGGGTTCGATCAGCTCCCGGGTTCGCTTAGCTCCCGGGTCCCTGCCCGGTCAGAGGTGCGGGGACGGCAACCGCAACCGTCAGTTCCGGGTCGTCCGCACCGTTCGGGTTGTCCGAGTCGGCGACTGGGCGACCCACCGCCGGACGGTCGGCAACGTCTCCGGGTGTCTCGACGAGGGCGGGCGGCTCGACGAGGACAGGCGGCTCGACGAGGACAGGCGGCTCGACGAGGACAGGCGGCTCGACGAGGACAGGCGGCTCGACGAGGACGGGCGGTTCGACGAGGACAGGCGGCTCGGTGCCGCCGTGGTCGAGGACCTGGTGCATGCGCTCAGTGTCGAGGACGCCTTCCCAGCGGGCCACGACCAGGGTGGCGAGGGTGTTCCCGCAGACGTTCGTCAGCGCCCGGCATTCGGACATGAACTTGTCGATGCCGAAGATGAGCATGATGGCGGCCACCGGAATCGAGTCGACCGTGGATAGGGTCGCGGCGAGGACGATGAATCCGGAACCGGTGACGCCCGCGGCGCCCTTCGAGGTCAGCAGGAGAACGCCGACGATAGCGAGCTGTTGGCCGATCGACAGGTCGGCGTCGACGGCCTGGGCGAGATAAAGGGCGGAGAGGGTCAGATAGATGCAGGTGCCGTCGAGATTGAACGAGTATCCCGTCGGCACGGTCAGCCCGACGACCTGCCGCGGTGCGCCGAGCGCCTCGAGCTTGCGCATGAGCTGGGGAAGCACCGGTTCCGAGGACGAGGTGCCCAAAACGATGAGCAGCTCCTCCCGGATGTAGCGCAGCAGCCGCAGGATGTTGACACCGATGGCAGCAGCGATTGCGCCCAGAACGACAAGGACGAAGAACACCGAGGTGCCATAGAAGATACCGATGAGCTTACCGAGGCTGGTCAGGGTGTCGACGCCGTACTTGCCGATGGTGAAGGCCATGGCCCCGAACGCGCCGACGGGAGCCGCGTACATGATGATCCGCATCACCTGGAACATGGCGGTGCCGACCCGCTCGACCCCGGCCGCGAGCCCGGCGCCGGCGGGCCCGATGAGGTTCAGGGCGATCCCGAACAGGACTGCGAAGAACAGCACCTGCAGGATGGCGCCGTCGGCGAAGGCACCGACCACGCTGCCCGGCACGATGTCGGACAGGTAGTGACCCCAGCCCTCGCTCTTGCCCTGTTTGATGTAGCCGCCGACGGTGTCGTTGACGACGAGGCCGGCGGGGTTGGCGTGCACCCCGTCCCCGGGCCGGAACACGTTCATCACGATCAGGCCGAGCAGGAGCGCGACGCTGGTGACGGCCTCGAAGTAGACGATGGACTTCAGGCCGACGCGGCCCACCTTGCGCAGGTTGTCGACCTGCGCGATGCCGCCGACGACGGTGCAGAAGACGATGGGCGCGATGACCATTTTGATGGCGTCGACGAAGGTCGTGCCCAGCGGCTGGAGGCGGACCGCGAAATCCGGCGCCAGCTGGCCCACGACAATGCCGGCGGCGATACCGGCGAGGACCCACACGTACAACTGGCGATACCACGGGCGGCGGACCCGCGGGGCGATTGGAGCGGGCGCGGACATAGGTGCCTCCTCGCCGGGCAGGAAAACCTTTCCCGGTGATGTCGATGTTCGCGACCACACTGCTCAGCGGCGGCCCCCGTGTCACGGTTCTGCGCATATTCTCCAGGAACGGCACCATAGTGCCGGTGAGCCGCGGAGGAAGGGTGTCGACGGGGCCGCGGCACCGGGCCGTCGACCGCCGGTTCCGCACGTTCGTCGGCCGGACCGGGACGCATCTCCGACAGCTGGCGGATGCATTCCCGGGCTTGCTCTGTGAAAATACGCGTCACCCGAGACCGGGAATCCGACAGACCATTACCCCGATACCTCTCCTGCTGTTTCTTCGACCAGACCGTCCGGAGCCGCGACGTATGCCTGATAATCCGATCCGCACGCTGATCGTCGACGGTGACACGCGGCTGGCCGAGCAGCAGGGCAGCCATGTCGACCAGCTGCCCGGATTCGCCGTCATCGGCATCGTCCACAGCGGCGCCGAGGCGCTGGAGTTCGTCTCCCGCGGTCATCCGCAACTCGTCCTGCTCGATCTCCTCCTGCCCGACATGACGGGCGTGGAGGTATGCCGCACACTGCGGTCCCGCAGCGCCGTGCTCGACATCATCGCCGTGACGTCGGCCAGCGACCTTGCGACAGTCCGGGCCGCGTTGTCCTACGGGGTCGCCCAGTACCTGGTGAAACCGCTCAGCGCCGCGACTCTGCGCGACCGTCTCCACCGGTTCGCGACGACGCACCGCGCGCTGACGACCGCTCCCCCGCACCATCTCAGCCAGGAGGAGGTCGATCGCGCCCTGACCGCGCTCCGGCCACCGTTCACCCCGGTCGCCGACCAGCCCAAGGGCGTGTCCACGACGACCCTCGACGCCGTCGTGGCCCAGTTGCGGGCCGAGACCGTGCCGGCCTCCGCCACGGATATCGCTTCCGCGATCGGAGTGTCCCGCGCCACGGCCCGCCGCTACCTGGAGCACCTGGCCGTCCATCGACTGGCGATCCGCTCCCACCGCTACGGACGGTGCGGCCGTCCCGGGAACCTGTACCGCTGGCAGGGAGCCTAGAACTCCCGCCGGCACCAATTTAGCCGACTCTCCGGTTGACAATAATTCGCGGGATTGTTACCAATGTCACGGACGCGCGGGATCACCGCCGCTTCCGGCGACAGGAGGGTCGATGATCGACCGATCGGAACTGATCATCAACGGCGAGCTCGTCGCCGCCCGCTCCGGGCGGACGTTCGACAACGGCAACCCCGCCACGGAGGAGCTCCTCGGGGTCGCCGCCGACGCGGGACCGGCGGACCTCGACGCGGCGGTCACGGCGGCCCGACACCGGTTCGACCGGGGCTCATGGAGCACCGACCCGGCGTTGCGGGCGCACTGCCTTCGTCAGCTCCAGACCGCGTTGCAGGCCCGGATCGAACAGGTCCGGGAGGTCCTCATCGCCGAGACCGGCTGCACGCTGTCGCTGAGCCGGCTCATGCAGGTCGAGCCGGTGATCGCCGACATCGGCTATGTCGCCGACCTCGCGGAGTCCTACGCGTACGAGCAGGCACTACCCGACACGACGACCCTGATGGGCCCGGCGAGCCGGGTCGTGCGGCGCGAGCCGGTCGGCGTCGTCGGCGCCATCACCCCGTGGAACTTCCCGCTGATGCTGAACCTGGTCAAGGTGACCGGCGCGCTCGCCGCGGGGAACACGGTGGTGCTCAAGCCGGCGCCGGACACCCCGTGGACCGCGGCGCTGCTCGGTCAGATCGCGCTGGAGGACACCGACCTGCCCCCGGGCGTGCTCAACGTCGTCACCTCCGCCGACCACGGAATCGGCGCCCAGCTCACCGCGCACCGCGACGTCGACCTCATCACGTTCACCGGCTCGACCGCGACGGGCCGGGCGGTCATGGCCTCGGCGGCGGGGACGGTGAAGCGGACCTTCCTCGAACTCGGCGGGAAGTCGGCCTCCATCGTGCTCGACGACGCCGACCTCGGCGCGGTCGTCGGACTCGCCGCCTCGCACATCTGCTTCCACGCCGGGCAGGGCTGCGCGCTGGCCACCCGCATCCTCGTCCCACGCTCCCGCTACACCGAGGCGGTCGACGCGGCCGAGGCCGCCGTGCGCGCCTTCCCGTACGGCGACCCGATGGACCCGGCGAACATGATGGGGCCGCTCATCAGCGACCGGCAACGGACCCGGGTGCTCGACTACATCAATGTCGGGCGGTCCGAGGCGAAGCTCGTCTGCGGCGGTGAGCGCTCGCCGCGGCACGACCGCGGGTTCTACGTCGAGCCGACGTTGTTCGTCGACGTCGATCCCGATGCCCGCATCGCCCAGGAGGAGATCTTCGGCCCGGTGGTGACGGTGCTCCCGTTCGACGATGACGACGACGCGGTCGCGATCGCCAACAACAGCATCTACGGCCTGTCCGGCGTGGTCTCCAGTGGCAGCGTCGAGCGGGCCATGGCCGTGGCCCGCCGGCTGCGGACCGGGACGGTCGCCGTCAACAACGCCCACTGGCTCGCCCCGGACTCGCCGTTCGGCGGCTACAAGCAGAGCGGCCTCGGCCGGGAGAACGGCATCCCCGGCTTCGAGTCCTTCCTGGAGATCAAGACGATCGGTTATCCCCCGGCCTGATGCGAGCCGACCCCCGGCCTGATAGGGGCCGACCGGCGGGGGCCGACGTCCCGTTCACTCGTGATGCGAAGGCGCAGGTAGCGACATGGGGAAGTTCGACGGCAAGGTCGCCTACATCACCGGGGTCGCCCGTGGTCAGGGCCGCTCGCACGCGTTACTGCTGGCCGAGCAGGGGGCCGACATCGTCGGCCTCGATCTGTGCGCGCAGCTCGACACGGTGCCCTACCCGATGGCGACGGAGGAGGATCTCAAGGAGACCGGCCGGCTCATCGAACAGCTCGGCCGGACCGCGGTGCTGCGCAAGGGCGACGTGCGTTCCCGGGCCGACCAGCAGATCGCCTTCGACGCCGGGGTCGCCCAGCTCGGGCAGGTTGACATCGCGATCGCCAATGCCGGCGTGATCATTTCTGGCAGCGACCACCCGGACATGCAGCAGGTGTGGGACGACGCGCTCGGAACGATGCTCACCGGCGCCTGGCACACCCTGCAACTCGCCGCCGCCCACATGCGCGAACGCCGGACCGGCAACATCATCGTGACGAGTTCCGTCGCGGGGCTGAAGGCGTTCACCGACGGCACGGCCGGCGCCGACGCCTACACCGCGGCCAAGACCGCCGTGGTCGCCCTGGTCAAGGCCTACGCCGCCCTGCTGGGCCCGGACAACGTCCGCGTCAATGCCGTCGCCCCGACCGGGGTGAACACCGCGATGGTGGTGGAGAACCCCGCGCTGTTCGAGAGCATCACCAGCCTGCCGCACCTCGCCGCCGCGATGCAGAACGCGCTTCCCGTCGAGCTGATCGAACCTCGCGACGTCAGCGAGGTGATCGCCTTCCTCGTCTCCGACGAGGCCCGCATGATCACCGGCTCGACCATCGCCGTCGACGCCGGCTCGATGGCCCGCCCCTGACCGCGGAAGCGGCCGGCACCTCGGCGAGACCGCCCCGCCATCGGCTCGGTTCCCGGGTACGGGTGGGGTGCGGCTCCGGGCAGCCCGTCCAAAGCCGCACCCGACGCCTACCGGTAACCGAGGCTCGCCCACGTCTGCGGTCCGACGATCCCGTCAGCCGTAAGCCGATGGGACGCCTGCCACCTACGCACCGCGTTCAGCGTCGCCGGCCCGAATGCACCATCGGCAGGAATACGCAGCGCGCGCTGCAGGGTCACCACCGCACTCCCCCGACTGCCATAGCGCAGTGTCGGCAACGACTGATGCGTTGTCGGACCAGGTACGCCGCCGCCAGGCTTGTTCGGAACCGTGACAGGAGGAGTGCTGGGCCGGTTGGGAACGGTCACCGGAGGTCCGCCCGCCGGGGAACCCGGAACAATGGTGGTCACCGGCCCCGCCGCGAGGGCCGGAATGGTGGCAACCGAACTGCACGCGGCGACCGTCACCGCGACGACGCCAGCTCGTGCCAACTTGCGGGATACGCTGTTGCCCGTCGGCCCGGCCGGTGCTCGGTGCCGACCGGGCAGTCTTTTGGTCATGTGATCCTCCTCCTTCAGAACGGGCCGTGCTCGAAGCAGCGGGCCCAGGAAACCCGAAAACTACAGCGGTGTGATCAGGGGTGAATGGATGACAGCGCGGGTGCCCCACGCACGGAACGCGACGCCGTCGCCGCCACCCGCACCGCACGATTCCGGCAGGCGCGCCCCGTCGGCCAGCCGCCAACGCACGTGCGGTCCGGCGACTCCGCCGACCGTCCCGACGGCGGTTGCGGTGATTCCCCGCACCTCGATGGTCCATGCGATCTCGATGAGCTCGCCCTCAACATACGGACGCGAGACCGGCGACGGCGTGTCGTTGATAAACGTATAGGTGTTGTACTCGCCAGCCTTGACGATTCCGGCGAGCACCCGTTGCGGCTGATCCGATGATTCAAGGAAGCCGTACTGAAGATACGCCCCCATCGGCTCGCCGTTCTGCCCGATGGTCATGCAGGTGCCCACACCGAAGCCCCAGCCGAGATTGGAGTTCGGACCGGGAAGCAGCGCCAGACGGGGCGTCGTGAGGTCAACGGTGAAGGTGAATCGGTAGTCGCAGTATCCGACCCTGTCCAGGCCCCAGCCGGCCGGGTTGTAGTCGCCCGGCTCGACCCCCACCTCCAGGATATTTGCGCCGTAGGAAACTACGCCATTCCCGAAGCTCTGCCACCGAGAAAGATCGCTGTTCGCCTCCGGTGCGCTTGTCGGACCCTTCCGGCAGCCGGTCGCCCCCGCCTCTCCCGGAGCCGAGTCAGGAAGTACCGTCAGGAGGCCGAAGGCGATGGTAGAGGTTGCGACGACAAGCGTGACCGCCACGAGATACCTGCCACTCCCAAAGGCAAGGTAAAGGGTGGCCAGCAACGCGGCAGCCATCCCCACAGCCAGCCCGAGCCGGCCGACGCCACCAGTGAACAGTAGTAGGACGAAAGCAGCGACAGTGACGCAAGCAAGGAGACCCACGAGGAGCCACCGCGACTGGAGTGGCAACTCCTACCCCCGATTCCAGTACCGATCTTGCAACTAGGTGCCCGAGCCTAGTCCACTCCAAACCTTATTGTCGAAGGCGTTCAATTCTTGTTCGTCAGCAAACATTGGGCGGGTTGCTTTCCAGCAGGAAACTCAGAGATGCACCTACTCCTGAAGCGCGGCCGTGACAAGGTAAATTGCGCGACAGCTGCGAGGCGATCTCGCCTCGGCGGTAGGTCATTCTCCCTGCGGTCAGGAGCGGCGGCCATCGCCGGGCGGACGAGACTCTCTCCATCGCGGCCCCCGGGCAGCCGATCGGAGATCGGCGACCACGGCGGGCCAGCTCGTGGAGGTGACGAGCATGGAACCCGATCCTGCGATGCGTCATATACTTTTGTTGTTAAAAATTATTTAGAGTGGTGATCGTGGCGGCGGGGATAGTCGCGACCGTCTTCTCCGTCCCCTCCGCGCGCCCTGCACCCGGGACCTGCTCGCCGCGATGCACCGGCGGGACCAGGCCCGGCCCCGACCCGGCGGCGAGCCCTGGTTCCGCGGCCCGCCGCCGGCGGTGAGGTTCGACGATGCGGGCGAGGGCGAGTGCGCCCGAGAGGTAGCGTCGGAGGATGCGCACATCGGCGGAGGCGCCCGAGGGCCCGTCGGTGACGCCGCCGGGCCCGGCCGCCGCGCTGTCCGTGGAGGCGGAGCCGGCCGACCCGGGGTCGATCGCGCGGCTGGAGGTCGCGCTGTCCGCGCTGGTGCGGTGGAGCGAAAGCAAGCACACGCGGTCAGAGGTGGCCCAGCGGTCCGGCTGTGACCTGCAGGCGGGACCGATGCGCCTGCTGGAGCACTTCGACGTCGCCGGTCCCATGCGGGTGTCGGACATCGCGGACTGCCTGAAGATCGATATTTCGACCGTCTCGCTGCAGCTCCGCGAGCTCCTTCGGGTCCAGCTCGTCAACCGGGTGGCGGACGGCCGGGACCGGCGGGTCGCCATGATCGTCATCACGGTCGAGGGACGGGCGACGGTCGCGCGGGTGCGGGCTGCGCGGCGTGAGCTGTTGGCACAGGTGTTCGCGCGGGTGCGGCCGGACGAGCTCGAGCAGGCCACCGGCGTGCTCATCCGGGTTCAGGAGCACATGCTGGCCGACATGATCGCCGAACTTCGCTCGACGAGCTGACCCGTTCGACGGGCCGGCGCAGCCGCGTAGGGCTTCCTCTCTACGGGGGGCCGGCCGATCTACGGGGGGCCGGCCGACGCGCTGCGTGGTGCGCGCAGCGGGCCCGCTGCGCGCCACAGACCGGCCGCGGGCTTGCGGCGACGGCGACTTGATGCTTTTATCGACAAAACTTGTGTAGAAGGCCCCCGCCGACCCTGCCAGACCCCCGTCAGCCGTCGACGAGAGAGGGACATGCATGAGCTCGATCGCCATCACGGGCGGGAACGACGGGATCGGCCGAGCGCTGGCCGAGGTCTACCTGAACCGGGGCTACGAGGTCCTCATCATCGGCCGGAACGAGCGGAAGGGCAGAGATTTCGTCGACGCCGCCCGCCGGCGGGGAGCCGGGGACCGCGCTCACTTCGCCCGAGCCGATCTGAGTCTCGTTCGCGAGAACACCGATCTCCTCGAGCGGATCAAAGACCTGTTGCCGACCCTGGACATACTCGTACTGTGCGCGCGGTACCACCGGTCGACGCGGACCGAGACCCCGGACGGCTTCGAGAGCAACTTCGCGCTGTTCTACCTGAGTCGGTTCCTGCTAAGCCACGGCTTGGCCGAGACGCTGGACCAGTCCGAGCGTCCACTGATTCTGAACGTGGCCGGCCCGGGTGGGACGGGCGATATTTGGTGGAGCGACCTCCAACTCCGACACGGCTACCTGGGAACAGGCGCACTGGGCCACGGCGGCCGACTCAACGACCTGCTGGGCGCCGGCTTCGCGGACCAGCACACAAACAGCCGAATCAAATACATCCTCTTCCACCCGGGTGTCGTGTCGACCAGTTTCTCCGGCGAATACGACGCTGCCACAGCCGCCCAGGTGGCTGGTCTGAAGAATTTCGGGAAATCGATTGATCAGAGCATCGGGCAGATACTGCCCTGCCTCGACTCGCCGCCGACCGAGCGGCTGAGCGCGTTCGTGGAGGGCCGTCGTATCCCGGTGAACAACCAGCTTTTCGACCCCCGAGCGGGCGCCCGGCTCCATCAGCTGACCACGAGATTGCTGGCATCACCTACGACGTCCCCTGAAGTGGCAAGGCATCAGGACCGGTCGGTGGACGCCGGATGACCGTAGTTTCTGCGCTCCTGACGACGGCGCGAATCTGATCTCGCAACCAGTGGTGGGCGGGATCGAGGTCGTGGCGCCCGTGCCACGCCTGCGAGATCGGCAGTGCCGGCAGCTCGGCGGGAACCTCGTAAAGGTGGGCGCCGGTGAGTGCGGCGACCTGGTGCGCGTAGCCGGCTGGGATCAACCCGGTCAGGTCGGAATCGGCGATGAGGTGCGCCGCCGCGGTGAAGGTCGGCACCGCGGCCACGACCGTGCGAACGAGGCCGTGTTCGGCGAGGACGTCGTCCAGAGCTCCGCGGGTGCGACCCCGCCGGGAGACCGCGACGTGGCCGACCGACGCGAGTCGGAGCAGCGTGACCGGACCGGACGCCAGCGGATGACCGGCCCGCACCACCGGATCGGCGGACGAATGACGACATGATCGATGGCCTCCTTGCTTGATCCCTGGGATCAGTCCCGGGTGCGCCGGCCGTAGAGGACGGTGGCAAGTGGCGCACAGATTCCTATGATCGCGAACGACCAGATGAGTGCGGCGGCGAGCGGGTGTTGCATCGGCCAGTCGTCGAGCCCGCTGGAGGGGTTGGGATTTCCGAGCAGGTCGCGAGCGGCCGCGGTGACGGCACTGACCGGATTCCAGTTCGCGATGGTCTCCAGCCAACCCGGCATGCCCTGGGTGGGAACCATGGCGTTGGAGACGATGGCGAGCGGAAACAACAGAACCAGACCGAGACTCTGCGCGCTCTCCGGCCCCTCGGCAACCATGCCGATGCAGGCCGTCATCCACGACAGAGCAAAGGTGAACAGCAGTGGAATGGCGAGTCCCGCCACCGTCGAACCCAGCGACGCCTTCGGGCGCCAGCCGATCGCGAGACCTGTGACCACGACCATGGCCAGGCAGACGAGGTACGACAGCAGGTCGGTGAACGAACGTGCCACCAGGACGGTGGCACGCCACATCGGCAGCGTGCGGAAGCGGTCGATGACGCCGGTGGTCAGGTCCGTACTCAGGCCCACTGCCGTCCCGCTCGTCGCGGTGGTGAGGTTGAGCGCGAGCAGCCCGGCGAGCGCGAAATCCTGGTAACTGCCGCCCGGGATCGTCACGCCGCTGCCGAACACGTAGACGAACAGCAGGCTGAACACGATCGGCTGGATGGTGACGTCCGACAGTTGCAGCGGCTCGTGAGCCACATGCACAAGATTACGGTGAGTAAGCACCGACACTTCACGACTCAGGCGCCGAAGGGCGTTGCCGGGGTCGACCGCGCCGACCGCGCTGGTCGGGACAGCGACGCTGTGGCTGGACGTCACGCGGAGACCACCATTCGGTCGGAGTCGACCGGCGCGCCGGTCAGGGCGTGGAACACGTCGTCCAACGACGGCGGATGGACGGCGACGTCGTCGACGAGGACGCCGGCCTGGTCCAACGCCCGGACGATCGCGGTAGCCAGACCCGTGCCCCCGTCGACGGCGGCCCGCAGCCGCCGACCGTCCTGACTGGCCTCGACCGTCCCCGTCACGAGCGGGCCCAAAGCCCGCGCTGCCGCGTCGTGCGCGCGGCTGAGCGTCACCTCCAGACGAGCGCCGCCGGTGGTGTTCTTCAGCTCGCGGGGAGTGCCGGCGGCGATGACGCGGCCGTGGTCGATGACGACGATCTGGTCCGCCAAGGTGTCGGCCTCATCGAGGTACTGCGTGGTGAGCAGGACGGTCGTGCCCTCCTGCACGAGCTCGCGCACGACGTCCCACATCCGCTGCCGACTCACCGGGTCCAGGCCCGTGGTCGGTTCGTCGAGGAACAGCACGGGCGGACGTGCCACCAGCCCCGCGGCGAGGTCGAGGCGGCGACGCGTCCCGCCCGAGTACCCCTTCACCGGTCGGTTCGCGACGTGCCCGAGTTCGAAGCGTTCCAGCAGCTCGGCCGCTCGCGCCGCCGCGCGGGAGCGCGGCAGCCCGCTCAGACTGGCGAGCATCATCAGGTTCTGGCGTGCGGTCAGCGCCTGGTCGACGGTCGCGTCCTGGGCGGTCACCCCGATCCGGCGTCGAACCTCGCCCGGATCGGCGCGTACGTCCCACCCTGCGACGCGGGCCGACCCGCTGTCCGGCCGAGTCAGTGTCGTCAGTACCCGGACGGTCGTCGACTTGCCGGCGCCGTTGGGGCCCAGCACGCCGAGCACGGTTCCCTGGGCGGCGGCCAGCGAGACGCCGGCCAGCGCCTGGGTTCCCCCGTAACGTTTCGTCAGGCCCTCGGCCTCGATGACCGGTGTACTCACGCGGCACCGCCGTGCCCGGAGGCCGGGCGGCCAGCGCCCGCTGCCGCCTCGGGCTTGCGGGCGTCGAAACGGATCTGGTGTGGTCCGGCCGCGGTGACGGTCACGGCGGTGAATCCGGCGGCGCGCAGGCGCTCGCCCAACGTCTCGGGTTCGAGCGGCACGAAGACGTCGTCGACGTGAGCGCCCCGGGCCAGATCGGTGTCCGCCGAGTCGACCCCGACCAGCGGCGCGCCAGGGCGCAGCACCCGGTGCAGCTCGGCGAACAGCTGGTCCTGGGCCTGCGGGGACGGCATGTGGTGCAGCATCGAGAAACAGGTCGCGGCGGAGAACCGGCCTGACGGCAATTCCACCTCCGTCGCGTCACCGGAGATCACCACCACGTTCGTGCCCCTGAGCCGCTCGGCCAGGGCCGCGGCGAGACCGCTGTCGATTTCGACGGCGGTGACCGATGCGCAGCATTCCCGGAGCAAATCGGTCGTCAGACCCGGGCCAGGGCCGATCTCGAGGACGTCGTCGCCCAACTCGGCGACCGTCTCGAGCCAGGGCAGCAGGTCGGTTCGCAGTGCCGCCGCCCATTCGGGGCTCGCCAGATAGTCCAGATGCCCCTGGTTCATCGCGCCACGGCCCAACTGAAATCGGTGTCGCTGGCATCGGTGTCGTCAGCTCCGGTCAGGAACAAGAATGTCATGCCAGTATTGATACTGTTCTCAACCATGACCGTCGCCGCACTATCGGCCGATGATGCGCCTTTTGCGGCCACTGCCACGATGATCTCGCCACGCTCCACCACGTCGGTGGCTGCCGGTACGTACCCGTACACCGCCGTCGACCTCACGACCGACTGGCACGTCCACGATCTTCATCAGATCGAGTACGCGATCGAAGGCGTGGTCCAGGTCGAGACCTCGACCACCCGTTACCTGCTGCCACCCCAGCGAGCGGTCTGGATCCCAGCGGGTCTCGCCCACCGGACGACGATCAAGAAGGTCAGCACGATCTCGGTGTTCTTCGAGCCCGAAACCATCACCGAAGCCGGGGACCGTGCCCGTGTGCTCGCGATCGAACCCGTCCTGCGGGAGATGATCAGATACGCCGTCCGCTGGCCGATCGACCGTGCGTGCAGCGATCCCGCGGCGGACCTCTTCTTCCGCGCCATGGCGGCCCTGGTGGCAGGCTGGTTGGAGCACGAGGTGCCCTTCCATCTGCCGACCAGCAACGATCCGGTCGTCGCCGCGGCCATGCGCTACACCGACAGCCACCTGCGCACGGTCGGCATCGCCGACGTCTGCACGGCCGCCGCCGTCTCCGAGCGGACGCTGCGGCGTCGGTTCGCCACCGAGACCACCATGACGTGGCGGCAGTACCTGCTCATCAGCCGGCTGCTCCGGGCCATGACGATGCTGGCCGAGACCGAGGACACCGTCCTGCGCATCGCCACCGACGTCGGTTTCGCGAGCCCCAGCGCGTTCGCTCGCGCCTTCACCGCCTACACCGGCCAGTCCCCCAGCGACTACCGCCGTCACGCGCGGGCAGGATCACGCCCCTGACAACCAGGCCAGTGCCCGACGCCGCACGGTGAGCAGATCGAGCGGGTCGCGCAGAACCACGCCGCCCGTGAGGCCGGCCAGGATCTGCGCCGGGGCCAGCAGCCGGCCCGCCAGATCCATCGCGTCGGCATGGTCGACGCCGCACCGAACAGGCAGCCTATCCATAGCAAGGTCGACCAGCGTGGTATCAACGCCGGGCGGGACGGACAGCTGCACGCGGGGGCCGAGAAAGATCGAGACCGAACACGGCTCCGAGATCTCCTCACGGCATTCTGTCATGAACCAGATGACGCCATGATCCCACCGACCCCGCCATACATCGCGCCCGTGGGGGTCCGGGGGGTCGCCCCCCGGAAAACATCGCGGCCCGCCGGGAAGCTGACCAAAGGTCAGCGACCACGGCGGGCCAGCTTGTGGAGGTGGCGGGAATCGAACCCGGTCAGGACCGGATCGGGCATGATCGCTGGTAGCCGGAAGCCCTTATATCGCAGCGGCTTCCGTGCCATAGAAGATCGCTGGCGAACGGCCAGAATCGCTCAGAAGTGGAACCGTACTGGGTTCCGGCTGGGTACCAGAGGCGTCCGATAGACACGTGATTGCCGGGACGATCTACGCTCACTCTCCGTGTGCGACGCGCCGGCGCGAAGCTTGAACGGCCGGGCAGCTTCGAAGCTGCCCGGCCGTCGGTCGGTCTGGATTGTCGGCTGGATCAGAGGTCGAACTCACCGTCTCGGACGCCGGCCACGAAGGCGGCCCACTCCTGCGGGGTGTAGACCTGAGTAGGCCCGTCTGGGTTCTTGCTGTCCCTGATGGCGATACCGAGGCCGCCGGGGATGCGGGCGACCTCGACACAGGCACGCTCGCCGTCACTGTGGGTGCTCTTCACGAAGTCGAGCTGTTCGGGGTCAAATTCGATCTTCTTCATTCTTGATCATTCCTCGCTCATCGTCTTGATCATCCGAACCGACTCGTCGGGCGGAAGGGACATCACGATCAGCTCGTCGAGCATCCGCTTGTAGCGCGCCGTAGCGTCCGGCTTCTCTACGTACAGACTGCTCCCGACTTCCTCGACGTACACGACGTCGGAGCTGACGTCCTCGGGAAGCCCCAGGATCGTGAAAGACTTGCCGACCGCTGGGTGCCAGCCCCTGCCGAACGGCAGCACCTGGACCGTAATGTTCGGCCGCTCTGCGCAGCGGACCAGGTGCCGGAGCTGATCACGGAAGACGTCCGCTCCGCCGATGGGCCGGCGTAGGACCGCCTCATCCATGATCGCCCAGAGGTGCGGAGGGGACGCACCGGTCAGCCTTTTCTGCCGTTCGAGGCGAAGCCGCACACGACGATCGACCTCGTCGTCGCTGGCGCTGGGCGACGCGCCGCGGATCAGAACCGCCGCGTAGGCCGGAGTCTGGAGAAGACCTTCGATCGGCCCGCAGGTGAAGGCCGAGACCTTGGAGGCTCCGGCTTCGAGCCCGAGGTAGAGCTCGAAGTCCTGCGGCACCGCATCGCTGTAGGTGTGCCACCAGCCGACGGCCCGCGTGTCCTGGACCAGGTCGATCAACTCGGCCCGCACGGCGGCATCCTTGATGCCATAGAGATCAAGCAGGTCTTCGATGTCCATCTGTCGGAACGGCACGTGGCCGTTCTCCATCCGGCTGACCTTGCTCTCGGTGGATCGCAGAACCTTCGCGGCGTCCTTCATCGTCAGGCCCGCTGCAAGACGCAGGCGCCTGAGCTCGGCGCCAAGCTTCCGGCGGCGCATCGTCGGTGCGGTGGTCATCGGGGTCAAGACGCTCCTTACTCCTCAGCCCCGTGATCGTAGCCTGCCACTACGTAGGCGAATGGGCCTTGCCGCAGGCCCACCAAGGGAACACAAAACTTGCTTACGCACTTGCTTGAGCAAGTGCGATCGGTCATCCTCACCGGTGAGGATGCTCTCCGTCCTCACCCAGTCGCTGTCTCCCTGCTGCCAGCGCAGGCCCGGCAGGGGGACAGCACCTATCTGCTACCGAGAGGGTGATCGCCATGAGCCGAGGTGAGTCGGCCTTGTTCGCCGTCGTCGAGCAAACAGCCTGTGGCCCAGTGATCCAGGGCGGGTTCTACTCATCGGTGGAGGCCGACCTGTGGGGCTCGAAGAACATCGATGGCCCCTACACCGTCGGACCGATGTACCTCCCGGCCACTGCTCTGCACCGCGCGCAGAACAAGCAGGCCGGACAGCCCGCCACGAGCGCTCACCTGCCCGAGGCCGTGCTCCGCGTCCTCTCCCGGCGTCCGGGCAGCGCCGCATGACCGCCTACTCGACGCTACTGCGCGACATCCTCATCCCACGGGTGACCCGGGGGCGAGACGGCCGTGTCGACCATGCAACGGCGCTCGACATGCTGGCGGCGATTCTCACCATCGAGCCCAGGGATCCAGACGGCTACCAGGACCCTCAGGACCACCGCGACGGACAGGTCTCCTTCCAGGAGGACGTCCTGTCCGCGATGCATGCCGTCGTCGGCGGCGCTGTCTACCAGCGGCCAGAGCCGACCGAGAAGCCCAGCATAATGCCCCACAGCGCGAACATCATCGTCTTCGACGGCGACGGAACCGTGATCGCACAACACCCCAGCGACCATCTCGGGCCCGTCCTGCGCTGGTGCCGTTTCTCCATACAGATGGACACGTTCCCACGACCGCTGATGGTGCTCGACCTGGCAAGAGCCCAAACATTCACGATCACCGGACCGGACCGCTTCATCATGCGAGCATGGCACGAAACTGCATCACAGGAAATGGCATATCCCCTGAGAGGCGAGGGAAGCGCCCCCTAGAAGGGCGAGGATACTGCTGGCGTCTACCGACGCTCTGGCGCTCAGAATTTCCGCCAACGGCGAATCCCCCATACCCGAGTCCGCCAGGGGATTCGCCGTTCGCAGTCCTCGGGCAGCCGCCGTATAAATTTCCCGAGTCCGCGCATTTTTCACTTAGTCCGATTAGCTGCCAGCGTCGCACTACCACAACCAAGCCGAAATATGAACCAATTTCACATCACCTTAGGCGACAGTCAGGGTGTGTAGAGCCTGCCAATTCTCTGAATTCTCGCCGAGTAGATCGGCGATCTCTTCGTCGCGCACCGCTGGAGTGATCCCTGTTTGTAGCCCCAGGGCGGTAGCAACGAGAATCAGTGGCTGCATCAGTCGTCCGGCTTCCAGGTACAAGTTCCGTAGGGCACGTTCATGGCGATATCGCCATTGGTACCGCGCGAAGTCGGCGACGAGCAGGATCGTGGCTGCTGCATTTTTTGGGGCCGGCTGTCCGGCGAGAGCGACGTACGCCGCCTCCCGGAAATTTCCCGCTTTGACCAACGAGAGCGTATTCGTCTCGGGATGGTAGCGGTGCACGCCAGATATCAGCCCGTCGACCGCGTAGACAAGGACGTAGATATCGAATGCTGCTCCCACGCTGATCAGCAGGCTGCTCGGTTTCTCAGCGGAGGCAGCTCGGCGGCACGCCCGGATCTTGCTAGTCCCGTAGTACAGCAGTGCCGCCAGAGCCCCCCGATCGACGCTGCTCTGCCGGAACGCTCCGACACTCCGCCGTTTTGCAAGCACCGCACTCAAAGGCGGGGCGTCCCAGTCCCCGACCGCCTGGAGGGAGACCGCGGACGGATCCGGTTCGGGAGGCAGGGGGCAGGAACGTTCATGAAGCATCGACTCTATTGCGGCCGATCGTCTATCCTCTTCGCCGGGACCCGAATCGTAGTACGACACCGACCTCGACCACAGATAGCTCGCGAGCGAAAGCCCCCAACCTCGCTCCTGCCACAGTGCAAGGTCTTCTTCGGCCGGTTCCTCCTCGCCGCCGCTGACGCAGAGGAGGCCACGTTCCGTAAGGCCGTGTTCGAAGGCTGGCGGCACCGGCTGGTCAGCGAGAAGGCGGACGAGTGCGTCCCGGTGTAAGCGGATACGAGATCCGGCCACGGGCGAGTCCATCTCAACATAGCGATCCCCCACGGGAGTCGCTGTGGTGAGTGGCCGCCAAACGCGCTGCTCACTCATGGCCGACCAGCGATGGCCGCACCGGCAATCACGCCTTCGCGGAGAGGCGAGATTTTCAGCATGCCTTCGACCTCCGACTCATTGATCGCGTGGTGGATGAAGGAACGAACCCCCAGCCCACTCGCGACCATTTCCAAGGTGCCGAGAAGGTGTCCCACGTCCATGAAGACCGTGCGGAATGTTCGAGGCTCCCGGTATCTATACATATTTCGGGCGAAAACGGCGGTGACGATCACAAAAGCCTGAGGGGCGAAGGGCGCGAGGTGTAGTCCTTCGAGATTGGCCTTTGCCCAGGCCGCGCTGACGGAGCCGGGGACTCGGACCAGACGACAGCGGGCCGCATCGACGTGCCAGACGCCATCCGACATATCGTCGACGCCTTGCGTGATCACATATCCTTCGGCCGGATAGCGAGCTCCACCGCTGGGGCTTGTCCGGCGGATCTTCCATTCCGGTTGGGTCTCGGTGAAGCAGAAAGTCTGCGCGAGCAGCGCCCGCAGCGTCCCCGCGTCGAGGCTCGCCGACGCTTCCGTGTTGTGTAGCACTGCGGTGAGCGGCGCCGACAGCTCGATGCTCGCCGCGTCGGATAGGTCGAACGCGGTGGGGAGCTCCGCGCAGTATCCGTGGGCCAAGGGGCCAGGATCCGGAGCATCGGCCCGGTAGCCCTCCATCCGGGTCCGGTCGATCTGACGACCGCCAGCCGTGTAGTCGACCAGCGGGAAGTCCCAGGTGGCGAGATGGTGATCGTAAGCCGCGATCCAGCCGTGTTCACGCCACTGTTCGGCAAGAGGACCGGACGTGGGGGGTACTGCGGCATGCAGAAGACCGATCTCGGCGAGGCGGTTGATCTGCCACTGGACGTCTTCCTGCTTGGTAGCAAGAACCTCGGCAGCCGTTTCCGCCCCCTGGCCACGGGTGCGCCCGCCGCTGAAGGTCAGCAGGACCGCGGCAACGGCGCGATTCGCGGTCCATCGCTGCCTCGTCGTGAGCCGCTCGATCAGGACAGCATCGCCAACACCCCAGCGCCCCAGGCGAATGCGCACGTCAGAGGGCACGTAGAGCATCTGGTCCTGCCCGACGGAAGCCAATGCTGACGATTCGTTGCGATCCGACTCCCTAGAGGCTTCCATCTGGCTAGGCTCTCACGTAAAGGGATGAGAGGAGCACGAAGTGGCACAAGAGTCCGCAGTCATCGAATCAGCCGAATCCGTCTTCGACCTGCACGAGGTTCCGGGCCCGGTCTTCGCTCTCAAGCAGCAGGGGGACTTCAGCCAGGTGCCAGCGCAGGCCGCGGAGGCCCAGCAGTCTGGATGATCTTCCTGCGCTTCCGGGTGCGTCAGGTGCCCCGCAGGGGCTTCGGCGAAGGTCGGTAGGCTGGAGAGGTCATCTACGGATGCCGGTCCGTCACCTGGCCCGCCCGGGAGCGTTCACCCAACGCCACCCTCGCGGCTAGCTGGTGCTTTCTGCTGCAAGAGGGTGTGTGTTGATGTCGATCGAGGAGCCCGGGGCAAGCGAGGCGGCCGGGCCGCAGTCCGGCTACCGGACCGACGCGGTTGCAGCCGACGCCGCAGCCGCTCCCGACGGGACGGCTGTCCGTCTCGCCGGTCGCGTAGTCCTATGGCGCCGTATGGGCGGGCTGATCTTCGGGCATCTGCAAGACCGTAGCGGCCGGGTGCAGGTCTCCCTGTCCAAGACCGATCTGGGTGCGGACGTCATCAAGGAATGGTCCCGCGCCGTCAAGATCGGCGATTTCATCGGGATCGCCGGCAGCCTCTACACCACTCGCCGCGGCGAGCGGACCGTCGCCATCTCCGAGATGACGGTCCTGAACCGGACCGTGCGTGCCCTTCCGGACAAGTGGCAGGGCCTGTCCAACGTCGAGGCCCGCTACCGCCGCCGCTACCTCGACCTGCTCGTCAACTCCGAGTCCCGGGAACGGTTTCAGACCCGCACGAAGATCATTAGTCGGATTCGCCGGTTCCTCGACGACAACGACTTCCTCGAAGTCGAAACCCCGATGCTGCAAGAGGCGGCGTCCGGCGCAGCGGCCCGCCCGTTCATCACCAAGCACAACGCCCTGGGCGAAGACTTCTACCTGCGGATCTCACCCGAGACCTACCTCAAGCGGATCGTCGTCGGTGCCTACGACCGCGTCTACGAACTGGGCCGCAACTTCCGCAACGAAGGCATGGACTCCTCGCACCTCCAGGAGTTCACGATGCTGGAGTGGTACGCCGCCTACTGGGACTACCGCGACAACATGGCCTTCGTGCGTGAGCTGATCCTCGCGGTCCTCGATGATGTCCTTGGTGCCCGGTCGGTCACCTACGAGGGCGTCAAGCTCGACTTCGGCGCCGACTGGCCGGAGATCGACTACCGGGCCGAGGTGGCGCGGCGCACCGGCATCGACCTTACCGTCATCCGTGATCTTCCCACCCTGCGCGGCCGGGTAGCCGAGCTCGGCCTGGACGTCGGGACCTCCCCGTCCTACGCCGGCCTCGTCGACCTGCTCTACAAGAAGACCGTCCGGCCCGACCTCATCCAGCCCTGCTTCCTGGTGCATCACCCGGCGGAGCTAGTCCCCTTGGCTCGGCGCAGCGACGCTGACCCCACCGCGCTCGACATGTTCCAGGTAGTGGTCAACGGCGTGGAGGTCGTCAAGGCCTACTCCGAACTGGTCGACCCCGCTGAGCAGCGGCAGCGGCTCGAAGAGCAGGCCGCGCTCCGCGAGGCCGGCGACGACGAGACCATGATGCTCGAAGAGGATTTCATCGAGGCCATGGAGTACGGCATGCCCCCGATGTCCGGCCTCGGGCTTGGTATCGATCGCTTCGTCGCTCTCCTCACCGACGCCCCGACTCTCCGAGACGTCGTCCTCTTTCCCACCATGCGCGGCGCCCACAAAGACCAGCTAGCCACACCCGAAGAGGACGACTGACACTTGCGACCCTGAAAGGGAAAAAGTGTCCCCGTTCGGGGAATCCTCAATTCCCGAAGGCAGGTTAGGCGGGCATCAATTGGCGCGGAAAATATCGCCAATTAAGACTTGGCACACAAGTAGGCCTGGCCCCCGGGTCCCTGAGCCGCCGGTTGGCTAGGCCGACGGGTGGAGGAGTCGCTGCACTGCCTTCGGGAGGTCTGCGATGTCGACGTCGAGGGTGGTCGACCGGTCGCGGGTCCGTACCTCGACCACTCCCTCGGCGAGACGGCGGCCGGCGATGACCTGGACGGGGCAGCCGATCAGGTCGGCATCGGCGAACTTGACCCCGGCCGACCCCGGCCGGTCGTCGACGAGGACGTCCAGGCCCTCGGCCTGCAGCGTCGCAGCCACACTGGTGACTGCCTCCGGGTCGACGTTCTTGCCGAGCGGGATGACCTCGACGTCGTAGGGAGCGAGTTCCGCCGGCCAGAGGATGCCGTTGTCGTCGTGGTGGTGCTGTTCGATGGCAACGGACAGGATGCGGCTGATCCCGATGCCATAGCAGCCCATCATCATCGCTACGTCCTTGCCGTTCGTGTCCAGGTAGCGGGCTTCCAGCGGCTGGGAGTACTTGGTGCCGAGTTGGAAGATGTGCCCGACCTCGACCGAGCGGTCGATCGCCAGCGGTCCGCTGCCGTCCGGAGAGGCATCCCCCGCACGCACGTTGGTGACATCGGCGAACTCGTCGGGAGTGAAGTCCCGGCCCAGGTTGCAGCAGTGACGTGATGGTCGACCTGGTTCGCGCCCGTGCACCAGTCGCGGCCGGCGGCGACGTGATGATCCGCAATGATCCGATAGACGTGGGCTCCGAGCCCGACCGGGCCGACATAGCCGCGGACCAGAGCCGGGTGCGCGGTGAAGTCGGCGGCGTCGAGGAGCGACGGTGGCGCTCCCAGTTCCTTTGTGAGCTTGTGCTCGTTGACCTCGCGGTCGCCCGGGACCAGTACAGCGATCGCCCGAAGGGGCGCCTCGCCCTCGGCCTGGGGCAGCTTGTAGAGGACGCACTTCAGGATCTGCGACGCCCCAGGTGGGCGGACAGGTCGTCGACCCCAGGAACCCCAGGCGTGTGCGCGCGAACCAACGGTTGCGATCCGGGCTCGACCGGCTCGGGACGCTCGCAGTACGCCGCCTCCAGGTTCGCCGCGTACGTGCCGTCGGGCGCGTAGACGAACAGGTCCTCCCCAACCTCGGTGGGGGCCATGAACTCGTGGTTGACGTCGCCGCCGACCTCGACCTCCTCGACATCGAACACGGGCGCACCACCTGACCGTGCGACGGTCACGCAGCGCAGCCTCCAGTCGCGCGGAAAGGCCCACTCGGCAGATCGTGCCTGCACCTGGCGGGACGCTCGGGGCCCGCAAGCGGATGACGAGGATGGAGCAACAGTGCGCGTTCGCGCGGGGCAGCGGCAAGCATGTTCGACAGACCATTGTGACCGATAGTCTGTAGACTGTCGGAGGCTGCGCGGACAGGGTCGTAATTTGTGCATGACCCTCTGTGGCCGCAAGGCGGCCAGTCTCAGCCTGTACTGGCACCGACAGGCGATATTCAGCCGCTCATAGCAATGGGCAAGAAGCTTCAGGCGGAAGCGACGAAGCACGGCATTCACAACGTATTCGACGACGGCGGATACAAGGAGCTGCTACTACTGACGCTACTCGATCTAAAAAAACTTGGCAGAACTGGGGATGATGCCGCAGATAGCCTGGGTAGACAATATGAGATCAAGACGGTCGCTCGCGTCAGTTCGAGAGGCGTAAGAAAGACAAGTCTCGGCATCACAACAGAACACACGCTAACCATCGAGAACATTGAGCGTTACAGGCGCGTCCATCTATGGATCGTAGCAGTCTTTGACCAGGCAGCGCCGGAGTCGATTTACGAGATCGCCCCTTCCCGACTGGAGACTTTCTTTGGGGAATGGGAGCGAAAAATCCGGGATCAGATCAGCCGGGGGGTCGAGGGCTCCGCACCTCCCCACTTGAACAACCCGAAGATTCCGCTCAAGTTCGTCATCAATAATGGTGTCTGCATCTGGCCGCTGCTCGCACAGGATGGTGTACCGCGGCAACAGACGCTGACTGAATGAACTAGATGATCCAGGGGCTCGGCGTTGGTCTAGACGTCCTCGAACAACTGGCCGGGTGCGACGCCGAGCGCCCTGGCCAGGGCGATGATGTTGTCAAGCCCCACGTTACGGTGGCCGCGCTCCAGACTTGAGATGTACGTTCGGTGCACGTCCGCTTGCTCAGCGAGAGATTCTTGCGAGAGTCCTCGCGCTTCTCGGAGGGTGCGGACACGGCGCCCAAAGGCGACACGGTGGGGCTCGGGGGTCGGCGCGGGTCCGTACGGCATGATGTCGTAGACCGTATGAACCGGGCAGACTATGAGGCTACAGACTATGAGTAACAGTCGTTCGGTGCCAGAGGAACTAGTCGTAGGCCGCAGCGACCCAGCATACATGGCACATGCTTACCTAACGAAGGTGCCGATCCCGGCCATTACTCCGTTCATCGCCGCGTATTCGAACGAGGGCGACGTAGTAGTAGACCCGTTCGCCGGGTCGGGGATGACGGGCGTAGCCGCAGCTTCCCTTAGGCGTCGAGCCCGACTGTTCGATATCAGCGTACTAGGCCAGCATATCGGGCGTAACTATGCAAATCTTGTGAATCAGGACCTTCTACGGAAGACCGCCGACGAACTAGTGTCCGCAGTTCGTAGTTACCTCGGTGACGTATACGGCACGAAATGCCGGAAATGTTCTGAGACCGCAAAGTTGGTCAAGACGATCTGGAGCTATCAGTTCCAGTGTGCGCAGTGCTCTCATGTTGGCAGTTTCTACCGAGCGATGGAGGCCTCCGGCTGGTCGAAGAAGGACATGCAGTGTAGTAACTGCGGGCTGCGCGTGCCGTCGGGAAGCGAGCGCATTGGCGAGATCGGTGAGGTCGACTGTATCGAGTGTGGGTGTTCAACCACTCAGATCGAACAGGCTGCGGCTACGCCGCCGGCTGTCGACTTGGATGCGCTGCCCTACCCAAGGGTTGAGATCACTCCCGATCGCCAGATGTACAAAACCCAGTCGCTGGGTAGGTCTGGACTTATCTCGGTATCCTCTTTCTACTCAAAGCGCAACCTTGCCGTTTTGACGGTATTGCGAGAAGGTATCCGCGAGGTCGAGGACAAGGCGATTAGAGATAAGCTGCTATTCGCATTCACAGCTTGCCTTACTAGAGCGTCAAAAAGGTATCAATGGTCGCCAATGCGGCCATTGAACGCCGCGAACGCTAACTACTACGTGGCCGCCGTATTCTACGAGTGGAATGTTTTTGATCTTTTTCTCCGTAAAGTTGAGGCGGCCTGCCGATCAGACAATTATCTTCGCTTGCTCATGCAGGCTGGCACGCTATTCGACTCGGACGATCCTGAGATCGACGTTTCATACGAGTTGTCTAGCGCCGAATCGATTCCGCTCGCAGACAGCAGCGTTGACTACGTGTTCACGGATCCGCCATTCGGATCGAATCTTTTCTATGCAGATATGGCGCTTTTCCAAGAAGCGTGGCTAGAGGGATTCACCGATGTCTCTCTAGAGGCGGTTGTGGACCGGGGTTCAAAAAAGGTACGTTCAGCTAGCCGCTACGAGGGAATGCTGACCAATGCTCTATCGGAATGTCGACGGATCTTGAAGCCTGGCGGACACGTGAGTATGGTATTCGGAAACTCGACCGGTAGTGTTTGGTCGCTCGTGCAGCGGTCCATCAAGAATGCTGGCCTGCTAATTGACCCCCATAGCCTGGCCATTCTCAACAAAGGTCAGCGTTCAGTGAAGGGTCTCGCGTCGGGGTTCGAGCACGTGGCTACGCTCGATCTGATAATCACGATGACCGCAGGCGATGACAGTAGATGCTTCAAAGTGCCTACCGCGGACCAGGTCGGAAATGTGGCACGGGAGATCGCTAGGGGGAACATTGGCCGAACGCCCAGTCACGTGTACCTGGAGATACTGAGGATGGGCATACGGGAGAGCTGGGATCTCTCGGCTGTCCATCTACGTGACGTAACCCAGAGCCTGATTGACGACGGCTGGCAGGTCGCCAGCGGTTCTGGCGCCCTGTCTCGCGCCTGAGACGGCGGGCTTGGGCTCGGGCGCCGCGCGATTGTGGCCGAACGCAGTCGCCGGCTATTGGATCCAGCCGGGTGGTTTCGCGGTCGAGCCCGTATATTCATCTGCCCCCCTGTTCGCGATGCCACTTTCATTTCCCGGACGAGATGGCCGACGAGTCGGGAGCAAAGGGCTCGTCGAGCCGCTTTCGAAGGCCCTCTTTTGGCCGGCAGTGTGGCACTGTCTGTTTGCACCCCGAAATTTCCTACGCGAGTGTACGGGCGGCATGCTTACAGGGGAGATCATTTAAGGGTAGGGGGTGTCGCCCGAAGATTGCCAAGCCGATCAGGTGCCTCGATCGCGAATCCGCAGGGTTGACGACCAGCCCCGCGCTCGATCTCCTCGGGGTGCACCATGGGGATGATGCTCGCGATCTACTCGGCGAGGTAGCTGGCGAGCGCGTAGGCCGCGTGCCGGTCGAGGTTGTGGCGGGCTCGGTCGTAGCGGCGGGTGGTGCGCGGGTCGGCGTGGCCGCAGGCGTCTTGGACGTCGCGGAGCGGGACGTTAGCGTCGAGGGCGAGCGTGGCGAAGCTGTGCCGGAGGCTGTGCGGGCTGAGCTTGTCCGCGTTGGCGATGCCGGCTTCCCTGGCCAGGCGGCGGACGAGTCGGAAGACATACGGTTCGTCGAGCCGCTTACCGGTGCGGGTGGAGAACAGCGGCCCGTCTGTCCGGCGGGCGAGGTAGGTGTCCAGCGCGTTGACCACCGATGGGGCGAGAGGAACGGTGGCCCGCTTGCCGCCCTTGCGGATGATCCGCAACACGCGATGGCCCCGCTCGGTATCAAGGTCTACGACGTCGGTGGCCAGGACCTCGCCGACCCGCAGACCGTTCCCTGCGAGCAGAGAGATCAGAGCACCAGCCCGTGGGCTGTCCGCGGCGGCGGCAACGAGCAGGGCTCGGACCTGGCTTCGGTCGAGGCCGGTCGTTTGGGAGTCGTCGCCCACCTTCGGACGCTTGACATGCGTCAGCGGGGAACTCGTGATCGCTTCCTCGGCTACGAGATATCCATAGAAGGAGGCCAGGGCGGAGAGCCGCCTCGCGACCGTCGCCGGGCTCTCGCCCTGGACCTCCTCGGCCTCGCGCGCGTAGGCGTCAATGTGACCGCGTCGAACTCCCGTGATCATGTCCAGGTCGTGCGCAGCGCACCAGTCGGCGAAGGCCCGAAGGTCTCGTGCGTATGCCCTGCGGGTGTGCTCCGAACGATGGCTGAGCAGCCATGCGCCGGCGAGGTGCCACAGTTGGTCACCATCGGTAACCGGAGTGAGAGCGTCCCGTGAGTGAAGGGCGATCGTAGCCACGAGTACAGGATAAGAGGCCTTATCCTGTATCGAAGCCCGCTTCCCCTCCCCGCTCCCACAACACGCAATTGGTAGCGACATGGCTACCATCCGCGACGTCGAGTCAGAGGAACATGCGGAGGTTGTAGGCATCGACAACGTCGGAGACCGTGCGCTCCGGGAGACCGGCCGGCGGTGTGTGGATGACGCCGAAGTCCTCCATAGCTACCGTGAAGAGTGCGTCTGACAGGTAGGTCAGGACCTCCGGGTCATCGCCCCCGGGCAGGCCTTCAGCAAGGAGGTGGGCGCGCAGAGCGGCATGCTCCTCGCCGGAGTCGTACAGCCTGACCAGATCCTCGGACATCGCATCTCCCCGCCAGGTGGTTCGTTGCAGCGTAGCGGGAGGGTCCGACAAGGCCTGAAAAAAGCGTCGTCAAGATGGTCGACGTGGATATGCTCCCCGAGCGATCTCGTGACGCCTCGGCCTATTGGCCTGATGGTGATTGACGACGGCTGGCCGTTGCTGACGGTACTGTCCCCATACAGAAATGCAACCCCCACCAATCCGTCCAGGAGCTCGACGGGAGACCTCCTCGATGGAGTTAATACAAGAACCCGGCCATCCGGCTGGGTCGGGCAGCGCTTCCACCTCCGTAGCGACTCCAACGCTTCTACGGGGAAGCTCATCTTTCACAATACAAACCTTGGTAGGACTGACCTTTTGCGGGTTTCCGGCTTCAGGTTGCCGGCAGCTACGACTGGCGTCGAATCTGCTGTAGGCCTGCTATTCCCACTTGGGGTATAGATTTATTGTGGCGTGCGCATACCGCCAAGTCGCCGTGGACACACCAACGGCTTGATCCTCTTGTCTCGCACCTGTAACGGAACGTCATTGCCCGCTTATCTAGCTGACGGGTTTCCGTGTGAGTCCCGGTTGGTGATTCTACCTGTTTTTCAAGACCACTGTAGCACGGGTTATAAGCCACACTTAATCGGTCCCAAATCCGAGGAAAAAAGGTAGCCGCGATCAGGTGAAGTAGTGGAACGTGAGCTACCCCCTGAACACTGGGCGACCCGAGCCGGTTCAACCACTACTTCCGCCTCGTGTGTGACACAAGGCTGGCTCGCCGCCCGACCCTCATCTCCCAGAAGCCGAGATGGTCAGTCATGTATGTTCCCCTCCCTTTTGTCGTTGGTCGTAGTTAGTATGGTTCTTCTGCAGCGAGCCGGAATTCCCGTGGATGCCAGTACTTTGATCTTCCATAGGCCCGATCTTCCGAGCTTTCGATTTTCGCTTTTCGGGACCCGTGGTACCAACTATATCCGTCACTCCTTCCGCTTTTTCCTGTGCCACTCTATGGGCTGGTAGTTACTCTGATCCCTCCCAGCCGCAGGCGCCTTCTCCACTTTCAGACCTAGATTCGCCAGTAGTGGCTGATGTTGGGGGTTCGTAGATCGTCCGAATGTGAGCGGGTGCCTGCCGTGCAGGGAGAATCGGGGTTACCAGACCAACCGAAGCTCGCTGACGAGAGGCACCCGCCGGGTGAACAGAATACGCAGGTCGAAGGGGTCGAGGACACGGGCCCGGCGGGTTCGGGTCGGTCCGGCGGACCGGTCGCTGACCGGGACGGCGGGGCTGGCCGTGGTCGCCGAGCTGGTCGACCGGCTGGGTGTGGTCGAGGCACTCGACGAGCGGGTCGGCCTGGTCAAACAGCGGGCGCGGTGGCGGCCGGCGCGGACTTCGCAGTCGCCGCGCCGCGTAACGCCGCGTTGTGGCGGGCCTACGCCGCGGTGCCCGAGACCGCCTGGACCGACGCCCGCGACATGCACGGCGCCCAGGTCACCGCCGTCGGCTACGCCCCGGCGGGCTGGCCGCCCGGCACCTACACGATCATCCGCCGGGTTCGGGTCCCCGCCGAGGAGATCTCCGGAGATCCCCGCTCCCGGCGGCGGCGCACCATCCCGAAAGGCCAGCTCGCCCTCGCGCTGGAAGGCGTCGCCGACCACGCCTGGGCCGTCAGCTTCATTGTCACGAACATCCCCGCCGACGACGGCGCCGGCATCGTCGCGGTCGAGCACTGGTTCCGCGGCCGGGCCGACATCGAGACCCAGATCAAGGACACCAAGCTCGGTGCCGGGCTGCGCCACCTGCCCTCGGCCGACCCCGCCGTCAACGCGGTCTGGATGTGGGCTGCTGTCCTCGCCGGCTGGCTGTCGACCATGCTCCAGTCGCTGACCGGGCTGGATCAGCGCGCCGGCCGCGCGCACGGCGACCGGCTCCGCCACGAACTGCTCAACGTCCCCGGCCGGCTCACCCACCACGCCGGCACCCTGACCCTGCGGCTGCCACCCGGCCGCGACCAGTACCTGCCCACCGCGCTCACCCGGCTGCGCGACCTGCCCGCGGTCGCCTGACCAGTCCCGACACCCGACGCGCGGCACCCCTCCGGCCCGTGGAACCGGCGCCCACCCGGCACGACAGCCGGACCTTCGCCCTGCTCACACCCCGAGAACCGCCGCGACGCAACCCCGAAAACGAAGATCCCACGCCGCGGTCACACCGCAAACGATCACACCACAGGTACTGGCGAATCTAGGTCAGACCGAGACAGATGCAACTTCACCGGCATGCGTCCCATTGCCGGAGTGATGGGTGGAAGAGTCCGAAACAGGGGGAAAGACCTAAGAGCAGGATTGCCAGTGCCAACGTCTTCCCTTCGGTTCGGTCGGCTGAGTCACCTCCTCGATAGGAGCGGTATGGGCTCGGCCGTCGGCCCTGATTCGATGTGTGATTGCCCCAACTAGGGCGCACCTCGGTCACTGGCGTCAACACGGGGGTGACCACACGTTTCAGGAAGCTCTGGCGGAAGACACGAATTGGGCCAATTAGTACGTGCCGTAGGGGGATTCCTCGAGGTCGCACACCGATCTGGTGCATGCGCCCAGACCTAAATCCCCCTTTCATAGGTCAACAGCGATTAGATCGGCAGACCTTGGCGTCAAACCGGGGATCAAGGGTTGAGCGGGGGCGCCGGGTCGCTGGAGAAACGGAGGCCAGGAAACTGGGTGCGGCTAATCCATGTTCCGCAATGCCCGTCGAGCCAGTGGGCTCACATTGGTAACATGAATATTCCTACCGAGAGGCTGAGTCCACTTCAGAAGATTATCGGCTGAGAATTCATTGAATATCGCCCGAAGAGTCCGCCAGTGCACGTCGGAGAACATCGACCAATTCAGGTCCGCACCATCATTGACGATCACGCTCAGGATTGATCGCTTAATCCCTTCCAGGTCAATTCCCATTGCCCGTTCCGCTGTCAGCCACACAAAGTCGGGCACGCCTATAATCTGCCAGCGAAGGCCTCCGGACATCACCTTGGCATTTACGACTCCCTGATTGACGAGCGACACCATGCTTTCGTAGAAGTCTTCCGCCGAGACGTCCACCGCAGCCAACCTCTCTTGTATTGCGTTGCTCATCAGTATCGACATGGCCGTCGATCCGCGGATCTCTTGGATGATCTGGGTAAGAACCAAGTCGTCAACTGGGTCACCCACTACTAGCTGTGGTAGCTCGCCGGATCGCGTGTAGGCCGGCGCGTTCCCCAAGGGCGGCTTGTCGGAAATTCCATACAAGGTCCGTCTGACACGGTGGGCGGTGCCTTCAACGCCGAAGGCGTCCGCGTCATAGCGCAGAAGATGAGCGATCGCTGCGGGAACCTCAATACCGTCGAGTGTGACCGGTATAAGCCGCGCAGACTTCTCGATCCGGCGCACGATCGCTGCGTCAAGTTCTTCCTTCACCCAACGTTTGTTGACGCTGACTCGCGATACGATGACTATTATCGCATCGGCTTGCCCGATTCCTTCTCGGAATATCCGGTCGACGATAGAGTCTCCGCCCACCATTTCCCACTGGTCGAGCCATGCGTCAACTCCACCGGCGCGTAGCGCCGCTGCGAAGGGCACGACAAATCGATCCTTGTCCTCGTGGGCATGGCTGATGAACGCCTTTGGTACGTTGGTCACGCGAGAAGGTTAGCGGAACGCTGGCGGGTCGGGTTTCCCGCCGTCCGTGCCTGCCGCGTCGTCGGCCTCCAGCACCTCGTCCCCGCCGGCCGCCCGGTGCAACCCCGAGCCGGTCTACGCTATGCCGGGTACGCGGGTGCCCCGTCCGCGAAGACGCGATCGGCGACGGCCCGCCCCTGGACGGGCTGCCCGGCAGGCGGAGCTCGCCCGCCCTCGTCTCCACCACCACAACCCAGATCATCTACCATCGCCACCAAGTGCCGTTGCAGTACTCACGATGTGCCGGACACCGGCTGGTACGACGTGCTCCTGGTCGATGTGCCTCAGGTCAAAATGGCGCCGATCATCACTGTGGATTCGTACCGCCGATGTAGCTTCGCCGAGGACACGCCCCCAAGGGTCCAGGATCGCCGCTGAGCATTAGACTCCTTCCCTTGTACCGGGAGGCGTCGTTCGTCTTTCTACGGCGATTCTGGGTACCGGGAAAAATAACTCTGCGTGTGAGGCACACCTTCGCGTACGCGAGGAGAACGCGGGAGGCGCGTTCGCTGATCGTGACTGAGCGCATAGCCGTGGAGGTATCTCCTCTCTGGGTCTTCCCCGAAGAGCAGTCTCTTGATCTTTAGCGCGATGCGCGCAGAGCGGAGCGATGCGCGTACGGTACGAAGTACCGATCTTAGGTCACCTTCAAAAGCCTTGAAGGACCTTGAAGAGCCTTAGAACTCCTTAGCGGGACATACGCGGGACACGACCGGGGCGTAGGTGGGACACGCGCGAGACGCGCGGGGGACCTCATCGGGAATCTGGGGGCGTTTGGATGTCCTTCGGACCGAGGCCGCCACAGGGCGCGCAAATTACACTCGGCAATTAAAAAATACACTCAGTCACGGAATCCTGGTACACTCCGTTGCCAGAACTTCCCCCTGCCAAGGCTACGCCGCTTGCTCGTTCAGTGTTTCCTTTGCGAGGTTGAACAGCCGGGCCTTCTGGTTTTCGAACTGACTCCAGATGTCGGCGTTCGGCCTGCCATTCAGCGTCCACTCGTCGAAAAACTGATCGATCATGAAGATGATGTGGTCCAGGGTGCACTCAACCGTCGTAGCCCCTAGCCAGCGGCCGAACGTATCCTTGATCTCGCTTTCGCTGGTAGGTACCTTGTCCACCCGGTGCGCGACATCGAAAGCCTTGACCAGGAAGTACTGGGCCAGTTCCTCGGCTTCGGCCTGAATATCGGGCCGATGCTTGTAGCTCTTCAGCGGCTTGATCGCCACTCTAGGCGCAGGAATGTCGAACAGGTCGGGAGTCGGCTCCACGATCCCGATTCGTAGGAACGCCAGGTGTGCCCGCATCTGCTTCGGGTCCTCATGGACGATCCACGGATGACCGTGTGGGAGGTGAACCCTTCCTCCGAGAGTGAGGAAGAAACGGGTTGTGATGTTCGCGGCGACTGGGGTTCCGTCTTCATCGGTGGCCGCAAGCCGATCATAATTGATCACATACCGATTGGTCCGTCCGCCGGCCCGGTACCGCGGGTTGACGAACGGCCCGTTTCTGCGGATAGGCCTGACGATCTCCAGGAGTCCAACGCCCTCCAGCTCCCCGATCTTCCGGGAAACCGTCTTCTCCGATACGGGCTTGCCGCGGTGCTTGACGGCCTTCGCCAAGGTCGAACGAGAGGGGAAACACGCCCCGGTCTCGTAGTTCTGGTGGTACATGATCGTGTGAAAAATCCGGTGCGTGATGGGCTCCAGATATTGACCCCAGTACCGCTCGTACCCATTCTTCAGCAGGACATGTCCCGGCTTGTTTAAGTGAGACCACGGCAGGTCAGGGTCCGGGCCCTCACCGAAGACGTTTGCGGCCAGGTACTGGTCTAGAATATCCTCGTCCATGCAGCTCCTCACCCGGCGGCCAAGTCCGGTAGGAATTACGGCCGCCGAGTCTTGTCTATTGACGTTAGTCTTTAGTTGGGCGTCCGGTCGACGGCCATGATCAAGCCTGGTATGCCGACTAGGTAAACCTCTGTAATTGGCAAGGGAAATTTCGCAAACCGCCCTCTCTGCCGCCAGGATATTCGGTGATCGATATCTCGACACTGTCTGTCGTCGGCCCCTCGAGCGCCTACCCGTGTCACAGCGCCGAACCGCTCAGCGGCGGCGACCCCGAGGCCAGGGGCGCTTAAAACCTCGTGAGGATTGCCTTGTCCTCAGCCGACTCGGACCTCCTTCCAGCGTTCGCTGGGTTGGCGTGTCCGCAGCGGAAAACCCCCCCGTCGTGCAGATCGAAAGTCCGTCGAGGACGCCGTAGACCCCGCGCCACCACTCCGGCAGAGCCGCTGTGTGAGCCGGCCTGCATAGACGTTGCGGAGGAGCAGGGAGAGATCGCCGAGGTCGGGCGGCACTGGCGGCGCACCCGCCCGTTGGCCTCCCGGTCGAGAGAGCGCGGCAAGATCAGGTACCCCAGCCACACTGCTATGTCCAGGCAACTCATCCGACCTGCACCGGCTCGGGCTCGACGTTCAGCAGCGCCAGTAGGGGGCGAGTAGGCACGACGTACCGATCGCCGTGCCGCAGCACCGGCACCGGGAACCGGTCAATCCGTGCAAGATCGCGTGCCTTCGTGAGGCCCATGTTCAGCACTGACGCGGCAGTGGCAAGATCAGTCGTCACGGGAAGCGCCCGCAAGTCGGCTGCGGTCCACTGACCGCGCTTGGGCAGGCTCACGCAGCCCCGGCCGACCCGTCGGTCGGCAGTGGGCAGCGGCTGGTGCTTCCTATCCCGGATTTGCGCTGGCCGCAGGCGCGCTGTTCCGCCTGGTCGAGCGGGCCGACTGAGATCTCGCCCGTCGAATCGGGTTCGCGTGGTGTGAGGAACGCGTCTGACAAGATCACTCTCCGAGGTTCATGTAGGCCCCGATTCTGGGGCGCACCAGGTTTCTACACGCGGCCGTGCGGCGCTGTCAAGCGCCCCAAATTTGGGGCGTCTCGGGTAGTGTGTGGGGCGTGACGAACACACGCCCACTCCGGCAGGTCATCGGCGAGGGTGTCCGACGTGCCCGGGAGGCCGTGGGTGCCCGGCAGGACGACGTCAGCCAGGTGGCCCGCGTGCACGGCCTCGCGTGGTCGCGGGCGAAGGTCGGCGCTCTGGAGAACGGCGAGAAGGCGATCAGTGCGGAAGAGCTGATGTTGCTTCCGCTGATCCTCAGCAAGGTATGCCAACGCCCTGTACGGATGGCCGATCTGATCCCGCCCGATGTCCTGATCCGGCTGTCGTCGACTGCGTCTGCCAGGGGATCCGCAGCCCTGAAGATCCTGGCCGGCGCAGGTCTACACGACGTCCGGGAGGGCGATCTGGAGCTGTCACCGGTCAGCCGTCCTCTTCCGGAGTCGTGGCCGCCGCGCATGGACGTCGAGGTATTGGAAGAGGCCGATCCATCACCGGACAGTCACGAGAAGGCGGGTCCGGAGAGACGGGAGTTGGTGGCCGGGAAAGGCGAGGACCAGGCGTCCGATGTGATCAGGCAGCTCGCCGCCTCGAAGGGCCGCTCTTACGGGCTCGTCCGGCTGCTCGTGCCGAGCGAGACGGAACGCAAGGCAGCGAAGCGCCTCGACGAGACCCCCGAGACGGTGCTCCGCCTCTCGCGGGGCCTGTGGGGGCTCTCCCTGGCGGAGGAACGGGATCGGCTCGTCGACGAACGCGCGGACGCGGGCGATGATCCGGGCCGGCTTCGTGCACTACGTGGCCGGATCACGCGTCAGCTTGTCGACCGCCTGGCCGAGGAAATTCAACGGGGAGCAAAGAGATGAAGATCAATATGGAGAAGCTCTGCGGGTGCCGGGACGAGGCCGGCAAGAAGTACGGGCGCGGGAAGTGCCCGCAGTTGACCAAGCGCACCCACGGGACGTGGGCCTACCGGATCTGGGTTCCGAAGGAACTGGTCCCGCTGGTCGGGAAGCAGGAGATCAGCGACTCCGGCTATGCGACCAAGAAGGAAGCCGAGAAGGCCGGAGAGAAGGCCGTGGCGCGGGTCCGCGCGGGAGGGCAGCACATCGGGAACCTGACGGTAGGCGCCTACCTCCAGGACTGGCACTCCCGGAAGAACGCCCTACGACCGACGACCCGCAGCCGGTACGAGTCGTTCATCCGGCTCCACCTGGTACCGACCCTCGGCGAGATGCCACTTGTCGCGCTACGAGCCGAGCACATCGACACCGCGCTGAAGAAGGCGGCGGAGGCCGCCCGGGAGCGCGGGCGGCCGATCGGGCCGGCGACGGTGGGCGACGTCTTCGAGATGCTGCGCACCGCGCTCAACGACGCGCACAGGCAGAGGATGATCGAATTCAACCCGGCGGCCGGCGTCGAGCTGGCCTCGCACTCGGCCCCCGAGGTGGAGCCGTGGGAGCCCGAGGAGGTCGGTCGGTTCCTCGACGAGGCGGCCGACGATCGACTTGCCGCCGCGTACGAGTTGATGGCGCTGCATGGGGTGCGCCGTGGGGAGGTGTGCGGGGCGACGTGGCCCGGACTCGACGATGCGGGGTCCGTGCTCACGATCCGACAGCAGATCGTCCGCAGTGGCGGCGTGCTCGGCGTCTGGGCGCCGAAGACGAGGTCAGGTCGGCGGAAGGTCGACCTTGACGGCGTCACCCTCGGATCGCTGGCAGCCCACCGGCTCCGCCAGGAGGACGAGCGGGAGACGGTCGGCGATGAGTGGGACAACGGCATCCTTCCCGACGATCACGGCAACCCGGTCCAACTCCGAGACCTGATCTTCACGCACCCCTCCGGGCGCTACCTGTTCCCGGAGTACCTGACCAAGCGCATGCAGCAGATCGCCCGGCGCGTCGGCCTGCTCGGCACCGTCCGGTTGCCGGCGGCGGCCGGGGCGACCACCGTCGTCGTGGGCACGCGGTACCGACCAGCCGAGGGCACGTGGACGCTCTACCGCGACCGGGAACCGGTCGGCGCGGTGACGGTGCTCGGCGCGGCGGTGCAGGGCTCGCGGTCGCTGCTGCATCTGGCCGAACCGTTGCCGGTGGCCCTGGAGGTGGGCGACGAGATCGGCGACCGACTGCTGTCGCGCAAGCGGCTGCACGACCTTCGTCACGGGTCGGCGTCGATCCTGCTCGGCGAGGGAGTCGACATCACGATCGTGTCGAAGAGGCTTGGTCACTCTTCGACATCGGTGACGGGGAACCTGTACGCGCATCTGCTGCGGTCGACAGGTCGTAAGGCGGCCGAGACGGTGTCCGCGGCGATCCCCCGGGCGAACCGTTCTGGGGACCGACTGGGTACCACCACTTGCGGATCTTCTCCGGTGGGATCATCGCCGAGCGTTTCCGCTGGTCACAGCGGCGTCGGCAATGATCCCATACCGAATCCAGCGAGTGGAGGTGGCGGGAATCGAACCCGCGTCCTCCGAAACCGACACAGGGCTTCTCCGGGCGGAGCCTGCTACTTGTTTCTCAGCCCCGTCGGACCCGCAGGCAAGCCGACATAGGCTCAGTCGCTGTTTGATTTTCCGGCTGGCCCCGCGACCGGGTCAGTCGGTGATCCTCCTAGCGACGTCAGATCCTGGGCCGGAGGCACTCCCAGGCTGACGGTTACCTAGTCTCTATGCCGCGAGGGCGTAAGAGGTGGTAACAGGCTGCGACTTGTTGGCAGCTATTTTTTTGAACGGATCGTTTACGAGATAACCGTTCATCCTCGGCCCGCTTCCCCTGCCTCGACGTCCGAAGTCGAAACCGATCACCCCCAGGTACAGTCTTGCCTGGCGCTCCATGCTACCGCAGGACGCCGGCGACCGGAGCGTGCGCCGCAGCCGGCGGGCGTCACGCGAGGTGGGCGTCACGCGAGGTGGACGACGGACGGCAGCGCCACCGGCCGGGCGGACGCGAAATCACTATGCCGCGGCGGGCATGCCGGGCTCCGCGTGGTAGTTGTACGAGCAACGGCATCCCGTCCGCCAGCCCCGGGGAGACCACTGTGGAGATCAAGGAACTGGGACATCTCGTCCTCTACGTCCGCAACATCGATCGATCGGCCACGTTCTACCGGGACGTCCTCGGCTGGCGGCAGGTGTTCCCGGCCCCGGCCGACTCCGCCGGCAACCCGCTGCGCGTGCCCGCGGCCGGTTTCTCCGCCGGCCGCACGCACCACGAACTGCTGCTCATCGAGGTCGGCGAGGACGCGGCCGCGGTGCCGGCCGGCCGGCGGATCGGGCTCTACCACTTCGGGCTGAAGGTCGGCGACACCGACGACGAGCTGCGCGAGGTCCTGGCCCGCATCCGGGAGGCGGGCGTCGACATCGTCGGGGCCTCGGACCACACGATCACCCACAGCCTCTACATCCTCGACCCGGACGGCAACGAGATCGAGCTGTACATCGACGTGCCGGGCGTCGACTGGCAGTCGCAGCCGCACCTGATCGCCGCCCCGATCCGTCCCCTGCGCCTGTAGCAGTCCCCGTCGCCGGCCCCGCGGCCCCACGGCCCGCGGCACCACGGCCCGCCTCCCCGCCTCCCGACCCGTCGACTCGGATGGCCGTTCGGCGGGCGAGGGCTGCGGGGCCAGCGACTCGGCGTCGGTGACACTGGGCCGATGACGCCGTCGACGCCACTGCCGTCGACCGGCCCCACGCCCCCGCAGCCGCCCGCGCCGTCGACGCCGTCGACGGGGTGGGATCGGCGGGAGGTGGCATTGCTGCTCGCGATGGCGAGCCTGACGGGGCTGGTCGATGCGACCAGCTTTCTCGGGCTCGGCCGGGTGTTCGTGGCGAACATGACCGGCAACGTCGTGCTCCTCGCGTTCGCGCTGGCGGGAGCGCCCGGGTTGTCCGCGGACCTGTCCGCGCTCGCGTTGGCCGGCTTCCTGACCGGCGCGGTCCTCGCCGGCCGGACAGGTACGGCCCCGGCGCTGCGCCACGGACGCGGACCGCGGTGGCTGACGGTCGCGCTGGCCATCCAGACCGGGCTGATCATCACGGCGCTGGTCGCCGCCTGGCTCACCGGGGACACAGACCGGCCCTACGCGATCATCGTGCCGCTGGCCGTCGCCATGGGGCTGCAGCATGCGACGGCACGGCGGGTGGCGGTCCCGGAGGTCCCGACCAACGTGCTGACCACCACCCTGACGGGGCTGGTCATCGACTCGCGGCTGGCCGGCGGCCCCGGCTTCCACGCCCCGCGCCGGCTGGCCGCGCCCCTGGCCATGTTCACCGGCGCGCTGGTCGGCGGCGCGCTTCTGCTGCACGTCGACCGGATCGTGCCACTCGCCTTGGCCGCCGCCATCGCCGCCGGCTGCCTCACCGCCGCCGCCACGGGCCGACTCACCGCCCCGTGACCCCGCTCGTCGGCCGCACCGGGCGGCACCGGGGCCGATTACGGACAGGTTCGGCCGCTCATTTGGCTCATTCGGAGACGGACGGGCTCGGCAGGGGCCGGGCGTCAGCAATCCCGTCCGTGCAGAGGAAGGCCCAGGGCTCGTCGCGCAGCCTGGTCATCACCAGGGTGATGGCCGGACCGCCGGCGACCAGGTCGCGACGGCGGGGCAGCAGGCGGCGGCGCAGCTCGTCGACGTCGCCCGCGAGACCACGGCGGCGGATCTCCAGCGACCCGATTCCGCGCCCACGTAGTTCGGCGGCGAGCCGCCGGACATCGAACGGCAGGCTCGCGGAGATCCGTAGCAACCGGGCGAAGGGGCTGGCGACCGGCGTGTCCGAGCTGAGAAAGGCGATCATCGGGTCGATCTGCCAGGCACCGAGCCGGCGCGCAAGCTCACCCACCAGGCCGGCCCGGGTGACGGCCGGGCTCGGGTCGTAGAGGTACTGCCCAGGGGCGTCGACCGGGCCGCCGGCCTGCGCCGGGTCCGGGCTGCCCACCAGGCTGACCGGTCTCGGCCACCCGACGCCGACCCCAGCCGACCCGAGCGACACGGGCGACGCGGGTTGCGACGGCGACACAGACACGATTGGTGACGCAGACACGATTGGTGACGCAGACACGATTGGTGACACAGGCAAGGACGGCGAGGCAGCCAGAGGCGGCGACGCAGATGGCGATGCGAAGGCAGACGGCGAGGCGAACGAGGACGGCGAGGCGGGGTGCAGCACGGTCGCGCGGCGCTCGGTCGTGGCGAGGGCCGGGGAGAACAACACGGCCTCCTTGAGGTCTCGGCCGTCGGCGACGAACTCGATTTCCCAACCGGGGGGGACCTGGTCGGTCACAAGTCCCGGGGCCGCCTTCACCGCCACCGCCGCGACCCGGTCGGCGAGGGCGAAGCACCAGGGCAGCGGCGGCTCGCTGGCCCGCGAGGCCAGCCGGCGGTCCCCGGCGCGCCGGGCCGGGTCGACGAAGACCCCGTCGTAACCGGTCAGGTCGGCGTCGCGGACGTCGGCGAGCAGCGTGTCGACCCGGTGCGCCCCGTGGACGGCGACGTTCAGCGCGGCCATCCGCAGATGCACGGGGTCCCGGTCGACGAGCAGGATTTCTCGCCCCGGTGCCAGGGCGAGGGCGTCCCCTCCGATCCCGGTGCACAGGTCCGCCAGGCGGCGCAGGCCGACGAACCGGGCCGCCCGGTGTTCGGCGGCAGCCTGGGAGGACGCCTGTTCCAGCCCCGCTCGGGTGAAGAACATCTCCTCGGCGCGGGCGAACTTGGCCGCCGCCCGATGCCGCAGCTCCGCCTGGGTGAAGGCGGCGGCGACCAGCTCGGCGGGCACACCCTCGGCCCGCAGCCGCGCGCCGACCGCGAGCACCCCCCC
>NZ_JAMQQF010000119.1 GCF_023716945.1 Frankia sp. AiPs1 | reverse complement strand
CCCCGCGACCAGCCGACGCCGGGCCCCACCACCGCACCCGCCACCCCGCCGGCATCCGCAGGCCCGCGCACACCCACCAGCGCGCCGTCACCGTCCACCCCGCGCACGCCCACACCGGCGCAGACACCGTCCAACCAGACCCGCCGGACACCGTCCGCTCCACGCGCGGGTGGCGGTCCCGGGACGACGACAGCACCGCCGCCAGGTCCGGGCCGGACACAGACCACGCCTCCCCCGGCCGTTGCCGGCCCCTCCGGCCAGAACCCCGGCGGCGTCACACCGCCAGCCGGTGATCCCGGCACCGGCCAGCAGTCCGGCGACACCCAGAATCCGCCGCCCGGGAACGGCAACCAGCCGCCGGTGACGGCGGCCGTCACCATCGAGGCCAGCACGACCACCGCCACCGTCGGCGACGTCGTCCGACTACGTGCCACCGGTGCGGGCCTCGTCTCGGCGACCTGGTCGTTCGGGGATGGCACCCCGCAGGCGACCGGCACGAACGCCAGCCACGCCTGGACCGCCCCGGGCCGGTACACCGTGTCCGCCAGCGCCACCCTCACCGACGGCCGCACCCCCACCGCCAACGCCGAGATCGTGGTCACCGCGAAGCCGGTCGAACAGCCGGCCGCCACCGGCCCGACCGCCCGGCTCACGCTCGACCCCGCGACCGGCAGCGCGCCGCTCACCGTGACCGCCGACGCCGGCACGTCCACCGCCGGCAGCAGCCCCCTCACCACCTACGTCATCGCCTGGGGCGACGGCACCACCGGTAACGGCCGACGAGCCACCCACACCTACCCCCAGGCCGGCACGTACACCGTCACCGTGACGGTGACCGACAGCGCCGGACGCACCGCCACCGCCGCCGCCGCGGCCCAGGTCGCCACGGCGGCAGCCACCGGTCCGACCGCCCAGCTCAGCGCCCGCACCAGCCAGGCCCGGGTGCCCGCCACGATCACCGCCGACGCCTCGGCCTCCACCGCCGGCTCCAGCCAGATCGCCACCTACACGTTCGCGTTCAGCGACGGCGCCACCGTCGGCCCGCAGGCAGCCGCCACCGCCCAGCACCAGGTGACGGCCGCCGGCACCTACACCGTCAACGTCACCGTTCGCGACCAGGCCGGCCGCACCTCCACCGCCGCCGCCACCGTCCAGCTCACCGCCCCCGCCGCCACCCCGCCCAAGGCCGCTCTCACCGTCGGGAACTTCAGCGGAAGCTCCTACTCCGCCGGAGTGCGGGCCTTGTCCGCATCGGAAAGCGTCGCGGGATCATCGCCGATCGTCAGCTATCGCTATGAATTCGGCGATGGCACCCCGGGGACCACCATCAAAAGCACGGACAGCTATCAGATAGCTGGCCACAACTACGAGGTTGGCACCTATCAGGCATCCGTGACCGTCACGGACCAGAACGGGCTCCAGTCGACGGCGACCGCGACCGTGGACACCGAGTACAGCATCTCCTTCGCCAAGCAGGCCGCAGGTTCGTCTCCGGGTGGTACGACCTGGACTGTCACCATCAGCGGGAACGGCGGTAGCAACGGCGAGGCCATCCAGTCGGTGACCGGGCAGGGACTGCACGACGACGGCTGTTCCGGTTACGTCTTCCTGATGGGTGGGAGCAAATGCACCGTACAGGTCGATGTTCCCGCCGGTACGGCGTCCAGGGTCATCACCGTGCGCAGCAACGCTCGGAACAACCCGGCCACCTACGACGTGGCCCAGTAGGCCGTCGTGTTCGTCGAGCGCTCCCAGGTCGAGGCCGCGCTGCCGGGATACGAACTGGGCCGCGAACTCGGCTCGGGCGCGAGCGGGGTCGTGCTGGAGGCGCAGCACCGGCAGATCAACCGCCGGGTCGCCGTCAAGGTCCTGACCCGGGCGGGGGAGAAGGCGCGGGCCGGTTTCCGGCGGGAGGCGGACGTCCTCGCCGGACTGGACCATCCGCACATCGTGCGGATCTACGACTACGTCGAACGCGGCGACCTGTCGATGCTGATCATGGAGCATCTGTCGGGTGGGACGCTACGTTCCCGCCTGTCCCGCACGACACCAGCGGCGGCCTGCGCCGTGGGCCTCGCCGCCGCCGACGCCCTCGCCGCCGCGCACACGGCCGGGGTGCTGCACCGGGACGTCAAGCTGGCGAACATCCTCTTCGCCCGCGACGATGCGCCGAAGCTCGTCGACTTCGGTATCAGCCGGTACTTCGGCGGCAGCGCCACGTCGGTGGAATCGATCGCCGGCACGCCCGGCTACATGGCACCCGAGCAGATCGGCGGCGGCCGGGTCGGCCCCGGTACCGACCTGTACGCACTCGGCGTGGTGCTGTACCGGCTGCTGTCCGGCCGCATGCCGATCGACCCGGCCCTGCCGGTCGCCCACGTCTGGAAACGCCAGCTGGACGGTCCCCTGCCGGCCCCGGTCGGCGTGGCCGAACCGCTCACTGCGGTCATCGTCCAGGCGCTGCAGCAGGCCCGGGCCGACCGGCAGCAGTCCGCGCGGGTCTTCGCCCGCCAGCTCGCCGAGGCCGCTGCCACCGTGTTCGGCCCCGGCTGGCTCGCCACCAGCGGGATCATCGTCCGCGCCGAACGGGACATCCTCGACGCCGCCGAGCCTCCGCCCGGCGCACCGCCCCTACCTGGCGTCCCTCCCCCGCCTGCGGCCCAGCCCCGACTTCCGGTTGCGGGCACCTCCGGGCCGGCGCGGACGCCGTCCCAGCCACCCTCTCCGCCGCCAGCGTCCTCATCCCACGGGTCAGCTCCGCCGCCTCCGTCTCCGTCTCCGTCAGGTCGGCCGCTGCCGGCAGCGGCGACTCCCGCCACGGCGGCGAAGGCGGACCTCTCGCCCCCGCCACAGCCGGTCCCAGGTCGTCCCACCCGGCCACCCCCACCCGCACTCGACCCGCCGACGAGGCCGACTCTGCCGGCTGCCGACTGGTTGGCCCGGCCTTCGACCTCCCGGTCTCCGTCGCCTTCGACCGAACGGCCGCCACCGGCTTCGCCCGACAGGCCATCCCGGCCGTCGACGGGCAGGTTCGCGCGGCCATCTCCAGACCCGGCGGACCCGCCATCGGCGCCGCGTCGGCCATCAGGTTCCTCGCCGTGGGCTCGCCAGACGCCGGCCGCGGCCAACCCGGCCGGTGGCGCGAGGGTGCCGCCGCCGGTGCGGCCAGCGGTGCTGGACGGCGGTGACGGGGACGGCGACGGGGACGGGGACGGCAGTCTCATGATCAGCACGGTCGCCGACGTCCCGTCGCAGCGCCGGCCGGGTGGCCGGCGCAGTCTCCTGGTCGCGGCTTCGGCTGGCCTGGCGGCGCTGGTGATCGCCCTTGTGCTCGTCGTTCGTCCGGGCGGCTCGACCGGCGGCGGTCCATCGAAACCCGGTGATCCCGGCGCGGCCAACGGCCAGGCGACCGTGACCGTGGCCGCGCAGATCGGCAGCGCGGTGGGCCCGGACCGCCGGCTGGTCGACGCCACCACCACCGGCGCGGAGGCGACGAAGGCGATCATCACCGCGCTCGCGGTCGGGGACGACGGAGTGCAGGTGGCGGTGGGACGGCGCACGTCCAGCCTGGCCCTGACCGGACCCACCGGTACGAAACCCGTCGTCTGGCTGCGCGAGGACGGGCCGGGGTGGCACGCCTTCGCTCTTCCACTGCCGGCTGGCACCCAGTCCGGGACCGTCTCCGCCGTCGCGTTCCTGGCCGGGCGTGGCTTCGTCGCCGTCGGCGCGGCCGTCGTCGAGCGCAGCGCGAGCCCCTCATCGGTGCCGACCACCGCTCCACCAGCCACCGCTCCACCAGCCGCCGCTCCACCAGCCGCCCCACCGCCGGCAACCGATGGCGGTGCCACGGCCGATCTGTCGAGCCGGCCGGCACTGTGGCGATCCGCGGATGGCCGGAACTGGGGCGTTCTGCCCACCTCCGGCGGCCTGACCGGCGAGGTCACGGGACTGGTGACCCATGATGGCGGCCTGCTCGCGGTCGGTCGGCCCGCAGGCGCCCTCGGCGACGGTGCCGTGTGGCGCTCGGCTGAGGGGACGTCGTGGACGCGCCTGGGCACGCCGTCCCTCGGCGGCCCGGCCGAGCAGCATGTCGACCAGGTCGTCGAGCTTGCCGATGGGTCACTGCTCGCTGCCGGCAGCGAACTGTCCGGCAGTGCGACGGTGACCAGACTGCGTCACTCCAGCGACGCCACGTCCTGGCGGCTGATCCAGACGACGCTGCCCCCCGGGGTGCTCGTGCACGCGTTCGCCCTGCTGTCCGACGGCCGGGTGCTCGCCGCCGGTTCGATCGCCGGCGACGGCCCGGCTTCCGAGCAGCCGGCTGTCCTCGTCGGCAGCCGCACCGGCGAGGGCTGGACCGTCCACCCGGTCACGATGGCCATGCCCACCCGACTGCTCGGCGCCGCCGTGGTCGACGGTGCGGTGCTGCTCACCGGCGCCGACGCCACGATGGACACCGGCACGCCCACTGCCGGCATCTGGTCGCTGCCACCACTGTGATCACGCCATGCTGGCCCGCCACCCCTCCGGGCCTCGGACCCACGGCACCGGCGGTCGGCGGTCGGCGGCGGCGGTCGGCGGTCGGCGCTGCTCCCGCCGAGGGGCACGAGGAGACCCGCCGCTGACGGGGCAGCCCGGCGCGGTCGCTATCCGGGTCGGTCGGCGGTCACCTCGTCGCGGGTGAGCAGGGAGGCGAGGTCGGCGGCGGCCCGGCCGGACGCCCAGCCCTCCCGGTCGGTCGCGCTCACCGACCGGGAGACGATCTCCGGGAACATCGTCTCGGCTGCTTCCCGGACGGAGTCGGTGCGGGCGGCGAGCACGGGCAGCAGGCGGCCGTCACCCGCCTCGGCTGCGGCCTGCTCGCTGGCCTGCTCGGTCGCGGCCATCAGGCGCTGGCCGATGCGGACCGCGAACGAGGCGAGGAACGACTGGCGGAACGACCGGGTGCGGGATCGCCCGGCGCGGTCCTGACGAGACCCGGCCCTCATCATCGCCGTGGTCGCCTGGACCAGCAGCGACGTGTAAAGCAGCTCCACGGCGTCGAGGTCGGGTTGGAAGCCGATCACCGTCGCGAACCCCAGGCTCTTCGACCACACCGAACGGCACCGGTTCGCCTCGGCGACCACGTCGAGCAGGCTGGCCTTGGCCACCTCGTAGGGATTGTCGATGCCGACCCGGCAGCCGGCCGGGGTGTCGCGGGAGCCCTCCGCGTCCCCGGCCGCCGCCGCAGCGAGCAGCGCCTCGTCGATGCTGTGCCGGGCCATCAGCTCCTGCGCCTTGGCGGTCAGCGCCTCGGCCTCTTCGGCGAACTCGGTCGACTCGGCCTTCGCCAGCAGCGCGCGGACCTTGTCGAGGATGCGCGGGTTGGTGTTCGGGTCGGACTCCGATCCGGCCCTCGGGTCGGCCGGTCCGCCCCGACCGGGACCGGGACCGGGGCCCGAGGCGGAACGTCGCACGGTCCCCGGCAGCGGACCCAGAGACTCGATCTCGGGCAGGACGTGCAGCAGGTTGAGCAGGTCGAGCGTGGCGGCGACCACCTCCGTCCGGCCCTGCCCCTCCCGGTCGCCCCAGGCGTCGAGCCACGTGTCGTCGTGCTCCCACCACACGGTGGCGTCGAGTGACCGAAGCTGCGCCTTCCACCGCTCGTCGACGGTGTCGGGCGCGTACCGGCGCAGCTGGAGCGCGATCGCGTCGACGGCGAGCCGCGCGTGGCGCGGACCGGCCCGACGAGTGATGATCCGGTGCACGTCAACCGGCTGCCAGCCGCGCTGCCAGGTGTCCTCGACGACGCGCTCGACCCAGCCGGCCAGACATCGGTTGACGGCCCGATGGCCGATCGGGCCGCCCGGCGCGGCGACCAGCGACTCCACGTGCGCCGTCAACGCCTCGTCATCCTGGGCGAGCAGGGCGTTCAGCGCCGCCGCGACGAGCAGGTCGGCTGCCTGCGTGAGCAGCTCCCGCTGGTCGCGTTCCTCCCGGTGGAACGGCCCCGCTCCAGACCCGGCAGCCTGAGCCCGGCCGCGGCCCGCGCGGGCCTTCTGCTTGGCCTTGCGACGTTCTCGATTCCGGCTGCCCATCATCACCTCGCGCGCTCGGACCCGCCTGCCGGTCGCTCTCGGACCCGCCTGCCGGCTCCGAGTATCGCAACCCTCACATGCCGGCCAGAGCGGATCGACGGAGGGGTAACCGGGCCTTCCCGTGGTCTCGACCTGGCTCGTCGAGATGCACGCCAGGGAGTTCAGCGCTGCAGCCCGTTCCACGACCATCGCGCAATGGCCAGGCCGCCCGGAACGTCGTCGGCAGAGTCGTGGTAGCGCGACATGGTTGTCGTGGTGGCCCAGGTGAAGTAGTCGTGCAACGCCTGGCGGACGGGCTCGCCGAGTCTCGGCCTGACGTCCGCCAACGCCTGGTCGAAGCAGGCGATCGCCCGGCGGTCCATCTCCTCGTGCGGGCCGTTGCCGCTGTGCATCCGCACGACCGACGTCTCGTCGCCGTAGGCGGCGGAGTAGGTGGCGGGTCCGCCGAGGGCCTCGGCCCAGTACGCGGCGAGCCGCTCGCTGTGCCGCGGATGGAAACCGTGGCTGAACGCGTGGCTGACGACCTCGTCGGCCAGCACCCGCCGATGCCACGCCTGCGCCAGCCGGAGCAGACCCTCGCCGCCGCCCGCGGCCTCGTACATGCTCTGCATGACCCGAGGATGCCCCGTCCCGATCCCAGTCGACCACCGGGACCAAGCCCGACCACAACGACGCTGGGCGACCGATCCGATCCCGCCGCATCATCCCGACACGACCACGACCACGACCACGACCACGACCACGACCACGACCACGACCACGACCACCGGAGCATGCGGCCGACGAGGACCACCGCCAACGCTGCGGCCGCGGGTCCCCTCGGGACGCAGCGACGCCGCGCATTCCTGCGGGACCCAGGGTGCCGGAGAAACCGTCTAAAGATGCCTTCTTGCTTTCACCCAAGGCTCACCTGCGTAACCCTGATGCCGATTACTGCCAACGACCCTCGGCCGTAAATCTTGCCTCAATATCTCGACGGTGGCAGCATGGGGGCCAAGATCGCACGAGCTGCGGCGAGGTGTTCCTGTGGAGCGACAAGAGGTGCGCGACACCGTCGACTCCGTGCTCCGAAAGGCGCGGCTTCGCCAGCTCGGCAGGTGGGAGACGGTCCAGGAGATTCACCATGCCTGCGGCGTCGGACTGCTGCGCGCCCACCGCCTCGCTCATGGTTGGACGCTCAAGGACGTCGTGTCCGCGATCAGGGAGCGCGAGGGCGCGAGCACCGCAACGCTGACTCATCAACGCCTGTCGAGATGGGAGACCCACGGCGAGGTACCCAGCACTCGCTACCTGCTCGCGCTCTGTCGCCTTTACGAGACCCGGCCGGACCGCCTCGGCTTCGGCCGTGACTTCGAAGCGGCGAGCAGATCGTCTCCGCCCGTGGTCCCGGCTGGCGACTTCACCCGGCCACAACCACCAGGGCAGCCCGACATAAGACGTTTCGACATGGTCGACCTCCAGAAAGTCAGAAGCCGGCTGCGCGACGTCCTCGAACCCGCCGCCAGCAGCAATCAGCTCGTCGACTGGTGGGAAGGTCGAGCCGAGTTCTACAACGCCGCATATCGGCGCATGCCGCACGAGGAGCTTCTGGCCAACGCCGCGCACGACTTCGAGTTCATCGTGATCGCGCTGGAGAGACGACAGCCGCTGAGCCAGATGCACCGCCTTCACCGCGCGTCCGCGATGGTCGCCGGCGCTATCGGTGTCGTGTGCGTGGACCTGGGACGCCCGGAGGACTCGTATGCCTGGTTCGGCATCGGGGAGGCGGCCGCCGCGCAGACCGGCGACCGTCATCTCCACGCCTGGATACGCACGCGCCGGGCTCTGGCTGTTCTCTACTACGGGACTCCGGAGGAAGCGGCGAGGATAGCACGAGCAGCCGCCGAGATCGCCGGAAGGAACTCATCCGTCGCCATGGCGATGGCCCCCGCGGTGGAAGCCAGAGCGCTCGCCCGGCTGGGCCGTCAGCGGGAGGCCGAAGATGCGCTCAAACGCTTTCGGGCAGCTTACTCGCGATACGCGGCCTCCGACCAAAAGGACAGTGGGCTGATCTCTTTTCCCGGGTACAAGGCTCGCTTCTACGAGGGGAACGTGCTCGCCCGGATCGGCTTACATTCAGCAGCCCGCGAAGCCCAACGCGAGGCGCTGCTCCAATACCCCAGGAGCGACCGAATCGATCCGGCTCTGATCCGCATCGACCACTCCATCACGCTCCTGGGCAGCGGATATGTCCTGGAGGCCCTGGCCGAAGGCGAACGGACACTCAGCGCGCTTTCCCCCGCCGATCGGGGAGGAACCGTCTCAGCCCACGCCCAGGAACTCGCAAGAATGGTGCCGGGCAGTCAGCGACGAAAAGAGACCTACCGACGGTTCATCGCCCTGATGAACGACACGGAGGACTCATAAGGTCCTGCGACACACCGCCCAGGGCGCACGCCGGCGGCTCAGGATCGACGGCGGTCCCGGGTTCGACGGTGCCAGGATCGACGGCGTGGCATGGAGACCGCTCCAGCTGATTTCGACCTGCCAGAAGGCCACCGTTCCGTCGCATCCGCGATGTGCACTCCACGGGACCGGGCCGGGCCGCCGGCCAACACGGCCGCGCGAGGCGGTCACGCGGATAGCGCAGACCCCGCCGCCCGCCCTGCCAGGCGCGGCACGGTGGCCGATCACCAAACAGACGTGATCCACCTCACGTATCCACTCATCACCCCACGTCAGGGCCACAAGAAACACACAATGTCGACACCACGGAAACACTCCGGTAGGCTATCCTATCGATCGGTCGGAGACTGCACATCTTCGCCGATCTCGCCGATCGTGCTGCCCCACGAGCGATTCCCTGCCCGCCGGAACGGTCGGCCACGCAGGCATCTCCGGCTCAATCGGGTACGGCGCGCAAAGACGACGCCCGTCGCGAGGAAGGACACACCTTGACCGACACGCTACTCGCCGCCCAGCGCCTCCAGTTCACGGATCGCCCACGGGCGGAGGTCATCGTCAAGGGGTTCGTCCGTGATCTGTTTGACCTTGACATCACAAGCGTCGAGCTAAGGCCGAGCAGCGTCTCACTCAATTCGATAAACGGCCTGATGTTCCTCCGCGACGGTCGAGCTCTTTTTTTCAAGACCCACACCGAACCCGACAGTCGGATCGACGAATACTACAATGCCAAGCTCCTCAAAAGCGCCGGCTATCCAGTCGTGGATCCTGTTTTCGGGTCGACGAGATCCGGCCGGCAGTTGCTCGTGTACGAGGTCATCGATGCTCCGACCCTGTTCGACGAGGCATGGCGCGCCGAGCAGGGCAGCACAGCCACCCTGGCGGCACTCGCCGAGGCTCAGCATCGGCTGGATCGGACACTGGCGCGTGTGCAGTTCTCGACGCTGGAGTGGCAGGAGGCAGACGAGGCGGCCGGCGCTCCCGTCCATCAGCTCTTCTTCCATCGTCTGATGGGCAGACGCCTCGACGAGTTCCTCAACCGCGAGCATACGTACGAAGCCGGCAACAGGATGGTCTCCGTCGAGCAGATCCGGCGACTGGAGTGGAACATCAACGGTCAGCGCTACTCGACGAACCTTGATCATCTTATCGATGAAGCCGCGAAGATCCTTGATCCGCAAAAGCCCGGTCCCAGCATCGTCGGGCATGGGGACGGGCACAACGGGAACGCATTTTTCCAGGGTTCGGAGAGATGTCCCAAGTACTTTGACCCCGCGTTCGCGGGACGCCATAATCCACTACTCGATTTCGTCAAGCCGCTCTATCACAACGTGTTCGCGATGTGGATGTACTTCCCTGACCTCAAACATCAGGAGACCACTCTCGCCAGCACGGTGGAAGACGGTAGAATTTGCGTGGAGCACGACTACTCGCTGCACCCGGTTCGACAGATGTTCCTGTGGAGCAAGTTCTCGAACGTCATCGTTCCGATGGTGTCGGAACTTCGAAACCGCGGTTGGCTGCGCGACGACTGGCGGCGGTATGTGAAGAGCGCGCTGCTGTGCTGCCCGCTCCTCACGGTGAATTTCGGAGACCGCAGTAAATACTCCGCCAAGATCGCCTGGTTGGCGCTGTCCAGCGCCGTCGAGATGGGCGCGGAGAGCGGTGGCAGACGTAGCATAATAGATCAGTTTCTCGACGAGGTCGAATTGCAGACTTCGGGCCTCTCCTCCGAACGGCCGGTCCGGGTGGTCCCCGCGCCGACCGCTCCGAGGGAGCAGGTGAGCTGATCAGCTTCTCGTTCGAGCCGGGACAGGTCGACTGGTCATTCTCGGCGCGGCGACGAGGCCGCCGAGGTCCGACCGTAGGCACCGGTCTCGCGCTGACTCCTACAGCTGAATCCTACAACAGCCGATTACGGGCCAGAATTGCCTCCCGGTGCGCCGGAAAGCCTTCGTGTTCGGCAAGTGTCGCCGCCGTCCTGCTGATTTTGGCGAATGCTGCTGCGTCAGCCTCGACGACGGCCGATCTCTTGACGAACGCGTTGACCGTGACCCCACTGGACACATCGGCAAAACCACCCGTGGGCAGGATAGCCGGACAGCCCAGCACGAAGTTTGCGCTCGATATCGGCGTCCACCGCCCCACCAGGATCTCACCTGCGTTGCGTATCAGAGCCACCGCGGCCGCGGGATCCTCGACGAGGATCTCGAGGTGCTCCGGCGCGTAGCAGTTGATGACCTCCGCGCCCTCGCGGACGTCATCAACCAGGACCACGCCGCCGTTCTCACCCAGAGACTTTGCAGCAAAGCCACGACGCGGTTCCGGTAGTTGCGCGAGCCGATGGGCGATCTCCTCCTGCACCTCCTGAAGGATGGCAGGACTGTCCGTTACCAGGACGCTTGCCGAGTCTGGTCCGTGTTCGGCTTCGTTCAGCAGGTCGGCGGCCAGCAGATCGATCTCCGCCGATCCGTCGGCGAGGATGACGCTTTCGCTCGGCCCCATCATGTTGATCGATGTACTACCGTACGCCTGGGTGAGGAGCTGGGCACATACCACCGCCGGGCTGCCGGGGCCGAGAATCTTCCGAACAGCCGGTATCGTTTCCGTCCCGAAGGCGAGCGCCGCGACTCCCGCCGGTCCGTTAGCCCGATAGATTCTACTGATTCCCAGCTCGTCGGCCGCGGTCAGGACCGCTGGATCCACAGAGCCATCGACCGCAGGTGGTACGACCACGGCGACAAGGGGGACTCCGGCGGTTCTGGCCGGTACTCCGAGCTGCATCATGACCGAGGGATAGGATGCTTTCCCGCTGGGCACGAAGAGCCCCGCGCTGGCGATGGGAGTTATCTTTTCTCCCATACGCAGGCCCGGGCTGACCTCACGGCTCCACTCCGCACCCGAAAGAATCTCCTCGTTGAATATTCTGATGTGTTCGATGCTGTCCCGAATAGCCGCCAGGACCTCGGGAGCCACTTGTTCTCGGGCGCGCCGAACTTCCGCCGTGCCGACGATCAGCCGATCCGCGGTGAAGCTCGGGTCGTCGTACTTCCGGGTCGCACTGACCACCGCCTCGTCGCCACGGCTGCGCACGTCGTCGACTATCTCGGAGACTTCGGCACGTAGCTCGTCAGTGACGAGTGCTCCGGCCCGTCCGCGATTCAGCAACAGCGTCTTCGAAGCCGGGTCGATCTCCTTCCAACGTCCCCACTCCCGTAGAGGTCGCTGCAGGCTCACAGAGTCCCCTTGGTGCTGGGCACACCCACGATCCGAGGGTCGAGCGCGCAGGCGGCGCGCAGAGCCCGCGCGACGCCCTTGAACTGGGCCTCGACGACGTGATGCGCGTTCCTCCCCCGCGTCACCTCGATGTGCAGGCAGATACGGCTGGCCGCCACGAAGGACTCGAAGATGTGCCGGGTGAGCGTCGTGTCGAAGGTGCCGATCATGGGGGCGAGTCCCGCCGGCTCGTCGTGAACCAGGTAGGGCCGGCCGGACAGGTCCACCACGACGTGCGCGCGGGCCTCGTCCAGAGGAACCGTCACATCGGCGAACCGGGTGATGCCGGCCTTGTCGCCGAGAGCCTGCTTGAATGCCTCACCCAGCGCGATGGCCGTGTCCTCGACGGTGTGGTGCGCGTCGATGTGCAGGTCCCCCACCGTCTTGACCGAGAGGTCGAAAAGACCGTGCTTGCCGAGCTGCGCAAGCATGTGGTCATAAAAACCCACACCGGTCGAGACATCCACGACGCCCGAACCGTCCAGGTTCACCTCGACTTGCACATCTGTTTCCTTGGTAGCACGCTTCACGGCACCGATTCGAGTCACCTTTATGTCCTTTCATTCTCGATCGGAAAAGCTCGAGTTGCGAGACCCGAGGTTCCAGGCAAAGGGTAGCGTACCGCCGTGTTCGGGGGAAGGCGGTCGGTCGGGAGAGAACATGAGGACGACGATGAGGACGACCGCCTCCTATCTTCTAAGCCAATCACGGGCTGCTGACCTGCACATCCCTCTCCCGAGCGGCGAGTCCGATCCACCCGGCGTGCACGAGATCCGTGCACGCCATGCACGAACGTCGTGCCTGGCCTTGCCGCGACCTCTCCCGCGGCGAGACGCTGAAACGAGGGCAGACCAGCAAGACAAAGGAGATGATCATGACCATTGTGTTGGTTGCCGGACTGACGATTGGACTGGTGCTCGCGAACGGCTGCCTGCTGTGCTGCCTCGTGCTGCGGTTGGCCGACGACCGGCGCGACGTCACGGATGCGCGTCGTCTCGAGCGTGCGGCCCAGTACCACAACGAGCGCATCGAAGCGCAGGACAGCTAAGGCGAGAACAACCGGCACGCGGATACGGTGATACGACTGCTCGAACAGCCGAGTCGCTGCCGTCTCGTTCAGGCTCGTTCAGGCTCGTTCAGGGTCATCGCCGCATCGCCCTCGCTCGCATGGTCGGTTCGGGGTAGGTCAGCGTTCGGCCCCCGGGGATCGGGCAGGGGCGGCCCACAGCCGAATCGTGTGGTCGCGGCTCCCGCTGGCGAGGACGCGACCGTTCGGAGAGAACGCGATGGACTGCACGAAGTCGCTGTGGCCGGCCAGGGGCGGTCCCAACGGGCGGGGTCGGGAGCGGTCGGTCACGTCCCAGAGCCGGACTGTCTGATCGAAGCTGGCGCTTGCCACCGTGCGGCCGTCCGGGGAGAACAGCACCGACCACACCGTGCTGGTGTGCCCGGTCAGCGCCCCGCCCAGCGGCGCCGGGGCGGCCGGGTCGGTGATGTCCCACAGGCGCAGGGTCGTGTCCTTGCTGCCGGTGGCCAGCGTCCGCAGGTCCGTGGCGAACGCCATCCCGTACACCGATCCGCGGTGACCGTTCAGGAGCCGGCCGAACATCCGAGGATGGGCCAGATCGCTCATGTCCCACAGACCCACCGCGTTGTCGCCGGCCGGACCGGCCAGGACCGTACCGTTCGGGGCGAGCACCGGCCTGGCCCAGCTGTTGTCGGTGTGACCCGTCGGGAACCGGCTGACCAGCCGCGGATGGGCCGGGTCGGCCACGTCCCACACCTGCACGACGCCGTCGGTGTCGCTCTCGACGAGGGTCCGGCCGTCCCGGAAGAACGCCACTGCGCTCACCGGACCGGAATCGGTGGGCGAGACCATCGTGGGCGGATGCGGGTGGGCCGGGTCGGAGACGTCCCAGAGCCGGACCGTGGCGTCCCAGTTGCCGGTGGCGAGCAGGTGGCCGTTCGGGGAGAAGGCCAGCGACACCACGCCGCTGGTGCGGCCGGGCAGGGGCGGGCCGAGCGCGCGGGCGTGGGCGGGATCGGCGACGTCCCACAGCCGGACCGTCCCGTCCTTACCGGCGCTGGCGAGCAGCCGCCCGTCCGGGGCGAACATCACCGACGTCACCCAGTCGGTGTGGCCGGTCAGCGGCGGCCCGAGCGGATCCGCGGCGGCGCGGTCGGCCTCCTCGTGGCCTGCGACGACGGTGACCACGGTGACCGCCAAGCCGGCGGCGACCAGCAGCAGCGCCGCCGCGGCGACGAACCGCCGGGGGGCGACGCTGGTGGGCGGCCGGCCGTCCTCGTCGGCGCCCACCCTGGTCACCTGGCCGCCCCGTGTCCCTCAGGC
>NZ_JAMQQF010001199.1 GCF_023716945.1 Frankia sp. AiPs1 | reverse complement strand
GCCCGGGACCGGCTGGCCGAACGGGGCGTGGCCACGGGACCAACCCGCACGCCCGGCGAGATCGCCGCCGCGGCGGCCAGGCTCGGGCCGGGGGTCGCCGAGCCCGTCCAGGCCCTCGCGACGCTGGTCAGCCAGGCCCTGTACAGCCGGACGGGGGGCACCGACGCGGACGCCGCGCAGGCCTGGAACCTCATCGCCCTGCTGCGCACCCGCCTTGCCGCCCAGGGCCGGCGTCGCCAGCGGCTGGCTGCCGCCCTCGACCCGCGCCCGCTGCTGCCGACCCGCTCTGCCAGCCGACGCCACTGCGCTCTGGCGGCACCCGCTGGACGGCCCGCGACCGCGCTGCCCGGGCCGAGTTCGGGGAGCGGCGATGGCTGAGCAGGCACGGCGGGTCGGCGACCAACGTCCGCGGCGAGCATGGCTGGCACGTCCACGGCTGGCAGATCCATCGCAGCGACGTTCGGGGCGGCGGGGCCAGCCGGGGCGCGGGGGCGGCGGGGGGGGGG
>NZ_JAMQQF010001198.1 GCF_023716945.1 Frankia sp. AiPs1 | reverse complement strand
TCATGGTCCTGGGCGTGGCGCACCGCGGCCGCGAGTTCCGGGGTGCCGGCCGCGGCAAGCACGGAGACGTTGACAATTCCTGCCCCGGCGTCGGTCGCCCGCCGGATCGCGGCGGCGAGCAGGGCCGGGTCCACCCCGGCACCGGCCTCTCCACCCGCCTGCTCGGTCAGCCGGACCGGCAGGATGCGGGCGCCGGGTGCGAGGCCCGCGAACCGAGTGCCGCCCGTGGCGCGGGCCGCGATGACGCTCGCGGCGGCGGTGCCGTGGGCGGCACAGTCGAGCGTGCCGTCCGGGGGGCCCGCGATCAGGTCGACGCCGCCGCTGACAGCCGGTGCGAGCTGCGGGTTGGCCGTGTCGACCCCGGTGTCGACCACGGCCACGGTGACTCCTGCGCCGGTGGTCGTCGACCAGATCCGGCCCGGCGCCAGGGTGAGCTGCTGCACCGACGCCCCGGCGAGGTCGGCACCGGGCGGGGGCAGCGCCGAGCAGGTCGGCGCGGCCACGGCC
>NZ_JAMQQF010001197.1 GCF_023716945.1 Frankia sp. AiPs1 | reverse complement strand
CCACTTCCGCCACTTCCGCCACTTCCGCCGCGCCCGCCGCCTCCGGCACGTCCGCCGCGCCTGGCGCGTACGGGGTGTCCGGCTCGGGGGACGCAGGGTGACCGACGTCGACCCGCGGTTGCGCCCACCCGAGACCACGGTTGCCCAGCCCTGGGACCGGGTCGCCGCCGAGCTGGCCCGCCACGGGCTGCACCTGGACACCGACGTCGCCCCCCGGCAGTTCGCCGGCGGCCTGGCGAACCTCAACTACCTGGTGTCCGTGGACGGCAGCCCCGCCGTGCTGCGCCGCCCGCCACCCGGGCCGTCGGCGGAGGGCGCCAACGACATGGCGCGCGAGTGGCGGGTGCTGCGCCAGCTCGGCGCGGGCTACCCGCTGGCCCCGCGCGGGGTGCACTTCTGCACCGACACCGGCGTTCTCGGCGCCCAGTTCCAGGTGCTGGAGTACCGCGACGGCGTCGCCGTCGGCGCCACCGTGCCGCCCGCGCTCACCGCGCCCGCCCCGCCCGCACCCCC
>NZ_JAMQQF010001196.1 GCF_023716945.1 Frankia sp. AiPs1 | reverse complement strand
GGGCATCGACGTTCCCGACACCCGCTCGGGCCGCCTCGAACCGCTGCGCGCCGCCCATCCCGCCGTCGCCGCGCTACTGACCTGGCGGCGCACCGAGCGGATCGCCACGACCTACGGCCACCGTTGGCTCGACACCCACGTCAGCCCGGACGGCCGGCTGCGCGGCGCCTGGCACGGCAGCGACGGCGCCGCCGGACGGATGACCGCCCAGGCCGGCCTGCACAACCTGCCCGCCGACCTGCGCGCCGCCGTCGTCGCCGAACCGGGCCGGATGTTCGTCCGCGCCGACCTCGGCCAGATCGAACCCCGGGTGCTCGCCGTCGTCGCCGCCGACCCCGCCCTCGCTGCGGCCACCCAGGCCGACGACATGTACGCCCCCGTCGCCGCACAGCTCGGCCGCGACCGGGCGCACGCCAAGATCGCCGTACTCGCCGCCATGTACGGCCAGACCACCGGCTCGGCCGGCGAGGCCCTGCGCCGCATGCGCCGCGCCTACCCGACCGCGCTGGCCTTCCT
>NZ_JAMQQF010001195.1 GCF_023716945.1 Frankia sp. AiPs1 | reverse complement strand
GGGCGCCCTATTTCCGATATATGCTTCTTAGGGCCGGCGCACCGGGGGGGCGGGTCGCCGGCGCGGGCGGGCGACGGCTCGTTGCCGAGCCCGTTCCCGACCCCGAGCCCGTTCCCGACCCCGAGCCCGAGTCCAGCGGCCGGCACGAACGTGCCTCGCCAGCGGTCCACGGGCAGCGGGATCCGCCGCCCGTCCGGATGGCGCGCCCACAGCCGGCCGGTGGCCGACAGCAGCCCCGCCTCGTAGATGTCCGTGGGCTCCCACTCGCCATCCACCGATGCGGTCACCATGGCGCGTTCGGGGACGCTTCGGCCCCACGGCCGCCTCCCCTGAGCGAACATCGGCCCTCGTGGGGGAAAGGCCGGCCGTCCTCGGGGAGCCCGATGCGGGCCGTGCGCAGGGCGGCGGCGAACCGGCTGGCCGGGGCGAGCCGGGCGACCGCCTCGGCGTCGGCGATGGTGTCGACGTCACGCAGCGCCGGCAGCCCCGTCACCGCGAGGCCGGCGGCGGCGAGCCG
>NZ_JAMQQF010001194.1 GCF_023716945.1 Frankia sp. AiPs1 | reverse complement strand
GGCCTGCGGACGGTCGCGGCCGGTCCGGCGCCACCGCGGCGCCCGCCGTTCGACCGGAGCGCCCCCGGGATGCGCCGCAAGGTATGCCCGGCGCTTCGGGCTGGCGCAACCCGTTGACCGATACCGGTAGCTTCGTCCGCCCGCTGCCGCCGCCCGGCTTCGCCGGGGCGCCCGCTGACCGAGACGATCCCCTGTCCGGGCCGTTGCCGACAGCACGTCGCCGCCGTGGGCCCGGAGCTGGGGCACCCGGAGTCGGGGCACCCGGAGCCGGGGGTGCCGGCACTGGCTGGCGCGCGCCCACCGCCTCGCCGGCGGGGGAGCATCTCGTTCCCCCCGACCGGGAGAGAGCCTCGACGGGCGCCGACTGGTCCGGTGCCGCCCCGGCTGCGCCGGATGCCGCCCCGCCTGGCATGCGACCCGGCGGCCCGCCCCCGCGGCGGGTCGAGGAGACGATGACATCGGTCCGGCCGCTGTACCGGCCGGAGGCGCCGACTACCGGCGGGCCACCCGTGGGCACTGC
>NZ_JAMQQF010001193.1 GCF_023716945.1 Frankia sp. AiPs1 | reverse complement strand
GCGAGCAGCTCGGCGAGGTCGGCGTCGCCCAGGCCGCCCGGCGGGGTGCCGAGGCGGGCGGCGACGGAGACGCGCCGCTGCACGCCCGCGTTCACCGGGGCGCTCAGGCCGTGCAGGCGGGCCAGCAGGACGATCTCGCCGTTGAGGAAGTCCGATTCGACCGAGCCGCCGCGGGCGAGGCTCTGCCAGGTGGAGCTGCCCTGGCGCGGGAAGCCGGGGATGTCGTGGATGACGAGCTCGCGCACGTCGAACCCGCCGTCCTGGCGCAGGTCGGCGATCTCGATGCCGGCGGCGTCGAACGCCCGGCGCGCCTCGGCGACGAGTTCGGCGGAGGCGGCGTCGCGCCGCGGGCTCGGCGGGTAGAGCGCGTCGAGGTTGTAGGCGAGGTTGCCCAGCAGCTTGCCGGCCTTCCAGCGGCCGATGTCGTCGACGATCCGCACGGCGCCCCGCGGCGCAGGTCGGCGGCGATCGCCTCGACGACCGGGTCGCCGACGCCGCCGCCGGGCGCGCGGCCCAGCAG
>NZ_JAMQQF010001192.1 GCF_023716945.1 Frankia sp. AiPs1 | reverse complement strand
GGTCGCGGCCGCGCCGCTGACGCGCTCGCGCACCTCGGCGGCGCCCCCCGCCGCCCGCTCCCGGGCGTTCGACGCCTCCGCCGACTCGGATCCCCCCGCCCCGCCGGACGCACCCTCGCTCGCCGCGACCGAGGACGGACGAGGCCGGGAAGGCTCTGGAGCGGAGGCGGCCGACGCGGCGGGGGAAGGGGAGGCAGTGGGGGAAGGGGACGCGGCGGGGCTGTGGCCGTTCAGCGCGGGCGCGCTGGTCGGCCGTCGCGACTCGGGCGAGGACGGTCGGTCCCCGCCAGGGGCTGCCGGCGCCGCGCCGACCGGCGGCGTGATCGGCGCCGGGTCCGGCGGGGCCGCGTTCGGGTCCACTGACATCGGGTGGTTCCTCCCTCATCGTCTTACTTCGTGTCGAGGTCTTCCGATCTCGACATGCTGCGGATCCCGGCGGACCCGGCGGTCTCGGCACGGCGAGGCTGCCGCGTCGACGCACCAGCGCCGCCGCCCGCGTCCTGCGGCCGGCCCCGCGTGGGGGCGAGC
>NZ_JAMQQF010001191.1 GCF_023716945.1 Frankia sp. AiPs1 | reverse complement strand
GCGAAGCGCAGCGGCGGCGGGGGCCGGCGGACCTGGGCGCGTTCGAGCTCGTCGAGGCGGCGCGCGGCGTTGCGCACCCGCCGGGAGATCTGCTGCTCCACCCGGTTCGTCAGCAGGCCGAAGCTCATCTTGTTGTTGTCGCGTGGCCCGCGGTTCGCCGCGATGGTGCGCGAGGTGGTCGCGACCGCGTGGCGCAACGCGGCGAGTTCGGTCTGCTCGTCGGCGAAGCGCCGCTCCCAGCGGACCCGCTCGGCGTGCTTCGCCGCCAGGTAGGCGGAGTAGCCGCCGCCGTAGCGGGTCGGGCCGTCGACGGCCGGGTCCAGGTCGATCAGGTCGGTGCACACGGCGTCCAGAAACGCCCGGTCGTGGCTGGCCGCGACGACGACGCCCGGCAGGGCGCACACCTGCTGCTCCAGGAAGGCCGCCGCGTCGTCGTCGAGATGGTTCGTCGGCTCGTCGAGCAGCAGCGCGCTGGGCCGGCGCACCAGCAGCGCGGCGAGCGCGAGGCGGGCCCGCTGGCCGCCGGAC
>NZ_JAMQQF010001190.1 GCF_023716945.1 Frankia sp. AiPs1 | reverse complement strand
CCACAGCCCGGTCGTGGCCGCCGCCGCCGGCGCGCTGGCGGACCGCCTCGGCGCGCTCGACGTCGTCGCGCCGACGCTGCCGGTGTGGTCCAACACCACCGCCCAGCCGTATCCGGCGGCACCGGAGCAGGTGCGGGCGACCCTCGCCGGCCAGGTGGCGGCGCCGGTGCGGTTCGTCGAGCAGATCGAGGCGATGTACGCGGCCGGCGTGCGGACCTTCGTCGAAGCCGGCCCCGGTCGGGTGCTCTCCCAGCTTGTCGGCAAGATTCTCGCCGAGCGGCCGCACCGGGCCGTGGCCACCGACGTCGCGGCGGAGTCGGGGCTGCGCCGGTTGCTGCTCGCGCTCGCCGAGCTTGCCGCGGCCGGCGTCGGGGTCGACCCGGCGCCCCTGTTCACCGGGCGCGACGCCCGGTTGGTGAGCGATGCGGACGTGCCGCGCCGGCCCGGCTGGCTGATCGACGGAGCCTACGTGCGCACCGCCGACGGCAGCTTCCTGCCGGGCGCCCTGCGGCCGCCGACCCGACTGGCCC
>NZ_JAMQQF010000118.1 GCF_023716945.1 Frankia sp. AiPs1 | reverse complement strand
CAGCCAGCGCGGGCGCGGCGATGTCCTCGGCGTCGGCGACGAGGCGGGTCAACCGCTCTGCCTCGGCCGACGCCGCCGCAAGCCGCAACACGTCCTCGGTCGCCCGCCAGGCGTCGATCTCGGCGGCCGCGGCGCGGGCGCCGTCGACGAGCTGGTCCCGCCCCCGTTCTGCGTCGGCAAGGCGCAGCTCGGCGATCCGCCGACGCAGTGCGAGAACGGCACCGTGCCGGTGCGATCGGGCCTCGTCGGCGTCGTGTTCCGCGTCGCGGGCAGCCTGCACCTGGGCGGCGAGGCCGGCAAGGGCGGCGCCGTCACGGCGAACCCTGGCCCGCACGCCGTCGTGCAGGTCCGTGATCCGGGCCCGGGCGGCCGCGTGAGCCGCACCGGCACCGGCACGCCGTTCGACCGCGTCGGCCAGCGGGGCGAGCCGCGCCAGCGCGCCCGCGACGAAGTCGCGCTCGGCGCCGAGCGCAGCCCGTTCGGCGAGCTTGGTCGCGTAGCCGTCGACGACGTCGGCGATGCCCGCCGGGTCCTCGGGTGGGGTCACGGCGCGCAGCAGAAAGTCGACGAACTGCTCGTCGGAGCCGAACGAGAACGCCTCGGCTGCTTCGCCCTCGCCGGCGTTCATCGCCCGCTGGTAACGGAACAGCTCGGGATCGAGACCGAGGGCGTCCAGATGCTCCCGCCAGGCGCCCTGGTGCGTCTCCCAGGTCAGGTCGAGCGCCGGGTCCACCCCGTGGGCGTCGTGGAGCCTGCCCCGCAACCCGGCGAGGGTGACCTGGCGGCCTTCGGCGGTCAGCGGGAGGGAGGTGATCTCCAGTCCGCCGCCGGGGCGGAAGGAGTACCAGGCCTCGGTGAGCCGAGCGGCGTCGGCCGGCCCGCGCCCGCGCCACTCACTCACCTTGCCGGTCAGCACCCGGTGCCCGGTCACCGCGTGCTGCCACTCGCAGATGACGTGGCCGCAGTCGCCGGGCAGGACGAAGTTGTCCAGCACCCGCCCGTTGGACGTGCCGACGACGTGGCGCCGGCCGGGCAACACCACCGAGAAGATCAGTTTGATCAGGACGCTCTTGCCGCCGCCGTTCTCCAGGAACAGCACCGAGGCGGGGGAGGGGCGCCGCGGCCGGCCTGGTGCGCCGGGCGCGACCGTGGTCCCCGCGACTGCCGTTCCTGGGCCGACTGCCGTTCCTGGGTCGATCGCCGTTCCTGGGTCGACTGCGGTTGCTGGGCGGATCGCCGTTCCTGGGCCGACCGGGGCCACCGGGGACGGCCCGCTGGAAAGCGCGGGAACTGCGGGGATGGCGGCGTCACGGCGCTGGCGGGGGGTGCTGGGAAACAGCCCGTCCTGGCGTGGTCCGGCGACGGGCGCGCCCACTCCGGAGAAGTCCAGCAGCACGTCGCCGAAGCGGGCGCCCGGCGGCCCGATCGAGTGCAGCCGCACCCGCGACAACTCATACATCCGCGGCCTCGCCGGCCGACGTCATCTCCAGCAGGGCCGGCTCGTCGACGAGGACCCGCACGCTGCCGGCACCGTCGGTCACCGTGATCACCCCGAGGGTCAGCAGCTCCTCGAAGGCCGCGTCCGCGGCCAGCTCGCGGACCTGGACCTGATAGCGGGGCGTGGTCCGGAACGTCCCGCCGGCCTCGTCGCCGACCTGGACCAGGCAGCCCGACTCGACGAGGAAGTTCATCGCCCGGGCGATGATTCCCGTCGTCGACCCGGCGAGGCGCCGCGCGTCGCGGGTGCTGCCGGTCGAGGCGCGCCGAGCGTAGAGGCGCCAGGCGGCCTCCAGCCGCGGCGCGTCGACCGGCGGATCGACGTTCTGGTCGTCGGCGGCGGTGCGTTCGGCCAGCAGCCGGCAGGTCTCCCGGACGAACGCGTCGACGCCGTGCACGCTGACCCGCCCGACGTAGGAGGCGTCGGCGAGGTCGGCCGGCCGGGGATAGGCGAGCGCGGCCACGGCGAGCTGGGCGAGGGCATGCAGCAGCCGGTCGGCCGCGCGGTGCTCGCCGCCGGCGCGGCGGGCGTAGTCACCGATGCGGACGGCGAAGACCGAGTCCTCGGCGCCGGCCGGGACCAGACCCGCCCGCTCGGAGACGTCGAGCACGACCAGCCCGAGGCCGGCGGCGATCGCCTGGGTCAGCGCGGCGAACTCCGCCTCCCGCAGGTATCGCCGGGCCAGATCGCGGTAGTCCGGGTCGCGAGCAGGTACCAGCCGGGGCCGCAGGCCGAAGGACACCAGCCGGGACGCGTCATGGGCGTCGGCGCGCCGCCGCTCGGCCCGCCGCGCACCGTCCACCGATCCGCTGTCCACCGATCCGCTGTCCACCGATCCGGCATTCATCGGGTCGGTGTCGATCGGGGCGCCCTGTCGGTCCGGGGCGCCCGTGTCGGGTTCCCAGCTCATCGCGACCTCCGTCCCGCGGGCACGGCCGCGCCGCTCGCAGCCCGCACCTCCGTCAGGACTGAAGTGATACCAGCCGGATCCGACGATTCCGCCGCGCTGGGCGCCGTGACGATCTGCGCCCGGCCGACGAGCAGGTCGGCTCCGCCGAACTCCGGATCGTGCAGCGGCGTGCCGTCGTCGACGGCGACCGTGAGGGTGGTCTCGCCCGCCTGCCGGGACGCGTCGACGCGGGGGTTGACCGCGTGCAGGGCCAGCAGCGCGACGAGGTCGGCGACATCCCGGTCGTCCCCGCGGCGGGCATCGGCGAGCAGGGCGGACAGCCGGCGCGGCGCCGCCGGGTCGAGTTCGAGCAGCCCGAGCGCGCGGGCCCAGGTCTCGTCGTCGAACCGCGCCGGCTCCGCCAGCGCCACCAGCTCGGCCTCGACCACCTCCGCGCCGAGCGTGTCGCGTTCCACCACCGGGCGAAGCAGCAGATCGACCAGATCGAGGACCCGGGGGGCCCGGGGCGTGCGCACGCCGACCGCGCCGGGGAAGAACGCCATCGCCGGGCGCTGGGCGTCCCCGGCGGGCAGCGCCAGTGTCGGTAGCAGCAACTGGGAGTGCAGGTCGATGCCGCCGCGCGCCGAGGCGACGGCGAACTGCTGGCGGTCCTGCTCGGCGCGGAACACGGCGCCCGCCTCCAGCAGCCGGGCCTGCAGCTGGGTGTGCCGACGGATGCAGTCCCCGACGATGGCGACCAGGTCGGCGGCCTGGCGTTTGTGGTCGGCGTCGTCGGCGGAGTCGCGGTAGCGGCGGATGTGGGTGAGGATCGCGTTCTCGTACCGGTAGCGCTGCTCGACGTGCTGCAGGGCCTCGTCGACGAGGGCGGGCATCGCGTGCAACCAGTCGACGGCCAGGACGTTGCGTCGCGTCGCGTCGAGGTGCCGGCGGAGCTGCTCGGCGTACTGCACGGTGCGGTACCGGGCGGCCTCCGCCGCGCTGCGGGCGTCGGCGAGCCGGCCGCGGCGGATCAGCGTGTCGAGGGCGACCTCGGCGGCGACCTGCGCCGAGGTGATGTCGGTGTCCAACGCCCCGACCAGCACGGTCACCGCCTCGTCGGTGGCCCGCAGGTAGATCTCGCCGTGTGGATCAGCGAACTCGACGAGCAGCTTGAAGTCGAAGCGGCGCCGTTCGTAGCGGCCGTCGGCGTGCACGGTGCCGTAACCAGCCTCGAAGCCCCGGTTGACGTTGCCGACGTTGATGAGGTTGTGCAGCACCCAGGACGCCACCCGTTCGTGCTCGGCGGCCGGGCGGCCGGGCGCCTGGGCGGCGGCGAGCGGGACGAGGCGGCGGCGCACCTGGTCGTGGTCCGCGCCGCGGTCGAAGTCCATCGCCACGGTGACCTGGTCGATCGCGTGCAGGCCGAGCTCGGCCATCGCGTAGACGGCGAAGTCCGCGCCGTCCAGGTGCGCCTTGCGCACGTCGAGGTCGTGCAGCGGCTGGGTCAGCGCGAGCGCCTTGAGCCGGCGGATCATCCCGACGTCGCCGACGAGTCCGATCGCGGGGGGCAGCCGGTCTGGACCGGTCGTCGACGCGGGCTCGATCATCCGTACGAGCCTAGTGGGCGGCGTGGACCGGGCCGCCCACCACCTGGCCGTGGCGCCCGGGTGGTGGCACGACGGTGGGAGCGGCGCGGAGCGTTGCGGCGGGCGACCGTCGACCGGACCTCCGACGCGGCGCAATTTCAGTGCACTCTGTTGACCGTGCGGACGTCGCGGGCGCACGACCGGCCGGGTACGGAAGATCCAGGGTGATCTCGCTCACGGAGCGCACCCCCGCCGGGGTACGGGCTCGACCGGCCGCCGTCATGGGGGAGCAACGTGCCGGTAGTGCAGGCCTTTTAGGCTTTGCTGGTGCACCCGCCGGCGGGGGGCGAAGACCTGCGGACCCCGGTCGGAGCGGCGCACCCCAGGCGACCCGGAGGGGCTGTCGAGCGACCGTCAACAGGCCGGTGGGGTATTCTCAACTCGATTCCGACGCGTGGCTGAGGCGTCACCACGATGGACGTTCGGCGCGGCCGGGATCGACCGGGGGTGCGCGTACACCCGACGAGGGGTGGCGCAGGCCAGTCGGGCACCAGACGGTGCCCGTTCTCCCTTTCTCCCACTCGCGGCGCGGCGGGTGGGGTGGGCGAGACAGGGGCGGCGGCGCCGAACAGCAGTCCCGGGGCGTGGGGTGACCGACGAGACGACGCGCCGCCAGGCGCCGAGGAAACGGGTGGACGACGCCGTGGACGCTGCTCTGGAGGAGCTCGGGTTGCCGCGCCAGGCCGCTGCGCAGGCGCGGCCCGCCCGGGCGGCGGCGGCGGTCGCGGATGACGATGACATTGCGGCCCAGCGAGATGCGGCCGCCCAGCTCGGCATGGCCCTGCGTGCGTTGACCGACGCCTCCGTGCGCACGCTCGCCTCGACCGCGACCCTGCTGGACGTCGTCGCCCGGATCACTCAGTGTCTGCCCGCGTTGACCGCGGAGCAGCGCGACGTCGGTGAACCCGCGCCACTGGACGACCCGGCCGCGAAGCTGTGGCTGTACAACCCGGTCGTCGGGCAGGCCAACCCGATCGCGCCCTGGCTCGAGACCACGCTGGTGGACGGGGTCCTCACCGGCCGTGCCACCCTCGGCCTTCCCTACCAGGGGCCGCGCGGTTACCTGCACGGCGGCGTGAGCGCCATGATGCTCGACCAGGTCCTCGGCGACGTCGTCAGCGCAAGTGGCCGCTCCGGCCTGACCGTCTCCCTCTCGGCCCGCTACCGCCGGCCGGTCCCGCTGCTGGCTCCGCTGCTCGTCGTCGGCCGGGTCGTCGAGGTCGCCGACCGGAAGATCACCGCGGCCGGCACGATCGCGCTGGCATCCGAGCCGGACCAGCCCCTGGTCGAGGGCGTCGGCATCTTCGTCGTGCCCCGACCGGACCAGGCCGCCCGACTGTTCGGCGCCTTCCGCGGCCCGGCCCCCGACACCCCGGGCGCCCCCCACCCCGCAGATGCCGCCGGCACCGTCCCCGCCGGCACCGTCCCCTCGAACCCGCCGTCGACCACCTGACCCTTGGAGGAACGACGACCATGACCATCCCGACGCGTGACCACCCTCGACGCATGACAACCACCGACGCATGATCGCCCCCGGCGCATGACCACGTCCGACGTCGGACGACGTCCCGGCGCACCCGTGCAGCGCGACGCCGGCACGCAGCCGGTGCGCTGGCGCCGTCCCCTGCCGCCGGTGGAACAGGTACGGCCGGGGCTGTGGAGCATCCCGCTCCCGCTGCCCTGGGCGAAGCCGGCCCACGTGACCGTCTACGTCTTCGAGACCGCGGACGGCCCCTACCTGATCGACGCTGGCTGGGATTCCGACGACGCCTTCGCGGCTCTGACGGCTGGGTTGGACACGGTCGGGACCTCGGTCGCCGAGGTTCAGGGCGTCGTGGTCACCCATGCCCATCTCGACCACTTCGGGATGGCGGGCCGCATCCGTGAGGCATCCGGCGCCTGGGTGTCGCTGCACCCGTTGGACAACGCGATCCTCAGCCAGTTCGAGAACGGCTTCGCCACCCGGATCCCGGGGCTGATGGCCCGCGCCGGCGCCCCGGCCGAGATGACCGAGCACCTGGTCAAGGGCACCCAGGCGGCCGTGCGCCGGATTCCGCGCCCGGACGTCCTGATCGAGGACGGTGGGCGACCGGACATCCCCGGGTGGGAGCTGCGCGCATTGTGGACGCCCGGCCACTCGCCGGGACACCTGTGCTTCTGGGAGCCGGCGAACCGGCTGCTGCTGTCCGGCGACCACGTGCTGCCGTCGACCGTGGTCGGCACCCCCGAACCCGACGCGTCCCATCCCGACCCGCTCGGTGACCACCTGCGCGCGCTCGCCCGGCTGCGTGGGCTGGACGCCGCGGAGGTACTGCCGGCGCACGAGCACCGATTCACCGGCCTGGAACACCGGCTCGCCGAGATCGACGCGGTGCACCAGGGCCGGCTTGCCGAGGTGCTCGCGGGCCTGCGTGCCGGCGGGAGCACCGTCTGGGAACTCGCCGATCACGTGACCTGGCACCGCCCGTTCCGCAACCTGCGCGGGGTGGCGCTGCAGAACGCCGTCACCGACACCTTCGGGTGCCTCGCCGCCCTGGTGGCGACCGGCGTCGCCCGCGTCGACGACGGCGCACCCGCCCGCTGGCGGCTCGCCGCCGCGTAGGCCGCCGCGGCCCGTCCGCGGATGCTCGTCGACTGCCCACCCGGACCGAGGCGACGATTTCGGACCGCATCGGTTCGAGCCGCACCCCATCGGTACTAGGGTGTGGGGCATGACGTCCGTGTCGCTGTCCAAGGGCGGGAATGTCTCGCTGAGCAAGGTCGCTCCCAACCTGACGGCTGTGACCATCGGGCTGGGCTGGAAGGTGCGGCAGACCAGCGGCGCCGACTACGACCTCGACGCCAGCGCGATCGTCGTCAGCGAGGCCGGCCGGGTGCTCTCCGACGGCTACTTCGTCTTCTTCAACAACCTGGTCAGTCCCGACGGCGGGGTCACCCACCTCGGCGACAACCTGGTCGGCGGCGGTGGCGGCGACGACGAGCAGATCAACGTCGACCTGCGGACGCTGACCCCACAGGCGGCGAAGGTCGTCTTCGCGGTGTCGATCTACGACGCGGACACCCGCCGGCAGACCTTCGGCCAGATCCGCGACGCCTTCATCCGGGTCACCGACGCCACGACCGGTGCGGAGGTGGCCCGCTACGACCTCACCGAGGACGCCTCCACCGAGACCGCGATGATCTTCGGTGAGCTGTACCGCTACGGCGGCGAGTGGAAGTTCCGCGCCGTCGGCCAGGGCTACGCCTCCGGCCTGCGCGGAATTGCCCTCGACTTCGGCGTCAACGTCTCCTGATCTCGATCGTGGCCTTGCTCTGCTGAACGACCTCCTCCGTCCCGGAACCGGCCCCGGGTCGGCGATGCCGTGAGGATGCGCCTGATCGTCGCGGGACGGTTGGAGCGCGAGTTGGCCCGCTGCGGGGAGGCGGAGCTGACCTACCCCGAGCGTGGGGCGACGGTAGGCAGCCTGCCGGCCGGTTATCGGCATCTGCGGCGTCGCACGTTGCTGGGCCACGGACGGCCTGTGCTCGATGCCGCCGCCGCGGAGATCATGAGCTGGGAGATGCATCGGCACGCCGGCCTCAGACCGGTGGCGACTGCTTCCGGGGCGGACATCGGGGCGACCGTGGTGATGTGCGCGGCCTGGGGACGGGTCGGGGTGCTGGCCGCCTGCCGGGTGGTGTGGGTGCTCGACGAGGCCGACCGCCGCGGTTTCGCCTACGGGACCCTGCCTGACCATCCCGAGATCGGCGAGGAGGCCTTCGTCGTCGAGCGCGACGCCGACAACGCCGTCTGGCTGGGCATCACGGCCTTCAGCCGTCCCAACGGTCTCCTACCCCTGTTGGCCGGACCTGCGGGCCGAAGAGCGCAGGAAATGATCACCGATCGTTACGCCCGCGTGGTGCGAGACGTGGCGGGCCGTGCGGAGGGCTGAGCCGAGCAGCCTGATCGCTGACACCACGTCATCCACGATCCTGCCGTTCTTCGAACCGCTGTGGCCCTTCCGGCGTGCCGGCGGCGGCAGCGACGCAGGTCAGATGCGGCGCCAGCCGGTCGCGGTGGTCGTGGCGCCGATCGTGGGCACGATCCGGGTGCGTGAACCGCGCGGCGCGACGACCATGACCCGCACCGTCTGGGTGTTGGCGTCGATCCGGTAGAGGATCCGCCACGTCCGGCCGCTGGCTTCGTGCATGCCGACCTGCTCGCCGGGAATCGGCGTGCCGGCCTTGCGCGGGTCGTCGCGCAGCTTGCCGTCGAGGAACCGGCGGACCTCGCCGCGGGTGAGCTCGGCGAGCTTGGCCAGGTCGCGCTCGGCCGAGGCGGAGAGGGTGACCTCGTGCTTGTCACTCACCGCCGGCCACCCCTCCCGCGGCCCGCGCGGGGTCGGAGCAATCCTGCGCGGGAAGAGACGACTTCCGCGTTGTTCACGCATTGATCCTATGCGTCCGCCGGGAGCCGCGGCCCCACTTCGCACCACCCCCGGCTTCGGTCCCGGCAGCGGCCGCCCGGAGCTCAGCCGGCGGCTTGGAGCTCAGCCGGTGGCGTGAGCTCGCCGCTCATGGACGGCGGCCCGGACGACGGCGGGGGTGAGCTCCGCGGTGGTGGCCACCCGGGCCGAGGCCAGGCGCAGGGCGGCGGCGTCGGGTGGGAAGTGCGGGTTCGGCACGGCGACGACCGTCATCCCGGCGGCCGCGGCGGCGCGCAGCCCGTTCGTGGAATCCTCCACCGCCACGCAGTCGCCGGCCGGCACGTTGAGCCGGCGGGCGGCCTCGAGGTACACGTCCGGCGCGGGCTTGCCACGGGCGACCTCCTCGGAGGAGACGACGGCAGCGAAGAGCCCGGCCAGGCCCGTGTGCGCGAGGACCAGGTCGATGAGCAGCCGGGCGGAGGAGCTTGCCAGGCCCAGCGGGTGCAGCGCGGCGAGGGCGCGCACGGCGTCCACCGCGCCGGGCAGCAGCGGGGGAGCCGAGCCGTAGCGATCAGCGACGCGCCGCAGGACCTCGTCGGCGATGTCCGCCGGCGACCCGGGCACCCCGATCTCGGCCAGGTAGCCCGACCACTCGGTGGTGCTCATCCCCATCATCCGGCTGGTGCTGTCCGTCGCCCAGCGCCCGCCCCGCTCGGCCACGTAGGCGCGCCGGACGTCGTCCCACACCGTCTCGGAGTCGATCAGGACGCCGTCGAGGTCGAAGACGACGGCCGCGACCTCATCCATCGGAACCCGTTGGAGCCACCTGGACGTCCCCCCGGCCTGGTCGACGGTGCCGGAGGCCGACGATACCTGCGGGTCGTCCCTCGTCCCCGACCGCCCGGCTGGCCCCGACCGCCCGGCTGGCCCCGCCCGCCCGGCTGGCCCCGCCCGCCCGGATGACACGGAACGTCGCCGCTGTTGACGACTGGCATGCGCTATGGAGACGACGACACGATCCGTCATCTGCTCGCCGACACCGAGGTGTGGGCAGTGGTCGGGCTGTCCAACGACACCCGCCGCACCGCGTTCGACATCGCGGAGTACCTGCGTCGCAACGGCAAGCGGGTGGTGCCGGTCCACCCGTCGGTGCCGGTGGTCGCGGGGGAGCAGGGGTACGCGACGCTGAGCGAGATCCCGTTCGCCGTCGACGTCGTCGACCTGTTCGTTCGCTCGGAGCTTGCCGGGCCGGTGGTCGACGAGGCGGTGAAGATCGGCGCGAAGGGAGTCTGGCTCCAGCTCGGCGTCCGCGACGACGCGGCCGCAGTCCGGGCGGGTGAGGCCGGCCTGGACGTCGTGATGGACACCTGCCCGGCGATGGAGGCCCCCCGCCTCGGCCTCGGCTGGACCCGCTGAGCAGCGCGTCCGGCTGGGCCATCCGGCGTGCGGTGCGCGGTGCTCCTGCGGGTCGCGGTGTTCTTGGGGATCGCGGTGTTCCTGCGGTGCGTTCTGCACGGTCTGCGGTCCGCAATTGTGCGGGACGCACCGCAATCGGGATCGCCCGGGTTCAGCGTCGGCGGTGGCGGTGGATCGGTGAGCGGGTCGAGGGGGCGCCGCCGGGGGTGACCGGATCCGCACCGGGCCGGGCCGGGCCGCCGGCCGTCGCGCCGACCGGCCCGTGGACCAGGCCCTCGACCGGCCCGTTGCCGGGGCCGATTGCGGGGCCGGGTTCGGGCCCCGGGCCGGGTTCGGGACCCGGGCTAGGTTCGGGACCTGGGCCGGGTTCAGGCCGGGCGGGGGCCCACAGCGAGGTGCGGGTGATCTCGTCCGGTGCCCGGCGGGAGCGGCGGACCAGGGTGAACCGGCGGGTCGCCAGCGCCGCGCCGGGCGGGATCAGGACGAGCACGGGCAGCAGGTAGCGGTAGTCGAAGCAGACCGTGGCCGCCGGCACCACGAGGATCATGACGCCGGCGGCCGCGAGCAGGGCCGCGTCGGCGCGAAGCCGCCGGTGCTCGACCGTCTGGTCGTGCCAGCGGCGGCGGGCCCGGGCGCCACGCACACCGAGCCGCGGGGCGCGGCGCCGGGCCGGCACCGCGATCGCGGTGACGGCGAGTAGCAGCATCGCGGCCAGCGCCGGCCCGGGGGTGAAGCCATCCCGCTGGTAACCGCGCAGGAAGCCGGCGGCCGACTCGTGGACCTCGCGTTTCGGCGTGTCGCCGTGCAGGCCCAGCAACGGCTCGCCGTTGTGCAGGAAGCGAGGCTCGTCTCCGGTGGGGAAGCGCCAGGTCGCGTCCGGCCAGTCCCGGTGCCCGATCGGCCGGCCGGGGCGGAAGTAGTGGACGAGCTCCCCGCCGACCATCCGGACGTAGTCGCCGAACTGGTAGCGGATGACCTGATGGGTGAAGTCGCGCAGCAACGCGTCCCGCTCGTCGGCGGGCACGTGCAGCCGCCGGGACGGGCTGTTGACGCTCCACACGTAGTAGCTGGGGTCGGGCCGCTCGGCGACCGGATGGGGGGAGCACAGCACGAGCTGCTGCCGGCTCAGGTGTAGCCGGTCGCAGTCGGCGATCGGTGCCACCCGGCCGTACATCCACACCGCGTCGCCGCCGGTGAGCGCGTACTTCCCGTGGCTTGCGTGGAACCAGGTCGCGTAGCCGGCGAGGGGCACGGCCAGGGCGACGACGAAGGTCGCGAAGCGAAGCCAGCCGACCCGGCGCAGCACCAGGTAGCCGACAACCAGGACGGCGAGAGCCACGCCGATCGTGCGGACCAGGCCCGCGGCGGCGAGGAGCAGTCCGGCCAGTCCGCACGCCCACACCGACGGGCGGGGCGACCAGGTCAGGGCGATGATCGCGGCGACCAGCAGCACCGCGAACAACGTCTCGGCCATCACGAAGTGCTCGATGACCAGCTCGTAGGCGTCGAGCAGGACCGGCGCCGCCGCGAGCGCCGCGATCGGCGCCGCGACCCGGCGGTGGACCAGCAGGACGTAGATGGCCACGCCCAGCGCCAGCCCGGCCGCGTGCTGGACGACGGTGACCCACCAGAGGTTGTCGGTGAACGACAGCAGCCGCAGGAACGCCGGGTAGCCCGCCGGCCGCATCGGGTCGGGGGCCTTCAACGTCGACAGGCGTAGATAGGCGTAGGAGTCGCCGTAGAACTCGAACGCCGGCCGGTAGGCGTAGGCGGTGACCGCGCGCAGCGCCACGCCCGCGGCGAGCAGGACCGCGAACGGAAGATGCCGCAGCGGCCGGCGGCCGCGGCGCGGTGGCGGCTGGGCCCCGCCATCTGCGTCGGAGCCCAGGACGACCGGCGCGTCGGGCGACACCGGGGCGGCGCCGGGCTCGTCCGGGTAGACGGGAGCGTCGGGTTCGTCCGGCCGGACCAGGCCGACGGGCCGATCCGGCTCATCGGGGTAGACGGGATCGTCCGGCCTCGCCGCGGCCGCCGTCACGGCGGCCGTCGTCGCCGAGAGCCGGGGCGGGAAGCCGTCTTCTTGATCAGGGGGCGGCGGGAACACGTGCCTGCCCGGGACGACCATCGTCGATGTCCGCCGTTCTCAAAACCCGACAGCCTCGGCCGGGTGCTCCTGCGTCTCGTAGTGCATGCCGACCAGCGGGGCCGCGCCGGGCGGATCGCCGGGCGCCCGCATCGCCGGGCGGGCGGCGGCGCGCTGATGGCCGCCGCTGGGCCCCGCGGTCAGCAGCCGCAGGAAGAACGAACCGAACGCGGTCTGGGCGCCGAGGACCATCAGGGTCATCGCGAGCAGCGCCGGGCGCATCTCGTTCAGGGGACCGAGGTCGTTCGCGAGCCAGCGTACGAGCACCACGACGTCGACGACGAACCCGACCGTGAACAGGCCGGCCCCGACCGCCAGGCCGCGTTCGAGGGTGAACACCCGGTGGACCAGCGGCAGCGGCCAGCGGCGGCGCTCCTGCCAGCCGACCGCGTGGTTGTGGACGTCCGCGCAGACGCCGAGCAGCACGAGTTGCCAGCCGAGCAGCGCCAGCAGCGCGAACAGGATCGAGAAGTGCAGGTCCAACCGGTGGAAGCCGACGTCCAGGGAGCCGGGGAGCAGGACCGCCTGGCCGACGACCCCGAGCGCCAGCAGCACCAGACCCGGCAGGACGAACAGGTACCGCGGCGCGAGTAGCAGCATGAACCGCAGGTGGCGCCAGCCGTCCCGCAGGGAGTGCAGCTTGGAGTCACCCACCCGCGGGTGGTAGGTGATCGGCACCTCCTCGATGCGCAGCCCGGCCCGCCCGGCGGCGATGACCAGCTCGCTGGCCAGCTCCATCCCCTCGCAGCGCAGCCGCATCCGCAGGTACGCCTCGCGGCTGAACGCCCGCATCCCCGAGTGGGCGTCGGAGGAGCGCACGTCGAACAGGCGGTTGAGGATGCCGGTGAGCACCGGGTTGCCGACGTAGCGGTGCAGCCAGGGCATGGCGCCGGGCAGGATCTTCCCGGCGAAGCGGGAGCCGAGAACGTAGTCCGCCCGACCGGCGCGCAACGGGGCGAGCAGCGCGGAGAGGTCGGAGAAGTCGTAGGAGTCGTCCGCGTCGCCCATCACGATCAGCCGGCCCCTGGCGGCGGCGAAGCCGGCCAGGTAGGCGTTGCCGTAGCCGCGTCGCGTCTCGTGCACGACCCGGGCGCCCGCCTCCTGGGCGAGCTCGGCCGACCGGTCCGTCGAGCCGTTGTCGACGACGACGACCTCGCCGACGGCGTCCGCGGCGGCGAGCCCGGCGAGGGCCTTGCGCACGCACACGCCAACCGAGTCCTCCTCGTTGAGGCACGGCATCACGACCGAGACCTCGAACGCCTGCCCACGCGAACGGGTTGCCCCGCCGGCGGCGACAGTCTCGCCGACGGTGTCGACAGTCTCCCCGACGGTGTCGGCGCCGGTGCCCGTGGCACCCTCCATCGTCCGTCCCCCCTCCATGGCCGGGCGTGCCCGCGACCGTCCACCGGTGGTCGTCCGTGCCGGGAATTCCCTGACCGGTCGTCGGCGTGCCGGCGTGCCGGCGCCAGTCGTGCAGGTGGACGCATCAGCAGACCGACGCGAGTCAGTGTGGCGGCCGATGCCGCGGATCGCTCGCCCGCAGTCCCGTAACCTACCGATCTGCTCGCAGGGTCCGATTACCGGTGTCCATCTGCGGACACCTCGTGGTCTGTCGGCGTGGGTCGCATCTGGGCGCGATGCGGCTGCTGTCCTGGTCAGGACCCGTCGGCGCGCGTCTCGTGCCCGGCCCGCGGGGTGGCGCGGCAGACACGCCGGGCCCTGCACCCGCGCCTCGGTGTGACGCTTCTTACGGGGAGGCGTAACGTCTGGTGCCCGTGCAAGCTGTTCGCGTTTCAGACGAGGTGCCGACGCCCCACGCGCCGACAAACCCAGACGCTTCCTCCGGTTCCGCGGCCCCCCGCGCGCTTCCTCCACCGCAGCGCGGCTGCCAACACTCCCCGCCCTGCCCGGCGGCAGACGGTGCCGACCGGGACGCCGCGCGGGTGGCCAGCCAGCACTGGGATCAGGGCTGGAGCCTTCTGTGCAACGGGGTGATCCTGTTCGACGATCTCGGGGAGATCCTGCCGACCGGTCGCACGGTCGAGCCGCGGCGGCCCCTGCCGCGGGCCTGTGCTCCCCGCCCTCCGGCGCCCCGGCGGGCGAGCCAGGCTCCCGTCCGGGTCTGACCGGCCGGCCGCCGCCGGCGCCGTCGTGGGCCGCGGCTGTGAGGTTT
>NZ_JAMQQF010001189.1 GCF_023716945.1 Frankia sp. AiPs1 | reverse complement strand
GCCACCGCCAGCCCGGATGCCACCGCCGGCCCCGATGCCACCGCCAGCCCCACCCACGGCGCGCTACGCCAACCCGGTGATCCGCGGAGACCAGCGACTGGGCGGTCCGGCCGGCCCGGCGGCCTTCCCCGCGCCCGGCGCCGACGCTGGCGCGGCCCACGGCGAACGCTTCGACGAGCACCGCCCCTCGACCGCATATCCGGCCCCGCCGCCCAGCAGCGCAGCGACCGAAGTGATCGCCCTCGGCGGCCCGCTCACCGGACCGGCGCCGCTTCCCGCCCCGCCGGGGCGCGTCCCGTCCTGGCTGCGCGATCCCACCGTGCCACCGTCCCGCCACCAGTCGGCTCCGATCGAACCCGAGGCCGCGCCGGGACGGGACGGCCGTGGTCTCGGGCCCGACCCTCGACGCCGGCTTCCTGCGCCCGAGGCCCCGCACCCGGGCGAGACGCGCCAGCATCGGCCGCCCGCCCAGCCGCCCCACCCGGGCCGGGCCTACCAGGGCCGGCCGGCCGACGCGCCCGGCCGCGACACCCC
>NZ_JAMQQF010001188.1 GCF_023716945.1 Frankia sp. AiPs1 | reverse complement strand
GAGCCTGTCACGATTTTCGTGTAAGCCGGAGATGAACAGCCTACGTGTGGTTTCTCGTGGTGTGCCTGGTCAGGCTATCAGAAGGGGAGGCGTCCGGGGAAGAGGTTCGCGAGCGTGTTGAGTGCGATTCTCCATCCGTGCGTTCCGGTTCCGGACTCGCCGCCACGGTGGCTGGAGATGTTCCGCAGTCCGAGGTAGAGAAGTTTCATGGCGGCGTCCTTGTCGGGGAAGTGCCCGCGGTTCTTCGTGATTTTCCTGAGCTGGTAGTTCATTGATTCGATGGCGTTGGTGGTGTAGACGACCTTCCGGAGCTCGGGTGGGTAGTCGAGGAACGGGATGAACTCGATCCAGGCGTGGCGCCATACGTCGACTGCTCCGGGATAGCGGGCACCGAAGGCCTTGTCGAACGCGTCCAGGCCGAGTTCGGCGGCCTCGACGGTCGGGGCGGTGTAGATCTCTTTCATCGCTCGGACGACGGCTTTGCGGTCGCCGTAGGACACGAACCTCATCGCGTTACGGATCACATGCACCACACA
>NZ_JAMQQF010001187.1 GCF_023716945.1 Frankia sp. AiPs1 | reverse complement strand
GCCTCGCCCAGCGGCGCGGGCCCGGCACCGGCGCCGCCTCCCTGGCCGACGAGCTGGGTCGCCAGCAGATCGCCGCCGACGCCATCGCGCCGGTGGGGGAGGACGCCCGCCGCCGCGGCGTGCGGCTGCTGACCGCGCACCGTGCCAAGGGCCTGGAGTGGGACGTCGTCGCCGTCTGCGGGGTCCAGGACGGAATCTGGCCGGACCTGCGGGAGCGGCATTCGCTGCTGGGCGCTGAGCAGCTCGACGCGCCCGCCCACGGCGGCCTGCGCCCGCCGCTGACCCGCCAGGACCTGCTTGCCGACGAGCGCCGACTGTTCTACGTCGCGCTCACCCGGGCCCGGCGGCGCCTGCTGGTCACCGCCGTCAACAGCCCGGACGACGACGGCAGCCTGCCCAGCCGGCTGCTCGACGAGCTTGGCGTCGCCGTCGAGAACGTCCCCGGCCGCCCGCCCCGGCCGCTGACCCTCGTCGGCCTCGTCGCGACGCTGCGTCGGCTGGCGACCGAGCCGACGTCCAGCCCGGCCCTGCGCGCCGC
>NZ_JAMQQF010001186.1 GCF_023716945.1 Frankia sp. AiPs1 | reverse complement strand
CAGCGCCAGGACGGTCAGGTGCAGGGGCAGCCCGGCGGCGGTCATCGCCCGCGCCGCCGACGCCGCGGCCGAGTCGCCGAGCAGCGGCAGTGCCCAGGTCAGGACCGGCGCGGAGACGAGGTCGAGCGGGATGCCAGCGCGTTCCCAAGCAGCCCGCTCGCCTGCCGGGCCGTCCCGGGCCACCAGGGCCCGAGTGACCAGTGCGGTCAGCCGGGTGGAGCTGTCCAGCGCGTGGGCGTCGCCGCATTCCCTCGCGGCGATCTCCCCCCGGCTGAGCCCCGAGCCGGTGTGCGCGAGCACGGCCGCCACCGTGCGGACCAGGCCCGCGACCTCGTCCGGCGCGCGGCCGGCGAACAGCCCGTCGGACCAGGCCGCGTCCCGCCAACCGGCCGGCCAGCCCGCGACGCAACCGGTCGTTCGGCCGGCCGAACAACCGGGATCCCGGGCCGGCCCCGGGATGGTCGCAAGATGGGCCTCGACCGCCATGTCCAGGGCGGCCCGGCGTCGCCGGGACTCCTCGCGCCGCAGCACGGCCGCCT
>NZ_JAMQQF010001185.1 GCF_023716945.1 Frankia sp. AiPs1 | reverse complement strand
GAGGAGCCCGCGGTGGACCCGGCGGGGCTGTACGCGGCGGTGCCGACGGATTCGCGGACGCCGTATGACGTGCGGGAGGTGATCGCGCGGATCGTGGATGGGAGTCGGTTCGCGGAGTTCAAGCGGGAGTACGGGTCGACGTTGGTGACCGGGACGGCGCGGTTGCATGGTCATCCGGTGGGGATTGTGGCGAACAACGGGGTGTTGTTCGGGGAGTCGGCGTTGAAGGGGGCGCATTTCATCGAGCTGTGTGATCAGCGGGGGATTCCGTTGGTGTTTCTGCAGAACATTTCGGGGTTCATGGTGGGGCGGGAGTACGAGGCGGGTGGGATCGCCAAGCACGGGGCGAAGATGGTGACGGCGGTGGCGTGTGCGCGGGTGCCGAAGTTCACGGTGGTGATCGGTGGGTCGTTCGGTGCGGGGAACTACTCGATGTGTGGGCGGGCGTATTCGCCGCGGTTTCTGTGGATGTGGCCGAACGCGCGGATCTCGGTGATGGGTGGGGAGCAGGCGGCGGCGGTGCTCGCCACCGTCCGCCG
>NZ_JAMQQF010001184.1 GCF_023716945.1 Frankia sp. AiPs1 | reverse complement strand
CCCCCCGCGCCGAACTCCCCGGTTCGGCCGCGGCGATCCCGGCGGCCGCGGCGGACAGACCGGCCACCGCGGCGAGGGCGGCCTGGGCCGTCACGTCCGGGACCGTCAGCCGCCGGCACGGGCCGGACGTCGTGTTCAGCGCCGTGGCGGCCACCCCGGAGGCTCCCGGCGGCACCCGAAGTTCGTAGCCGGTGGCGGTCCTGGCCCCCATCAGGACGGCATGAGCGGAGGAGGCGCCGGCCGGTCGGTCGTCCCGCTCCGCGGGGCAGCCGACGGCCAGCGGGCTCCACGAGCCGTATCCACCGTTGGCCCGCCGGAGGCGGACCGCGGCGCCTGCGCTCGCTGGCCCGACCGCCGCCCCGGGGCCGGTGTCGCCGCCGGGACCGTTCCAGCGGACCGCCAGGTAGCCGATGCGAAAGGCCGGGGTCGCCGGGCCCGTTCCCGTCGACGTCGCGCTCAGCGTCCGCGGGATGAGTACGACCCGGGTACCCGTCGAGCCCGCGGCGGCCGCGACCGGCGCGCCCGCGGCGCTCGCCGCCAC
>NZ_JAMQQF010001183.1 GCF_023716945.1 Frankia sp. AiPs1 | reverse complement strand
CCCGGGAGCTGGCCGACGCGGTCGCCGAGCAGCACCACGCCCGCCGGGACGCCGACATCGCCCGCGAGCGCGCCGCCGCGGCCCGGGCGCACGCCGCGGACGTACGCCGGCAGCGCTTCGACGCGATCACCGCGGAACTCGCCGCGGCACTCGTCGACGACACGCCCTGTCCGGTCTGCGGCGCGTTCGAACACCCCGATCCGGCGGAGGTCCGCGCCGATCATCTGAGCAAGGACGAGGAGACCGCCGCCGAGCAGGAGGCGGACCGGCTTGCGGCCGACGCGGCGGCCGCCCTGCGCGCCGCCGACCGATGGGAGACGCAGGTCCGCACCTTGCATGCCGAGCTGGCCCGCGAGCCGTCCGACCCCTCGCACCCGCCCGCCGCGGCGGACTCGAGCACGGACGGGCCGCCCGACCCACTGGCGCAGGTGCGGCACTTCGATCTCGTCGTGCTGCTCGACGATCGGGCACCCGCCGCGGCGCGCCGACTGGCCGAGCTCGCCGCCGGGTTGGACGACCTGGTGGCGGCCCGCGCCGAGGC
>NZ_JAMQQF010001182.1 GCF_023716945.1 Frankia sp. AiPs1 | reverse complement strand
CGCCCGCACCGCCGGGCCGGCCGGGGCCGGCCGGGTGAGCCACCGGCCCCGATCCCTCCCACGCCTCGGCGCCCATCAGATTCTCGGCCCCGGCAGTCCGCGCGCCGGCCGGCACCTGCGCCCCCGGCGACGACTCCTCCGCGTCCGTCACGCAGTGTGGCGCCATCGCCATCGGGATCGGCGCCCTCAGCGCGCTCGGATCGCTGTGTTCCGGCCCGTGCCCGGGCGCGGCGGCAGCCGGTGGCGCCTCGTCGAGGGACCGCGACGCGGTCGGGTCCGGGACGCCGTGATCCGGCACCCGCCGCCAGGGGACGGCCGCCTCCGCGGCCCCAGCCGCAGCCCCTGCCCCAGCCGCCTCGGCGGGAGCCTCGCCGGGTGAGTTCCCGTTGAGTCCGGTGTCGGCCGCCGCCCTCGGGTCCAGGTCCCCGCGGTCCGGCTGCGCACCGATGGGCGCCCAGGGGGTCATCGCGTTGCCCGGCCCGCTGCGCCGGCCCGGGTTCGGCTCCCCGGCCGCGGCCTGAGGCTGGCCGTCGGAGGCCGGCCC
>NZ_JAMQQF010001181.1 GCF_023716945.1 Frankia sp. AiPs1 | reverse complement strand
ATGCTGCTGACCGCCGCCGAGTGCGAGATCGGCCAGGCCGACCGGTTCGCCCGCCGCCGTGGGCTGCACCGAGACGACCCTCGCCGCGGCCCCGCGGTGCTCACCCATCTGCTGGGCCGGGCGGCGACGCGGGCCGGGGACACCGCTGGCCCGGTCGACGCCGTGCTGCAGGCCGCAGGCCGGGAGAGGGTGGCCGATCCGCGTCAGGCGTTGGATGCCGCCGTCGACGACGGCCGGATCATCCCCGTCGGTGACCGGATCGCGCTGGAGCGCTACGCCATGGCTGAGCAGTCCATCGCCGACGGCATCGAACGGCTGGTGGCCACCGCCGAGCCGTTGCGCGCGGGCGCGCCACGAGTGCGCCGCCGCCCGGACGACGACAACCACGACGTCGACGACGACACAGCCGGGTCGCCGGCCACGGCCGGGCCGCCACCGACCGCGCTGATGTTCGACGACGAGGACGCCGCGGACGACGACTCGCCGGCCGCCGGCGACCGGACGGCCGACGACGCCGGCCCGGACGGGACGGCCCAGGTCGAGGAC
>NZ_JAMQQF010001180.1 GCF_023716945.1 Frankia sp. AiPs1 | reverse complement strand
GCCAGGCACAGCGCGCCGACCGCGCCGGACAGCCGAGCGGCGGCGGCGACGTCGGCGCCCCGCGGTGGTCGGCCGAATCCCAGCTCGGGCCGGTGCTCGACCCGGTACGGGTAGCGCAGTTCCCCGCCCAGGCGCAGGCCCAGCGCCCCGGCGAACGCGGCCTCGGCCATCCCGGCGTTCGGACTCGGATGGGACCGGCCGTCGCGGCGCATCACCCAGAACGCGTCGGCGACGCTGCCCCCGGCGACCGGCGCGCACACGCAGGTCGCGAGCGCGCACAGCCGGGCCGGCAGCAGGTTCACCAGATCGTCGAGGCGGGCCGCCGCCCAGCCGAACCGTTCATAGCGGTCACTGTGATGGCCGATCATCGCGTCAAGAGTGTTCACCACCCGGTAGCCGGCCAACCCCGGCAGGCCGGCGAACGCACCCCACCACAGCGGCGCGACCACGGCGTCGCAGGTGTTCTCGGCGATCGACTCGATGGCGCCGCGGGCAATCCCGGCCTCGTCGAGCCGCGACGGGTCCCGCCCGCACAGCGTCGGCAACCG
>NZ_JAMQQF010000117.1 GCF_023716945.1 Frankia sp. AiPs1 | reverse complement strand
GCTCGTGGCCGCGGCGCGGACGATCGGCGCGGTCTGCGGCGGCACGCTCGCCGAGGCGGCCCGCCGGGCCGGCTGGCGGCTCGACCGGGCCCACCGCGATGCCCAGGACGCCGAGTATCTGCGCGACTACCAGAACCGGGCGGAGGTCGAGGACGCACTCGGTGAGCTGCTCGCCGAGGACGGGCCGGGCATGCCCTGGGCGGTGCACCTGCTCGGCGCGGGCGGCATCGGCAAGACGATGGTGCTGCGCTACCTCGCCTCGGGCACGTTCGCGGCCGCGCGGGACCTCGCGCCCTTCCCGGTGGCGCGCGTCGACTTCGACCATCTCGATCCCCGTTACCCCGAGCACCGGCCCGCCGAGGTGCTGCTCGCCCTTGCCGACGAGCTCGCCGGCTACGGGGCCAGCCGCGGCTGGTACTACTCGTACCGGCGCTTGCGCGACGCGGCGAACACCCTGCATGAGCAGCTCGGCCGCGCGGGTCCTGAGTCCGGGCCGCCCGAGCAGGTCTACGGCTCGGCGGTCTATCCGGACCACGGCCCGGTCCGGTCGACCGCGGGCGCGCTGCGGGCTGCCGCCGCGCAGACGATCCGGGGCCTGCTCGACGACGTCGTGCGCGCGTTCGCCCGGGTGCTGCGGGAACTGGGCCGCCCGCGCGTCGTCCTCGTGCTCGACACCTGCGAGGAACTCGCCAAGCTGTATGCCCCGGGCACCGCGGCCCCGGCCATCGACCGCACGTTCGACCTGCTGGAACGGCTGCACGCCGAGCTCCCGGGCGTCCGGGTCGTCCTTGCCGGACGCCGTCCGCTCGTTCCGTCGTCGGACAGGAAACAACGCGCCGGCGGGCCCGTCCTGCTGGCGCGCACGTACGTCCGGGTGGTCCCGGTCGCCGGTTTCACCGCCGCCGAGGCCCACCGCTACCTCGACGCACCGCGCTCCGTACTGGACGCCGGCCTCGTCGACGACACGGATCTTCACTCCTCTCGGGCGGCGGTCCTGCCCGGTCACCTGGGGCGCCGGCGCGGCGGCGCGTTGCGCACCGCGCTGCTGGAACGGGCTCGTATGCCGCCCACACCGGCGGGTGAGGTCCGCTACAACCCGTTCGAGCTGGCCGCCTACCGGGAGTGGATCGTCCGCGAGCCCGACCTCGACCCGGCCGTGCTCCGCGCCGCCGGCGACCCGCTGGTGGAACGGCGCATCATCGCCCGCCTCGCCGACGACAACGCCCGCGGCGCCCTCGCCATCGCAGCCGAGCTCGGCCGGTTCGACCTCGGCATGATCAGCCCCGCGCTGCGCCGGGCCGGTCTCGACCCGCAGGCCGCGTTCGACGGTCTCGCCGCCCAGGAGTGGACCCATGTCCGCGCGCTGGGCTCCCGGGGCGAACCGCTGGTCATCGAGGTCGACGAGCACCTTCGGGACCGCATCCGCGGCGCCGTCGCAGCCGCCGCCGAGCCCGAGCGGTACCCGCTGGACCGGGTCTGGCTCGGCCGGGACGCGGCCGCACTCGTCACCGCCGGCCCGCTGGCGGCGGTCACCGCCGAGGCCGTCGAGACCGCGGTGCGGCTGCTGCCGGTCGCGGACGCCGCCACCTTCTGGGCCGACCTGGAGGAACGGATCGTCGCATCCGGCGAATGGGGCTGGGCCGCCCAGGTCTGCGTGCGCGCCGCCGCCGTCGAACTCAAGCGCGCCGATGGCCCCACACCCTCCCCGGCGCCTTCTCCGGCGCCGCGCCCCTCCGACCCGCTCCGCCCCTCCGACCCGCTCCGCCCCTCCGACCCGCTCCGCCCCTCCGACCCGCTCCGGCCGTCCGACCCGGATCTGCGTGCGTCGAACCCGACGATCCTGGCGGCGATCCTCGCCACCCAGGCCGCGGCGCGCATCCATACCGGGCACCGGACCGAAGCCCAGACCCTGTGGGCCGGGGTGCTCGACCACGCGCCCCGCCACCCCCTCGCCGAGCAGGGCGGCGTTCTGCACGCGAGGGCTGTGCTCGGTCTACTCGCCTCCGGCGGGCTCGTGTTCGCGCCGTTCGGCGCGGACGCGGCGACGACAGCGTCCCCGATCTCGGTTGCGGCCGAGGCGTATGGGCGCATGGTGGAGCCACCCGGACCGCCGGATCCCCTGCCGTTCCGTCTCGGGACGGCCGATCCCTGGCCGACCCGACCCACGGATTCCCGCGAGTCGCTCGCCGGGTTCGCCCTCGATGCCCCGGCTGCCCTCGACGCCGTGCCGGCCGGTTCGCTGCTCGCAGCCGCGGAGTCCCTCGCGGAGGGCGCACTGCCCGATGCCGGACCGGCCAGAACCGGGGACCGGCTCGGCGTCAGCCTCGTTCGGCCCGACGTTCTGCATACCGGGCGCGGGGTGCTGGCGGGCTCCGTTCGGGCCTCGGTGGGGTCCGGGACGGGCATCTTCAGGGATCGATCGGGCCGCCTCCTTGCGTCGAGGCAGGACATCCGACGGGAGTTCGGCGATCTGCTCAGCAGCGCGCGCGGCGCGCTGGGCGCGGACGATCCGGGGGTCGTGCTGGCCACCGAACTCGTCGAGAACATCCTGGCTTTACGCCTTCCTGCTGCGGCGGGCGTGTCGCCAGCCGGACTGCTCGCGGCGATCGGGCGGTTCGAGCCGGCGGGCGCCCGGCAGTGGGCCGACTGGGTGGCGCCCCCCGGGCTGGTCGACCGCGCCCATCTCGCCGTGCTGCTGCTGCGCGCCAGCGACGTTTCACCGGTCGAGCCGCCCGGACTGTCCGCAGGCTGGCTGGACGAGATCCTCGGGCGCAGCGGCGACATCGACGCCGAGCGGCGCGTCGCCGCGGCCGTCCACCTCAACCTCGACCATCACGTGATCCCCCGCACCACGCTGGAACGCTTCGACGACCATCTCGACTTTGTGTCCGGGCGGCATCCGACAAGCTGGCTGCACCGTCAGATCCGCCCGCTCGCGGTCGAGGTCGCCGACGCCTGGGCACTCCTCGACGAGCCGCACCGGGCCGCCGAGATCATCGCCGGCTACCGCGAGGCGACGAGGGCGGACGGTGGCGACCTTGCCGCCGTCGAGCAGTGCGAGCTGGCCTTGCTGGCGCTGTGCCGGCGCTACCGGACCACCGAGTTCAGCCCGTCGATCCGCCAGCTCGCGCGGGCGGGCTCCGTACCGGTGCGGGCCGAGGCGTGGCTGGTGCTGGCCATGGTCAACGGGCAGCGGCCGGACAGTCCCGCGCAGGCGGGTACCTGGCATGCCTGGTGGCGCTGCCAGGACCACGAGTCGCTGACCCGCCGGGTGCGGTCGAATCCGCCCGTCGTCCTGCCTGCTCCGCCGTCGGCCGACGAACCGGGCCCGCCCGAGGGGACGGGCGTCGTGGATCGCCTCGAGTGGGCGACGCTGGGTCTGGGCGCGGGTGGGTTGACCGCCGAACCCTGGGTTCTTGATCGCCTCACCGACCCGCAGTCGCGGCTGCGTGGTGCCGCGCTGGTCCGGGACTCGCAGGGCCCGCCCTTCCCCCGGGGCATTCTCCAGCCGCCCGCTGTCGGCGACCTGGTCGCCCGGGCGATGTCCGCGCTGGCGCCGCTGACCGGAGCCCGCGCGGCGATGGCGGTCGCCGAGGTCCTCGCCCCGCGGCTGCCCGCGCACGCCGCCGCCCTGCTGGACCGTCCGTCCGATCTCGAGCCGCGTTCCGTGGCGGATCGGCTACGGGACGCCGGCGACGAGTTCGGTGCCCAGGCCGCCGCGGTGCTCGGCGCCCGCCTGCGCCAGCTCGCCGGGCAGGCGACTGCCCCACGGACCGCCCCACGGACCGCCCCACGGACCGCCCCCCGGACCGCCCCGCCGCGACTGGTCGCCTGGCCGGGCTGGCTCGCTCGCTTCGAGCTGGTGCGGGCCGGGTCGAGTCCGGGGTCGGCCCGGCGGGAGCACAGCCCGGCAGACGGCCCGGCGGACACGACTCTGCCGTCCCCGCCGCCCGAACTGTCCGTGGCCGTCGTGCCGCCGCCCCCCTGGATCGATCTGCTGCTTGGCGGGTTCGCTGCTGCCGTCCTCATCGACCGGGACGACGATCCCGGCCACGTGTCGGCGATGGCGCGACGGACGTCCGGACCGGCCATGATGAGCGGCCGTCCCCGGCGCGGGACGCGCATCGTGGTGGGGGCGGTCGCGGCGGTACTGCTGGTTGTGGTCGTGGCTGGACTGATCGTCGTGTTCTCGCGGTCCGGGCGCGTGGTCAGGACGGGCGAGGGCACCTCCTGGTGGGACGGGGACGGGGACGGGGGCGTGGCGCTGCCCGCCCTGCTGATCCCCGGCATCCTGCTCGTACTGGCGTCGGTGGCGACGTTGGCCACCTGGGCCGCCGGCAGCCTCCAGAAGGTGCTGGCGACGCTGTTCCCCGGGCGTGGCAGATCGCCTGGAGCCGGGCGTCGCAACGCCGCCTCCGTCCCACCGGACCGCCTCCGCCTGCGGGTCGGCCTGCCGATCCGGGTCCGGGACGGCCGGTACAGAGTTATTGCCCTGCCCCCGCGCCTGGTACGGCCGGTCGTCACCACGGAACCAGTCCAAAGCTGGTCGTTGTGGGCGGACCGGCCGTGGCCCCTCATCGACCGGGTCCTGCCCGCCCGGCTGCTGTGGCGGCTGGACGGGCAGGGGCGGCTCGACGGGCAGCGGCGGCTGGAAGGGCAGAGGGCGACGTTCGTACGCCGGTGCCGCTGGCGTGCCTGGGAGCGCCGGCGCCTGCGGCTGATCCCGCTCCTGGTCGAGGACGAGGCGCGGGGCGAGGACTGGGAACGGCGGCTCGCCGCGAGCGCACCACCGCAGTCCGCCCGCACGATTGTCTTCGCGCGCTTCGGGTCCAGAGGCTTCCAGTCGGTCGGCCACCAGCCTGCCGGCTCGGGGCCGGCAGGTACCTTCCGTGGTCCGCGTCACCTGCGGTCCGACGACGGCCTGGCTGGCTCGGCCGTCATCGCACAGGCGATCGGGACTCCCGTGCGCACCATGTCGGGGATGCGGTTACGGGTCAGCGACGACGGGTCCTCCCCATCCTCTCCATCCTCCTCGACCGCCGCGGAGGAGGACCTGCTGGGGATCGAGGACCTCGACGTCGGCGACGTCCACCTCGCCGTGCTGCAGGCCGACCCGATGGACGGCGCGGCGGCGCCCCTGGGTGAGGATCGGGCGGGCTTCATCGACCTGGCCATCGCCGCACTCGACGCGGGTGCCCCGGCGGTGCTGGTGATTCCGCCCCTGCCCGACGAGCTCGCGGCCGCGGCCGGTGCGGTGGTGCGCGAGACCTTCGATCTCGCGATGCGGGGCGAGCTCGGCCGGGCCGGACGGCTGCTGGCCCCGGTCTACGCCGCCCGTCGGGTCAAGGACCTGATCTACGAGGCCGCTTCCGACGACGGGCCGGCCCCCGTGGATGCCACCATGACGGTCGATCACCGTTCCCGTGGCGATCTCCGTCCCGGTGACGATGTGCTCCTGCTGCTGCCCTGACGGCACCTCCGTCCACTCGGGCGGGACATGCCCCGACGGCGATGGTCGCCGACGTCAGGGCGCGAGCAAATCGGCGAGGGTGAGGCCGGCGAGCGCGGGGTCGTCGCGGGCGGGCAGCAGGGCGATCACCTCGTCGGCGACGGTGGCGTCCGGGTCGCCGTCGGCGAAAGCGGCCTGCTCGGGGCCGGCGGCCAGGGCGGCGGCGATCGCGGCGGCGATCCGCGGGCGGTCGGACTCGACGTAGTCGGCGGAGGTCCAGGCCAGGGTGACGGCCTCGGCGCGGTAGTCGGCGAAGGCCGCCGCCCGCCCGTGTGCTCGCGCCAGCCGAGCCTGGCTGATCAGTGCCGTCATCGTCGGCGAGAGCCAGATGTCGTGCTCGGTGCGGGTCTCTACCCGCACGACCAGGTAGTCGAACCCGGTCAGCCGCCGATCCCCGGCACTGTGCGCGCCGCCGCCGGCAGCATCCGGGTCGCCGCGGACGGCGAGGCGGCCGTCGGCGCCGATCGTGAGTTCGCCGGGCAGCGAGCCTGGCGGGGCGTTCACGACGACGAGGTGGCCGGCCTGCACCGGCTGGCCGCCGCCACCGGGGCTGATCATCGCGTAGTGGACGCCGAGGACCGGTTCGTCGCCGGACGCGTCGATCAGCGAGTCCAGGCCGGTGGAGATGGCGTTCGCCACCGACGCCGCAGTGGCCAGCGGCGGCCCGAGCAGCTCGGCGAACCCGGCGACGAGCGAGGCGGCCGTGCCCAGCGGACCGGTCTGGGCCGCCTGGTAGACCGCCGCCTCGATTTCCACGGTGCCGCCGTTGAAGGGCAGCAGCGGGGTGATGGGGAAATCGAACTGGTCGCCGGGCACCGCCCAGGCGGCCGCCGGCCGCGAGAACGTCGTGAACGCGACCGGCGCGCCGGCGCCGAACGTCAGCGAAGCGCCGGCATGCAGCACCGGGAAACGGTCGTTTCCCCAGGTCCGCGCCCTAGCGAGGAAACCCTCGGCGAGCCACAGCCGCAGATATCCCTGCGCCGGCCAGATCGGCGCCGACCCGGGCGCCGGCAGAAAACACGTTGTCACATGCTCGGCGTCCGCGGCGAATCCGTTTTTTATGCGCGTCCACAATCCCCCCGCCATATCGCTCAGCCTAGCCTGGGCGGACATTCCTGCGGTCCGGGGCCGGAACAGTGGCGATGAATCAGGCCGCGCGCGGTCAGCGGCTGTCCACGGGCCGGAAGACGGCGACGGTGAATTCGCCGCCGGGCAGGTCGGCGAACTCCGCCCGCACCCGCAGCCCGCAGTGCACCGCCGCCGGGTCGACACCGACGATCCGGGCTGGCAGGCGCAGACCTGCCTGCTCGTCGAGTTCGACGAGGGCCACCACGTAGGGCAGGTCGTCGAGGTAGCCGGGCACGGTCGCCCGGTGCTGGACGATGAACGAGTAGACGGTGCCGGTGCCGGCGACGTCGACGAACCGGGTCGGCCCGGCGCACCGCCGGCAGCGTTCGAGCGGTGGTTGCAGCCACAGCCCGCACTGCCCGCACCGGCACATCGCCAGTCGGCCCTCGGCCAGCGCCGCCCAGAAGGGCGCGGTCACCGCGTCCGGTACCGGCTGCGGCGGGAGGCTGAGCGGATCGGCCGCCACGGCCGGGCGCTCCCCGTGTGTCGTGGTCACAGTGCCGCCGTTCCGTAGACGAGGGCGCCGCCGAAGGGGCCGGCCCCGGAGGTGACCAGCGCGGTCTCGGCGCCGCTCACCTGCCGGTCCCCGGCGTCCCCGCGCAGCTGCAGGACCGCCTCGTAATGGTGGTTCAGACCGTGGATGTAGCCCTCGGACAGCAGCCCGCCGTGCGGGTTGACGACGACGTCGCCGCCGTAGGTGGCCCGTCCGGCGCGGAAGTAGTCGCCCACCTCGCCCTTGGCACAGAACCCGAAGTCCTCGAAGGTCGCCATCACGGTGAACGTGAAGCAGTCGTACATGCAGGCGACGTCGATGTCGGCCGGGCGCAGCCCGGTGCGCGACCACAGCCGGGGCGCGGTGTCCCGGGAGTACATGCAGCTCAGGTCGTCCCACTGGTCGACCGAGCCGCCGAAGCGGTTGCTGTCGGCCGCGCCGAGCAGGTGGACGGGACGATGCGGCAGGTCCGCGGCCCGCTCGGCGCTGGTCACCACGATGGCCACCGCGCCGTCGATCTCGTAACAGCAGTCGAACAGCCGGAACGGCTCGCTGATCCACCGGCTGTTCAGGTAGTCGTCGAGGGTGATGGGGGAGCGGGCCACCGCGTGCGGGTTGCGCACCGCGTGGTCGCGTTCCTGCACCGCGATGGCGCCCAGGTCGGCCGCGGTCGAGCCGTACTCGTACTGGTGACGACGGCAGTACATCGCGAACCACTGGGGCGGCACGAGGTAGCCGTGCGGCCCCGCGAACTGCCCCTCGCCGTCGACCTCGACCCGTTCCAGCGCCCGGCCGTACCGGGTCTGCGAGCCGAGCACCCGGTAGACGACGACCACCTCCGCCTGGCCGGACAGCACCGCCGCGGCGGCCCCCGCCACGGTCGAGGTGACGATGTTGCCGCCGCCCAGGACGCTCAGGCTCCACCCGAGGTCGTCAACCCCGATGGCGTGGGCGACCTGGCTCGGGCCGGCGCTGTCGCCGGTCGAGTAGCAGGTGAAGCCGTCGACGTCCGCGGCGGTCAGCCCGCAGTCCGCGAGCGCCTCCCGCGCGGCCTGCGCGGCCATCGACAGCGTGGTGCGCCCCGAGGAGCGCACGAACGGCGACCGGCCGATCCCGACGACGGCCGCGCCCGCCAACGCATGACTCACTGCGCCTCCCGCCCCGTTCCCACGTCCCGAGGCGACGCCGACCCCCCCGAATCGACGCCGCCACCCAATGGCGAGTTTCTGACACTGAACTGCCAGAAGCGTAGCCGCGCGCGCCGACGGGGTCCAGCCCTGGTGCCGACCCGCCGGGCTCAGATCTCCAGGCCCGGCCAGGTCATGGTGACCGGGTGCGGATGCGGAAGATCGAGGAGCTGGACGAGGTACTGCTGCCCGATGTTGTTGATGCGCAACTCCTCGATCGTCGCCGGCGCCATCGCACCCGTCGCCCCGTACAGGTCGCCCAGCCGCCAAAGGATCACGGCCAGCCGGTAGGACGCGTAGACGAGGTGGAAGTCCAGGTGCTCGGCGTCGCGGCCGACGAGTTCCTGCCACCGGCGCACGGTCTGCACCGGGCTGCCGATGCCCGGTAATCGCTCGACGCCCACCGACTCCGTGCTGCTGTAGTCCATGACCGTCCACCAGGCGAGGTCCGATTCGGCACCGGCGAGGCACACCATGTCCCAGTCGAAGACCGCCGCCACGTCGAGCCCGCGGAACATCAGGTTCGGCAGCCGCGAGTCGCCCCAGGCCAGGGCGGTGACGTGGGTGGGCGGGACATGCGTGCGCAGCCACCGCTCGGCCCTGGTGATCACCGGATCGGTGCGTCCCCGCGCCACCCAGGCCGCGACGTCGAACCAGTGCGCCAGATCCTGGCGCAGGCCGTCGGGACCGAGGTGCGGACGGTCGAGGAACGCCACCTTCGCCGGATCGACCTGGTGCAGCCGGGCCATCACCTCGACCGCGTTGTGCCACAGCACGGCGCGATCGCCCGGGGGCAGGTCGTGCACCCAGCCGGTGGTGTGGAAGGGCGGGGTGTCCCCGGGCACCCGACCGTCGACGCGTTCCATCACGAAGAACGCCTCGCCAAGCAGGCCGGTGTCCGTCTCGATGCCCACGACCGCGGGGACCGGGATGCCCGGCTCGCGGCCCAGTACCCGGTACATCTCGGCGTGGACGGTGAGGTCGGCGTCCTTGTAGAGGAAGTCGGGGGAGTTGACCCGCACGACGTAGCCCGCCGAGCGGGCCACCCCCGCCTCGGTCCAGCTCGTCTCGCACAGCAGCGTCTCGTTGGCCACCCCGGCGGTCCCGGGCAGCGTCACCTCGGTGACGCGCAGATCGGACCGGTGCGGCAGGACCGCGGAAAACCAGGACTGGAGTGCCTGCCGCGTCTTTTCCGGATCGCGTTGACGGTCCCGGGTCGGCAGCCCGGATTCGATGTAGCTGGCGTTCGTTACCTCCGGCAACGTGTCCTCCTCGCGGTGGGGACGAATATGTGCCCGGCGGGATTTCTCGCCGAGCACCACAAAGGAGCCACTGGCACCCGCGGATGTGCCGCCGGATGCGGAACGTCCGCCGTTCGACTGGTCGCGGGAACGGTCATCACCTGCGCCGACCGGCGGGCGGCGGGATCGCGGCGGACCCGACGGCCGGCGATGATGCCGACGGAATGTATGGCAGTTGACTGTCAGAGTCAATGCTCGATCGGCGGGGCGATCGGGCTCGGCTTACCCGGCCGACGACCTCGACCGGAGTTGGTCACCGCCACATCTTGCGCGATTCGGTGCGATCATCCATAGTCTGGTCATCCCGGTCCGGCCCGGTCGTCAGAGATGGCAGTCTGATGTCATGAACTGGTCGACGAGGAGCGGCGACCTGGCTCGACTTCACGGCCGGCCATGGGGTTCCTCCCGGGCCGCATTCGGGAAACAGGAGGTGCGCCGCGATGCCGCAGCCAGATTTCTCGCCGCAGCCGTTCATGGTTCGCACGGATCAGGCCGTTCTCGACGATCTGCGCGACCGGTTGCGGCGTACTCGCTGGACCGATCAGATTCCCGGAACGGGGTGGGAACACGGCACCGACCTGGCCTACCTGCGGGACCTCTGCGAATACTGGGCGGACGGTTTCGACTGGCGGGCCGCCGAGGCCCGGATCAACCAGTGGCCGCATGTTCTCAGCACCATCGACGGGACGCCGATCCACGCCATTCACGCCCGGTCGCCGCATCCCGGCGCCGTGCCGCTGCTGCTCATCCATGGCTGGCCCGGATCGGTCATCGAGTTCCTCGACGTCATCGACCGGTTGGTGGACCCGCCCGCCCACGGCGGCGACCCCACGGAGGCGTTCCACGTCGTCTGCCCGTCCCTGCCGGGATACGGCTGGTCCGGGCCGACCCGGGAGGACGGCTGGCACATCCGTCGGGTGGCCGACGCCCTCGTCGAGCTGATGGCCCGCTTGGGCTACCGGCGCTTCGCCGCCCAGGGCGGCGACTGGGGTGGGATCGCCGCCAGCCTGCTCGGCGCGCACCATCCGGACCGGCTGCTGGCCATCCACCTCAACCTGGTCCTGGCGCCGCCGCCCGACGAGGCCACCATGGCGGCGCTGAGCGCCCCCGAGCTCGCCGCACTGGAGCGGGTCGCGCGGTTCACCGAGACCGAGACCGGCTATCAGGCCATCCAGGGCACCAAACCGCAGACGCTCGCCCACGGCCTGGCCGACTCGCCCGCGGGCCTCGCCGGCTGGATCGTCGAGAAGTTCCGGGCGTGGAGCGACTGCGACGGTGACGTGGAGAAGGCGATCAGCCGCGACGATCTGCTCACCAACATCACCACCTACTGGGTCACCGGCACGATCGGCTCGTCGGTGCGCCTCTACCGCGAGTCGATGCGGGCCGGCCTGTTCGGCCCGCCGGACCGGCCGGTCACCGTGCCGACCGGGGTCGCGGTCTTCCCGCGGGAGATCGTGACGCCGCCCCGGCGCTGCGTCGAGGCGCACTACGACCTGCGGTACTGGAACGAACTGCCGCGCGGCGGCCACTTCGCGGCGCTGGAGCAGCCGGAGCTGTTCGCCGGGGACGTCCGGGCGTTCTTCCGCTCATTGCGCGACGGGGCCCATGAGATCGGCTAGCGTCGCGAACTCGGCGGTGACGTAGGACCCGAGGCTGCGCGACGGCGCGCCCTGCAGCCAACGCTGCATCGCGCGCTGTTCGGCCAGGATCCCGATCGCGGCCAGCAGCTCGCAGCTTTCGTCGGGCTGCGCGAGGCCGCGCCGGGTGGCGACCGCCCGGGCGACGAGCGCCAGGTTGCCCTGCTGGTTGTCGTGTTCCTGGCCGCGCAGCAGGAACGACGAGGCGACGGCGACGTGGTAGAGCCTGATCCGTTCCCGCAGGCGGGCTATGCCGGGCGCGAGCGTGACGAAGGCCGCCCGCATCGCCTGGAACTCGCTCAGCGACTCCGGCTGGGCCAGGTACACGCCGACGAAGGAACGGATGTAGTCGTCCTCGCCGAAGAAGAGCACGGACTCCTTCGTCGCGAAGTAGCGAAAGAAGGTGCGGGGGGAGACGCCGGCACGCGCGGCGACCTGCTCGGTGGAGGTGGACTCGTAGCCCTGCTCGGCGAACAGTTCCAGCGCGGCGTCGACGAGCGCCTGCCGAACCCGGGCCTTGTGCTCGGACCAGGCCGCGGGGCGGGCGCGCACCGGTTGCGCGCTGCCGCGCACCGGCGTGCCGTCCACCGGGCGTCCCCCTCGTCTCCGACGACCTTCGACCGTACGGACGACCTGCCGCCAGGCGGACGAGCTGCCGCCAGGCGGGCGTCGGGCCGGCCCGCCTCGGCCTGGCGGCTGCGCGAAGCGGCCGGGCTAGCCGGCCCGCAGGTCGGAACGCTCGACGTAGACGTGGCCCACGTCGCCATCCCAGTCGCAGGTTGCCCAGTTGACAGCGTACGCGCGGCCGGGGGAGGCGACGCCGTAGGGAAGGCCGCCGGCGAACGTGGTCCACAGCCCGGTCCGGGTGGTCGCGGTCAGCTCGAGGCGCCGATCCGGCCAGGCGAGGCCGAAGGGCAGCACCTCCCCGGCGGCGACCAGTGCGTCGAGCCGGGGCACGTCGACGACCCGGACGTGCCTCAGCACGCCGGCCTCGACCACGTAGCCGCCCTCCAGCGTCACCGTCCCATCGGTCGACCAGTAGCGGGACAGCCCGAAGGCGCGGCCGCTGCCCGGGAACAGGCAGCCGGCGATGACGTGCCCGCCCCAGCCGTTGACCGAGTCGTCCCCGCGGGGGCCGCGGGAGTGGTCGCGCCAGCCGGTGCCGTCGAAGGCGACCTCACGCCGGCCCCACCGCACCGTGCCGCGGGCCCGGTAGAGCTGCTCGTAGTGCTCCTTCGCCCACTGCTGCTGGTCCATGCCGCCGCGGCCGGTCGCCGCCTCGGCCGCGGTGTGCGCATCCCACACCGGCGTCGCGCACTCGACCTCCAGGTCGAGCTGCAGGCGCACCTTCTCGCCGTCGTGGACGAGGCCAGTGCGCATGCTCTCCTGCGGCGTGCGCAGACAGAAACCGTCGAAGGTGATCCGCCAGCGCCGGAACGGCTCCAGGCAGACGAAGCGCAGGTTGGCGCCGGCCGGACGGCGGGCCGGATCGGTGCGGTGGTAGGCCCACATCGACAGGACGCCCTCGTCGTCCGGCAACGTGACGAGCGCGCGATCCTCCCACAGCTCCCAGGCGTCGGCCACGGTGCCCAGATGCAGCCACATGCCGATGTTGTGGGTCGGGTCGTAGGGGGTGAACAGGAGGTTCTCGGTCCAGGCCGGCACGGGCGGGCAGGACGCGACGACCTGCTCGCGCTCGGGCGGCAGGCCGGCGGACAGATCGGCGGACAGATCGGCGGGCGGATCGGCGGACGGATCAGCGGACAGATCGGTGACGCGCGGCTCGCCGCGCAGGGTGCTCATCGAAAGCCTCCGGTGAAGGTGCGGGGCGCCGGCGGAGGTACGGGGGCCACGCGTGCGCACGCTATCCGTTCAACGCCGTGGAGTCCGCTGAACTCTGGCATGAGACTGTCAGATTCGGCTCGGGTGGGACCCGGGACCCGTGGTGAGGTCGGCCGGCGTGCCGGCCGATCCGACTGACCCGCCGTCGCGCTCCGGTGGCACTTCCGTGCTGGTTGCGGGGATGGTGATCACACGCCGGGATGACACCATGACGGGTGCTTGCCGCCGGTCGCGCCGGCCCGGGCGGCCCTCGCGGAGGCTAGGGTGATTGGCGAGGATCGTCCCGATATGGGGAAGCTGGGGTGGTGACGATGGAACCGGACGCGGGTGGCGGGGAGACCGAGGTCGGACCGTGGTGGAGATCCCTGGCCGAGGAACATCCGTCGATCGATCTGAAGACGGACAAGCCGCATACGGCCCGCATCTACGACTACTTCCTCGGTGGTAAGGACAACTTCCCCGCCGACCGGGCCGCCGCGGAACAGGCGAGCGCCGCGTTCCCGAACGCCTCCCTCGCGGCCCGGCAGAACCGCGCGTTCATGGTCCGGGCGATCCGCCACCTCGCCGGCGAGGCCGGAATCCGGCAGTTCCTCGACATCGGTACCGGCATCCCCACCAGCCCGAACGTGCACGAGATCGCCCAGGCCGTCAGCCCACGGGCGCGGGTCGTCTACACGGACAACGATCCGATCGTCCTGGCCCACGCCCGTGCGCTGCTGGCCAGCACCCCGCAGGGCCGGACCGCCTACCTCGACGCCGATCTCCACGACCCGCAGGCCATCCTGGCGGCCCCCGAGCTGCGCGAGACCCTCGATCTGAGCCGGCCAATCGCCCTGTCGATGATCGCGGTCTTCCACTTCGTCCCGGACTCGGACGATCCGCACGGGATCATCCGCAGTCTCGTGGACGCGCTGCCGTCCGGCAGTTACCTGATCCTCACCAACGGCACCGCCGACTACGACCCGGCCACGCAGGACCTCGCCGTCGCCTACGACAAGCAGGGGATCACCGTGGGGGGGGGGGGGGGGCGGGGGGGGGGGGGGGGGGGGGGGGGGGGGGGGGGGGGGGGGGGGGGGGGGGGGGGGGGGG
>NZ_JAMQQF010001179.1 GCF_023716945.1 Frankia sp. AiPs1 | reverse complement strand
CGGTGGGAGGAGACAGGGGGGTGGCGGTGGCGGAGGCGCTGCCGAGGTCGCTGGGGGGCGACAGCGCGAGGGCGGCGAACGCGGCGGCGGCCGCCCGCCGGTTCCTCGGGAAACGCCGACGCGGGATGATCGTTTCGTGGCGGAGGTGTCTGTCGTGAGGACGTAGCGCCATGTCGATCACGCTAGGGAGCCCGGCGCCCCGACCCCATCCGGCCAGCGGCCCACCATCGCGGGGGACTGCCCCCGTCCGCTTCCTGGGGGTGTCCTCAGGTTCGCCCCGGGCCGGGCTGGCCGTCGCAGTGCCGCTCGCCGGCGACCGGCCGCCGGCGAGGTCGGTCCTGCGGTGCGTTGCGCACGGTCTGGGTCTGTGAAATGTACGGAACGCACCGCAACGCGCCGGGTGCACCGCAACCCGACAGGCCTGCACGGGCGACGCGGCGGGAGTCGGCGCGGCGGGAGTCGATGTGGCAGGAGTCGATGTGGCAGGAGTCGATGTGGCAGGAACTGTCCGGCGGGGGGCGGGGGCGCCCCCCGCCGGACGGGAGCGGCC
>NZ_JAMQQF010001178.1 GCF_023716945.1 Frankia sp. AiPs1 | reverse complement strand
TGGCCGCGGCCGGCGTCGAGGCCGGCCGGCTCGACCGGGCCGATCCCGCCGTCCGCCTCGCGCTCACCCGGCTGCGCCGCGAGGCCGCGCAGGCCAAGGAGGTCCTCGCCGAGGAGGACGAGGTCGACCTGGTGGTGGAGCTGCCCGGCGTCGACGCCGCGGCCACGCTGACCCGGGGCGAGCTGGAAACACTCGTCGGCCCGATCGTCGACGACACCGTCGAGACGTTCCGGCGGACGTTGCGCTCGGTACCCGCGGGCCCCACGGATCTCTCCCGCATCCTGCTGTCCGGCGGAGTTGCGCACCTGCCGCTGGTGACGCGCCGGCTGCGGGCCGCCTTCCCGGAGATCGGCCGCATCGAGCACCGCACGGACGCGGATCTCGCGATGGGCGCAGCGCTGATCGCCGCCGACCTTGCCGACCGTTCCGCGCGGGCCGGCGGGGGGCTGTTCGGCGCCGCCGCCGCGGCGGCCGCCGAGGAGGCCTACGACGTCACCGCGGTCATCCGTCCGCCGGACCCGGCCAGCCTCACCTCGTTGCCACCGTTGCTC
>NZ_JAMQQF010001177.1 GCF_023716945.1 Frankia sp. AiPs1 | reverse complement strand
CCGGTGGCCGGCGGGGCCGAGACGGCCGTCGTGACCAGCGGCCGCGCCTGCGTGGGAAGCGGGGCGTCCACGGTCGCGCAGCCGGCGCCGGCGAGGGCCAACAGCACCGCGACGGCCACCGCGATGAGCCGCGCCGGCATCGGGGGGACGGTCGATGTCCGCATGGCACCGGATGCCGGCATGGCGGGGCATGTCGGCATGGCGTCGGATGTCGGCATGGCGGCGGCTACCTGTAGTCGTTGATGCGCAGCTGGATGCCGGCGAGGGCGACGGCGACGGCGAGCAGGATGGCCGCCGTGACGGCCAGGGGCAGCGTGTCCAGGCCGTCGTCGGCGGCGGTGAGCCGCTGGGCGAACCGGCCGCGGCTGGCGTCGAACGCGATCGTCGACGCCGTGTCGAACCGGCGGAAGGACTCCGTGCCGCCGCCCTGGGCCAGCTCGACCGCCAGCGGGAAGCCACCGACCTCGGCGACGAGGGCGCGGACCCGTGCCGCGCTGTCCTGGTAGGTCTGCCAGGCGGGCGGCAGCGCTTCGCGGGCGGGCCGGTCCGGGC
>NZ_JAMQQF010001176.1 GCF_023716945.1 Frankia sp. AiPs1 | reverse complement strand
CACCTGCAGAGCCCGCACCCGCCGAGCCCCGCGCCACCGGTACCTGGCCCGACGCGCCCGCACCGGCACCACCCGCCCCGACTGCCTGTACCGCCACCGCCGCACCCCCGGCCCGGGCCCCATGACCGGACCGAGTCCCCACTCCCGGACGAAGGACGCCCCGATGACCTCCGCCCAGCTCTCCGCCGCCCCCGCGCCGGCCCCGACCATTGCCGCCTGGGACAACCCGCCCGCCGTCGCCCCGCGTGGAACGATCATTCTGGTCGTCGGACGGGGCGAGCACCCCGGCATCTACGAGCGGTTCGGCGCCCGGATCGCCTTCGACGGCTACCGCGTGCGCGTCGTCGGCGACCCGACCGCGGACGCGGACGCGGTGACGGCGGACATCCGCACCCTGCTGAGTGATCCCGACCTGCCCGCGCCCCGCGTTCTCGCGGGCTCCGACGCGGGCGCCGCGTTCGTCGCCGCCCTCGCCGCGACGGGGACCGTGCAGCCCGACGCGCTGCTGCTCGTCGGCCTGCCGCCGGCCGGCGCGGACGCGCCGGCGCCCGCGGGC
>NZ_JAMQQF010001175.1 GCF_023716945.1 Frankia sp. AiPs1 | reverse complement strand
CTCGGCGACCCCGTCCTCGCCGGGCCCGCCGCCTTCGTCGTCGACGCGCTGACCGGCCGCGTGCTGCTGGACAACCGCGCGCGCACGCCGGCAGTGCCGGCGTCGACGCTCAAGACCGCGGTGGCCACCGCGGCGCTCGTCACGTTCCCGGACACCCGGTTGCGCACGTCGGTGTTCTACAGCCCACCGCACGGCAGCCCACCACAGGGCAGCCCACCACAGCGCGGTGCCGGCCACCCGCCCGGCGGCACGCTGTGGCTCGTGGGGGGCGGGGATCCGACGCTGACCGCGTCGTCCGGGACCGGCGGCTACCCGGCCTTCGCCCGGCTCGCCGATCTCGTCACCCAGGTCCGGGCGGCCGGCATCACCTCGGTGGCCCGGGTGGTCGGCGACGGCTCGATGTTCGTCGGCCCCGACCGGGCGCCGGGATGGCGCGACAACTACGTGACCGATGGCGACGTAACGCCGGTCTCCGCGCTGGAACTCGACGCGGGTCGCCCGACCCCGGGCGCCGCGGGCCCGCGGACCCCCACCCCCGCGGTGGCGGCGACGGCGGC
>NZ_JAMQQF010001174.1 GCF_023716945.1 Frankia sp. AiPs1 | reverse complement strand
ACCGCGGTCGAGGCGACGGCGGCGGCCGGGGCCGCCCTCGCCGTCGCACTCGGCGTCCGCTACGCGGGGCGCGCGCCGTCGGTGTACCTGATGCGGGCCGTCGAGGTCACGGAACTGCTGCTGTTGCTGGCGACCGTGCCGGTGGCCTGCGTCGTCGTCGACCTTTACGCCCACGTGCGCGACCTGGCCGGCTGAGACCATGGTGAGCCGCCGGGAGCAGCTCCAGTCCTACCAGTTCATGCTGCAGCGGGTCACCTCGGCGTTCGCCTACCACGACACCGACCCGGTGCAGCCCGCCGGGCGACGGCTGATGGGGGCCGGCTTCGCCGGGGTGATGGTGGCCGTCGTCGCGATCGCGGCGGTCGGCGTGTTCGGGCTGCTGCGACCGGGCGACGACGGCGGCTGGCGCGACGGCCGGCGGATCATCGTCGAGCGGCCCAGCGGCACCCGGTTCGTCCTGCGGGCCGGCGTGCTCTACCCGATGGCCAACCTGACCTCCGCCGCCCTCGCGGTCGGGGACACCGCGACGGCGAAGGTCTCCGCGGGCGCGCTGCGCGGCGTGCCCCG
>NZ_JAMQQF010001173.1 GCF_023716945.1 Frankia sp. AiPs1 | reverse complement strand
GGTGGGCGCGCTGGCCGCGGTGGCCGGGCTGACCGGGCTCGGCCTGCGCCTGGGCGACCGCCACGCCTTCCGTGCCGCGATGGCCGTCGCCGCGATCGACGTCGCACTCGTCGCCGCCGGCACCCGCCCGGCCTGACGCCGAGCCCGGGTCAGCGGACACCGCGCAGCCCAGCCGACACCACGCAGGCCAGCCGACACCACGCAGCCCAGCCGACAGCGCAGGCCGGCCGACACCACGCAGGTCATTGGATCCGAGCCGATCGACGATTACTCTATGCGCTAGTCCGAGCACAGAAAGCATCAGATCGGTCGCCGCGTCAGCCGCGGACAACGGATTCCGCAGACCAACCGGGAGACATGTGGACAGGTCGACGGGCCGACCGACATCGATCCAGACCGGCACCGCGATCCCGACCGGCGCCGCGGCCCCAACGGGGCGCCGGCCGCTGCGGCGGGCCCGCAACGATCCCGCGCAGTACGACGATCTTGCCGCCGAGTGGTGGCCGACGCACGGGCGGTTCGCCGCGTTGCGCTGGCTCGCCGAGGCCCGTGGCCGGCTCATCCCGGACC
>NZ_JAMQQF010001172.1 GCF_023716945.1 Frankia sp. AiPs1 | reverse complement strand
GCCTCTCCACGCGTCCCGGCGACGAGGACGCGCAGCCCCTCGCCCGCGAGCAGGCCGGCGACCGTGGCGAAGCGCTCGGGATCGTAGCGCCGCGACGGGCAGCTCGCGCCGGGCAGCAGCACCGCGTACGGGCCGGCCTCGACCAGCGGGCCCACCCGGTCCCGCGCCTGCGTCGGCACGGTGAGGCGGGGATGGCCGCCGGCGGCCGGCAGACCGGCGTGGCGTAGCAGCAGCAACGCCCGGTCGACCTGATGAATGCCGCCCGGCAGGTCGTCCGCCCAGTGGGTGAGCAGCGAGCCGCCGAACTCCCGCGACGCGCCGACCCGCAGCCCGATGCCGGCCAGCGCACACACGTAGGCGGCGGGCCACGGGGACTGCGAGAACGAGGTGAAGATGACGGCGGCGTCGTAACGGCGCGTGGCGAGGGTGTCGACGAGCCGGGCCTGCTCCCCCGGGTCGACGGCCCGCCCGTTGGCGTCCTGCCAGCACACGGAGGCGACGATCGCCTCGTCGACGTCGTCGATGAGCGGCGCGGCGGCGGCGCCGGCCGGGGAGGTCAGCAGGTCCAGGCCCGCCG
>NZ_JAMQQF010001171.1 GCF_023716945.1 Frankia sp. AiPs1 | reverse complement strand
GCCTTGTGCTTGACGGCCTGGAAGGTGCCGATCTGGCGGCCGAACTGGACGCGGTCCTTGGCGTAGGTGGTGGACGCCTCCAGGCAGGCGCGGGCGGCGCCGACCTGCTCGGCGGCCAGCGCCGTCGTCGCCACGTCGAGAACCCGGTCGAGGATCGCCGCCGCGCCGCCGGCCGCGCCGACCAGGCGGGCCGGGGTGGCCGCGAAGGTGACCTTCGCGATCCGCCGGGTCAGGTCCAGCACGGGCAGCGAGGTGCGGGTGAGGCCGGCCGCGCCGGCGTCGACCGCGACCAGCAGCGGACCGCCCGGTGCCGCCGGACCGCCCGGCGCCTCGGCGAGCACCAGCACGTGGGCGGCCTCCGGGGACAGCACGGCCGAGACCTCACCGGTAAGGGTCACCTGCGCGCCGGCCGACGGGGCACCCTCCGACGGCGCGGCCGCGCGCACCGAGCCGGGCACGCCCCACAGGTCCTCGTGCGTGGTCCAGGCGACGGTCGCCACCGTCCCCTCGGCGACGGCACCGAGCAGCGCCGACGCCGCCGGCGTCGCGGCGGGCAGCGCCTGGAGGGTTCCGAGCAC
>NZ_JAMQQF010001170.1 GCF_023716945.1 Frankia sp. AiPs1 | reverse complement strand
CGTCTGGCGGGCGGCCTGCAGCTGCGCCCCAAGCCGGTCGAGGTGTCCGGCGGGGTGGGTCCGCCGCCAACCGGCGAGGGCCGCGGCGAGGTCACGGTCCGCCGCGATCCGGTCGGACAGCGCCGCGGCGAGCGTGGCCCGCTCGTCCTGGCGCGCGTGGATGGCCTCCCGCTCGGCGGCGGCGGCCGCGGTGTCGTAAAGCGACGGATTCGGTCGGACCATCGTGATCCGTTCGCCGTCGATGACCGGGTCGGCGCCGTCGAGCAGGTCGTCGACTCCACCCACGGCGACCACGCTGTCGGGGAGCAGGGTGGCGGCGTCGAGCACCGCACGGATCCGCGCGTGATCCGACCGATCCATGATGATCACCCCGTCGGCGAGGTGGGGCCGTGCGCGCAGGACCTGTTCGCGCCGTTCGGCCGCGACCGCGTGGGCGAGATGGGACCAGCCGGCGACCGCGGCGATCCCGGCGGCCTGCAGGACGTCGACCGCCGCGGAGACCTCCTCGCGGGGTGGCCGAAGTCCGCCTCCGCCCAGCGCGCCGAGCAGGCGCCGGTCGGCGTCGGCGGCCAGCGCCAGAC
>NZ_JAMQQF010000116.1 GCF_023716945.1 Frankia sp. AiPs1 | reverse complement strand
GCGCCGGTCCGGTCGGCAGGTCCGGACCGGCGCCGCCCGGCTCAGCCCTTGGCGGCACGGAACCCGGCGTCGAGGTCGGCGAGGATGTCATCGATCCCCTCGATGCCGACGGACAGCCGGATCAGGTCGGGGGTGACGCCGGTGGCGGCCTGCTCGGCCTCGGTGAGCTGGGAGTGCGTCGTCGTCGCCGGGTGAATGATCAGCGAGCGGGCGTCTCCGACGTTCGCCAGGTGGCTGAACAGCTCGACCCCCTCGACGAACTTCCGTCCGGCGCCGGCCCCGCCGGCGATGCCGAACGACAGGATCGCCCCCGCGCCGCGGGGCAGCACTCGCTGCGCCCGGTCATACCACTTCGACGACGCCAGCCCCGGGTACGTCACCCAGCTCACCTCGTCGCGGGCCTCGAGCCACTCGGCCACCCGCTGGGCGTTCGCGGTGTGCCGCTCGACCCGCAGCGACAGCGTCTCCAGGCCCTGCAACAGCAGAAACGAGGTGAACGGGGAGATCGAGGCGCCGATGTCGCGCAGCAGTTGCACCCGGGCCTTGGCGATGTAGGAGCCGTGGCCGAGCGCGTCCCAGTAGACCAGCCCGTGGTAGCTGGGGTCGGGCGTGGTGAAGTTCGCGAACCGGCCGGAGGCGCCGAAGTCGAATCGTCCGCCGTCGACGATGACACCGCCGATGGCGGTGCCGTGCCCGCCGATGAACTTCGTCGCCGAGTGCACGACGATGTCCGCCCCGTGCTCGAACGGCCGGTACAGATACGGCGTGGCCAGGGTGTTGTCGACGACGAGCGGCACACCGTGGGCGTGGGCGACCTCGGACACGCCGGCGGTGTCGAGGACGTCGCCGCGCGGGTTGCCGATCGTCTCGCCGTAGAACGCCTTCGTGTTCGGGCGGACGGCGTCGCGCCATTCCTCCAGGTCGTCCGGGTCCGCGACGAAGGTGACCTCGATGCCGAGCTTCGGCAGCGTGTAGTGGAACAGGTTGTACGTCCCGCCGTACAGGCTGGACGACGACACCAGGTGGTCGCCGACCTCGGCGAGGTTGAGGATCGCCAGCGTCTCGGCGGCCTGCCCGGACGCGGTCGCCAGCGCCCCGATGCCGCCCTCCAGGGTGTTGATGCGCTGCTCGAACACGTCCTGCGTCGGATTCATGATCCGCGTGTAGATGTTGCCGGGCTCGCCGAGTGCGAACAGGGCGGCGGCGTGGTCGGTGTCGCGGAAGACATAGCTCGTCGTCTGGTAGATCGGCACCGCCCTGGCGCCGGTCGTCGGGTCGGGCTGCGCGCCCGCGTGGATCTGCTGTGTCTCGAACGACCAGCTCTCGGCGCTCATACGTGACTCTCCCCGGGTAGGTGTGGCTTTTCGCTGCTGCATGGTTCCCGGGCGCCGACGGCATGATGCCGGCGCCGCCGGCCACCCGCAAGGACGTGCCGCGGCCGTGCCGGCCCGGATGTCGTCGTGCCGCGACCGTGCCGGTGTCGCTGTGCCGGCCGCGCCCAGGCCGGCCCGATGGTGCCGGGTCCGTGCCAGGTGCGGGCCGTGCCAGGCGGATGTGGCTGTGGGCCGTGCCAGGCCGGTGTGGCTGTGCGGGCCGATGTCGCTGTGCGGGCCGGTGTGGCTGTGCGGGCCGGTGTGGCTGTGCGGGCCGGTCGACCGTGCGGGCTGGTCCGACCGTGCGGGCCGGAGCCGCGCGTGCCAGTCGGACAGCGGGTGTACCGATCGGATGTCGGCATGACGGCCGTGGCGCGGGCGGTCGGTGACCTTTGGCCGGGGTCAGGGTGCGAGCCGCCGGTCGTCGACGAGTGGGATGCCGGGCGGCCGGGACGGCCGGTCAGCGACCGGCGGGCTCGGCGCGAGTGGCGACGCGGGGCCGGAGAACGGCCGGGACGCCGGTGCCCGGGCATCCCCGTGAACATCGGTTGGCGCGGTGGCGCCGCCCCGGATGTCCGGCCTGTGTACTCACGGTTCCGACGCTAGCAGCGCCTCAGGCCGTTGTCTGCGCCCGCCCCGCCCGCCGGTCAAACCGCTGAAATATTACCGAGTCGTGCTCGGCGGTCAGCTCTCCGGTGGCGAGCACGCGACCGCGCCACGCGTCCAAGCCCCGGCACCGACCCCGACCCCGACCCCGGCCCCGGCCCGACATCCGACGATCACGCGGTTCCGCGGAACCGCACCCACCTCCCCCGCGTCCAGCCCCCGGGCTCCCACTCCGACCCCGATGATCTTGACGTTCCGCGGAACCGCGTCACGCTGTCCAGCACGGGCCGACGGACGGCGACCAGGACGGGTGACAGTAGAGGTATGACTCGTCTCGTCCTCGGCCCCATCCAGCGCCATCCGGACGGCTCTCGCGTCACCGTCTGGGTCGAAACCGACCTCGCGTGTGAGGCGGTGGTCGCCGTCCTGCCGCCGACCGTCGATCACAGTGCACCCGACGGCGCATCACCCGGTGGCGGCGCATCCCTCGGTGACGGCGCATCCCTCGGTGACGGCGTTCCCCTCGGTGGCGGCGCGGCTGTCGGTGGCGGGACGGCCGGGGGTGGGGGTGCGTTCGGGTCCGGGCGGATCGCGGGGCGGGCGCGGACCTTCGAGGTGGCCGGCCATCACTACGCCCTCGTCGTCGCCGGCGGCCTCGTCCCCGGGGAACCGGTCGCGTACGAGGTGTGGCTGACCGGGGCTGCGGAGACATCGCCGTCTCCGTCGCCGTCTCTGTCGTCTCCGTCGTCGTCGCCCGTGCGGGTCTGGCCCGAGCCCGGCGCGCCGCCGAGTCTGCTGCGGCCCGTGGGCGAGGACCAGCCGGTGCGGATGGTCTTCGGCTCATGCCGGGTGACCGCGCCCCAGGAGCGTCCGTACACCCTGAACGCCGACGACGACAAGCAGGGGCTCGGCACGGACGCGCTGCACGCGCTCGCGCTGGACCTGCCCGGCCGCGATCCGTCGACCTGGCCCGGCGCCCTGCTTCTGCTCGGCGATCAGGTCTACGCCGACCACGTCTCCCCGCGGACCGCCGAGCGGATCCGGGCGCGTCGCGACGTCACCGCGGGCCCCGGCGAGGAGATCGCCGACTTCGAGGAGTACACCTGGCTCTACCAGGAGGCCTGGTCGCAGCCGGAGATCCGCTGGCTGCTGTCCACGGTCCCCACCGCCATGATTTTCGATGACCACGACGTGCGCGACGACTGGAACATCTCCGCGGCCTGGCGCGCCCAGATCCGCACCGAGCCCTGGTGGGACGCGCGGATCACCGGCGGGATCATGGCCTACTGGCTGTACCAGCACCTGGGCAACCTGAGCCCGCAGGAGCGTGACCGGGACCCGGTTCACCGTGCCGTCGCCGCCGCCGGCACGCCCGGCCCCAGCGATCCCGGCGACAGCGGTGGCCCCGGCGTTGGTACCGGTGGCGCCGGACCGTCCGCGGCGGACCTGCTGCGCGCCTTCGCCCGTCGGGGCGATGTCGGCGCCGACCGGACCGACGCCGAGCCGGCGGACCGGGCGGTGCGGTGGAGCTTTCGCTGGGACCTGGGTCGGACCCGGCTGGTCGTGATCGACTCGCGGGCGGCGCGGGTCGTCGCGGCGGACGGGACGCGCGCCATGGTCGACGCCGCCGAATGGGCGTGGGTGCGGGACCAGACCGACCACACCGGCGAGGTGGACCACCTGCTGCTCGGCACGTCGGTCCCGTACCTGCTCAGCCCGCTGATCCACAACGTCGAGGCGGCCAACGAGCAGGTCGCGGCGGGCCGCTGGGGCCGACGCGCCGCCGCCGCGGCCGAACGGCTCCGGCAGGCCCTGGACCTGGAGCACTGGGCGGCGTTCGGGGCGTCCTTCGACGCGATGACCGACCTGCTGCGCGCCGTCAGCGCCGGGGAACGCGGTCCCGCCCCGGCCAGCGTCGTGGTGCTGTCCGGGGATGTGCACCATGCCTACCTCGCCCGCGCGGACCTGTCGAGGGTTGGCCCGGTCGGCGCTGTCGGCCCTGTCGGCCCGGGCAACCAGGGCAACCAGGGCGTGCCGGTGTGGCAGGCCGTGTGCTCGCCGTTTCGCAACCCGCTCGGCCCCTGGGTCCGGCGGGTCGACGCCCTGTCCCGTCGGGCTCCGGCCGCCGCGGTCTCGGGGGCGCTCGCGCGCCTCGCCGGCGTGCCACGCCGGGCGATCCGCTGGCGGGTCACCGACGGGCCCTGGTTCGACAGTCAGCTAGCGATGCTGGAGCTCGCCGGCCGCACCGCCCGCCTGACCCTGTCGAAGACCGAACCGGACGGCACTCCCGGCGGCCTGACCCCCGTCCTCGTCACCGACCTCACCCCCAGGCCCTGATCCGTTGACTTCGGGACTGCGACGGAGTTCGTGTCCAGGCCGGACATGTCCGGTGAGGGCAGGGTTCTGTCGGCACAAAGCTCGCTACCCGGATCGATGATGATAGGCACGGGCTGCTACCGGCGGGCTTTGCTGGTAGCAGCCCGGAGTGGTTGTTCCGGGTTGGTGATCCGCGATTCCGAACCGGGTAACGCGACTTTTCGCTCGTGGTCTAATAGTCCGACAAAGGATGCCAAGGGCCACGGAGGAAGACGTGTTCGGTATGGAGATCGAGACCCGGATCCCCATCAGGATGGACCTGGGCGATGAGCGCTGGCCGACGATCGCCCGGCACAAGGACGGCATCTACAAGCTTGACATCGACCGTCACAGCGGCCCGGAAAACAAGGCAGACGAGAGCCTGCCAACCTCTATTCTGGAATTCGTGACGGCGCATTTTGACGACCACGCCGGCACCAGGGACGAGGCGAGCGCCGCATTCAGGGCGCGCTACTCGGTCGTGCGCACGGCCATCGAGACGTTCGCCCAGGCCGGGCCCTCGACCTCCTTCGCCCAGCTCTGTGACCAGCTCGATCTGGTCGTCGACGAGTCCTGGCGGAACGCGGCCGCCGACGCGGTGGTCAACCCCTTCGTGCGCCCGCTCGATCAGAAGCTCCGCAGCGCGATCCATTACACGTTGGGCATCGCCCTGGAGGTGTTCCCCCGGCTCGTCAACGAGGTACTGGTACTGCACACGACGAACGAGACCTCCCGGGAACGCTCGCTGCAGGCCGTGCAGGTGGGCGCCGAAGCCACCACGAGGCTGACCGGCCCGACCCGGCGGCCGGACGTCGACGCGGCGAAGCTGTCCGGCTACATCGCCCTGCTGTACATGCAGGTGGCGGCCCGCTACGACGGTGGCCGGGAGGGCGAGGAGCGGCTGATGAAGAACCTTACCCAGGCCCTGAGTCGGGTGCCGTGGTGGGTGATCCGGGAGGATCTCACGCTGGCCGAGTGGGCCTGGCTGCAGGCCAACCATGCGTCGATCATCGAGGGGATGCAGAAGGCGTACAACCCCGCCAATCTGAAGCCCAGGAATCCGCCCAGGGAGGCGGCGCCCCGCAGTTGGGGAAACAAGCATCCGAAGGACGCCCTGCTGATGCCACCGCATGTCAAGCTGCTGTTGGACAGCGCTTTGTGCTCGCCCAACCCGAAGGACGACCCCAAGGCCACCTTCGGCGATATGACGGTGGTGGAGAAATCGGAGCCGGTGGGACCGCCAGCGCAGGCGGGGCAGCCGAGAATGAAGGGTTACGCGATGGAACTCCGGCAGCGACCGGGGGGCCGTGGCGACCTCGAGGAGTTGGAGAGGCTTTCCCTCGAGCTGATGTGGGTCGACCGGAACCTGCACGGCACCGACGTTGTGGCCGTGGTGCCGGCGACGGCGGCCACGAAGGATGATCTGGCCGCGAAGGCCCCGGACCGCAGGCCGACGAGGACACAGCGCAGCACCAGCATGACATGAACCGCCCCGCCCAGGCCCGCGGCGCGGGGCAGTGCCGCTGCCAGGGCGGGAGGCCGGGGCGGGCCGGTCAGTCCCGCCCGGCCAGGGGCGGCTGGGTGATGGCGAGCTCGGAGGCGAGGCCGGCGCGGGTGGCGAGTTCGACGGCGAGTTCGCGGGCCCAGGGCAGGACCGCCCCGATGTCGGCGGTGAGGATCCGCGCGTCGGCGACGATCCGTTCGCCGTCGACCCAGACCCCGGCGATGTCGCGGGTCCCCGCGCAGTAGACGACGGCCTGGTAGGGGTCGTGCACGAACGCCATCGACGGGCTCGCCTCGGCGAACAGCACCAGGTCGGCGGCCTTGCCCACGTCCAGGCTGCCGACGGTGTCGTCAAGGCCGAGCGCGCGGGCGCCGCCGAGGGTGGCCATCCGCAGCACCGCCGGCGCGGTCAGGACGTCGGCCTGCTGGTGGTGCACCTTCTGCAGCAGCGCCGCGGCCTTGACGGTCTCCAGCATGTTCTGGCTGTCGTTGCTGGCGGCGCCGTCCACGCCGAGGCCGACGGGCACCGACTCCCGCAGCAGCCGCGGCACCTGACACACCCCGCTGGCCAGGATCATGTTCGACACCGGGCAGTGCGCCACGGCGACCGCGTGCCGGCGCAGCAACGCCACGTCGTCGTCGGCGAGCCAGACGCAGTGCGCGGCGACCGTCTGCGCGTCGAGCAGGCCGGCCCGGGCGGCGACCTCGATGGAGCTGGCCCCGCGGCTCGTGCGCGACGCCGTCACCTCCTCCCGCACCTCGTGCAGGTGGACGTGCAGCCGGTTCGTCTCGGTCAGCAGCGTTCGGGTGGCCGCGAGCAGCGCGTCGCTGCTGGCCGGGATGGTGGCCAGGCCCACCCGGAACCGGGAGCGCCGCGAGGCCGCCGCGGCCTGGGCCAGGGCGTGATGTTCGGCGATGATCGCGTCGATCGGGCGGTCGTGCGGGACGTCCGCCGGGCCGAACGAGACGTCCCCGCGCACCCCGACGACGTCGAGCGCGTCGACGATCCCGGGAGTGACCGGCGAGCGGCCCGGCGCGGAGCAGAACATGTCGCCGACCGTCGTCACCCCCGAGAGGGTCAGCTCGGTCGCCTTCAGCAGGGTGCCCACGTAGGCCATGTCGCGGGTCAGGTGCGCCTCGATCGGCTCGACCACGTGGACGAACCACTCCCACAGCGTGTGGGTCTCGCCGATGCCGGTGACCAGGCCCTCCGAGAAGTGCCCGTGGCAGCTCACGAAGCCGGGGGTGATGATCCCGCCGCCGTCGCCGAGGACCGGCAGGGCCGCGAAGCGCGCCGCGATCGCGGCGTACCCGTCGACGGCGGCGATGCGCCCGTCGACCACGGCGACCGCACCGTCGCGCACGTGCCCGGCCGCGCCCATGGTCAGCACGTGCCGGGCCCGCAGCACGAAGCTTCCGGCGGTGGCGGAGCCGGCGGTCGTGGTGGCGGTGGCGGTGGCGGCGGTGCCGGCGGTGGCGGTGCCGTTGACGCCGGGAGCGGGTGCGGCGACGGCGGCGGGATCGGTCACTTCAGTCCAATGCTCGTGTCGATGTACTGGTTGGTGAACAGGTTGGCGGGGGTGAGGCCGCTGCGCACCGGCTTCTTCTGGCCGGCGTAGATCGGAGTCAGGATCTGGATCATCCGGTTGACGCGGCTCTGCTCCATGTCGCCGATCGTCGTGTTCGACCCGTTGGAGACCAGCGCCCGGTTCTTCATCGTCTGCACGGCGTACGCGGCGAGCCCCGGGGAGTAGTTCCACACCGACGCGGCGTCCGCCTTGACCGCCCTGATGATGAGCCCGTTCGCCGTCTGCGGATGCGCCAGGAAGTCGACCTGCGAGCGCTGCACGATCGGTACCAGCTTCGTCAGGCACGGGGCGAGCTTCGCCTCGTCGCCGGTACGGACCGACAGCGCCTGGCCGTACACCGGGTAGCCGGTGTCGTTGACGAGCTGGAGGTTGACGTCGTAGCTGTGCCCGTCACCGAGTTCGTTCTTGTAGATGTAGGGCTCCGAGGTGGCGAAGCCGGCCTCGGCGACCTTGCCGTCCTCGGCGACCCAGCGCGACGGCGAGCCGTCGTAGCTGCCGTCGACCTGGCCCCGGCGCAGGATGCCGGCGCCGAGCAGGTACTGCATGTAGGCGTCGGTCTCGTAGTAGAGGACCTTGGTGTCGGTCTGGCCGATGTCCACCAGCGTTGTGAAGTTCGGATGCTCGGCCTTGTCCCACATGATCATCATGGGGGCCACCTCGAACGGCGCGAACACGGCCCTGGTCGGCTGGGAGGCCGAGTTCTGGATGGCCTCGTCCGTGGAGACGATCCCCAGGTTGATCGACTTGTCCACGTACATCTGGGCGCTGACCTGCTGATAGCCGATGGCCGGGCCGCCGAACCGGACCTCGATGTTCACCCCGGTGTCCTTGCCGCCGGAGACGAGGGAGCCGGTGATTCTCTTCTTGCGGGTGTCGACCTTCGCGTCCGGGCCGAGCAGGTTGTACAGGAAGCCGTACTCGGATTCGGCGAACCAGTCGGTCTGCACCACGACGGTGGCGGGGCAGGCGCCACGCAGATCGTGCGCACCGCCGGACGCGGCCACCGGCGCCGCGCCCGCGGCCCCCGCGCCGGTGGGCCCGGCGTCGGACCCGCCACCGGAGTCCCCGCTGCAGGCCGCCAGGGTCAGGGCGAGCGCCGTGCCGAAGGCGACGGCGGCTCCTCGTCGGAAACGTCCCATGTTGCTCCTTCTCGTGAAGACCCCCGGGCTCGTGAACCCCCCGCGGGGCCGGGGTGTGACACAGCTCCGCGAGCCGGCGACGGCCGTCGGGATCCGACGGGCGCGGCCGCCCGCGGCGTCAGGGCGTCTCGGCGCCGTACCAGCGACCGGTGACCAGTCGACTCAGCCAGCCGAAGAACGTGAACACGACGACTCCCAGCAACGAGGCGAGGATGACCGCACCGAAGAGCTGCTGGGAGAGCAGTCGCGCGCGGTAGAGGTCGATCAGGACGCCGATGCCGGGGCTGCCCTGCTTGAAGAAGAAGTCGCCGACGACCGCCCCCACGACGGCCAGCCCGGCGGCGACCTGGAACCCGGCGAACGTCGCCGGCATCGCGGCCGGCAGCTGCAGCGACACCAGCCGACGCCAGCGGGGGATCCGGTGCAGCCGGAACAGGTCGAGCATGCCCTGGTCGACCGACTGCAGGCCGAACAGCGTGCTGCTGATCACCGGGAACAGGGCGATGAGGACGCAGACGACCACCCGGCTGAGCAGGCCGTAGCCGAACCAGAAGCCGATCAGCGGCACCATCGCCAGGGTGGGGATGGTCTGCAGGATCACCGCGTACGGGTACACCGACCGCTCGATCCACCGGGCCTGGCTCATCGCGATCGCCACGGCCATGCCCAGCACGATCGACACCCCGAGGCCGATGAGCGCCACCGATGTCGACAACCACAGCGCCCGCAGGAGTTGCGCGAGGTTGTGGCCGTCGAGGAAGGCGACGCGGACGACCGAGTCGGGACTCGGTAGCAGGAACCGGCGGTCCCGGTCGAGGGCCACGAGGCTGACGAAGTACCAGACGCCGATGATGATCGCGAACAGCGCGACCGGGGCGAGACGGTCACGCCAGGTCGTCCGCGGCCGCCCGGTGCGCAGCGCCCGGCTCGCCGCGCGGACCAGGGCCGTCAGCCGGTCCGCGCCGACGGCGCCCGGCGTCCCCGGTGCGCTCACGTTGCCTCCCCGTCGCGCAGGCGGCGCGAGACCGCCGCGGTCAACCGGGTGAAGTCCTCCCGGAAGCGCAGCTCCGCCGGGCGCGGGTAGCCGAACGGGACGGCGAACTCGGCCACCACCCGACCCGGGCGCGGCGACATCACCAGGACCCGGGTCGACAGGCTCACCGCCTCCGCGACCGAGTGGGTGACGAACAGGGCGGCGCCGAAGCGGCGCAGCTCGAACAGCCGCAGCAGCTCGCCGCCGAGGCGCTCCCGGGAGATCTCGTCGAGGGCGCCGAACGGCTCGTCCAGCAGGAACAGATCGGGGGAGAGCACCAGCGAGCGGGCCAGCGATACCCGCATCCGCATCCCGCCGGACAGCGAGCGGGGCCGATGCCGCGCGAACCCGCCGAGCCCCACCAGATCGATGATCTCCGCGGCCCGCGGTCGGTACTCGGCGCGGGGCACGCCGGTCAGCTCGGCCAGCGTCTCCACGTTGCGCCGCACGCTGCGCCAGGGCAGCAGGGTCGGGTCCTGGAAGACGTAGCTGATGCGGCCGGTCGACGGCGACACCGTGCCGGCGGTGGCCTCGGTCAGGCCGGAGGCCAGCCGCAGCAGGGTGCTCTTGCCGCAGCCGGACGCGCCGACGATGCTCACGAACTCGCCGTCGCGGACCGCCAGGTCGACCGGGGCGAGGGCCTGGGTGCCGTCCGGGTAGTGCTTCTCGACGCCGGTGAACGTCACCAACACCGGCGGGGGGACCGCTGGTCCGCTCGCAGCTTCGTCCTCGTTGACCGCTCTGGCCTCGTCGGTCTCTCTGGCGCCCGTGTCCCCCGCAACCTCCGCAACCTCCTTGGCGGAACCGGCTGTGGACGATTCGTTGCCGTATGTCCAAATATGGTGGCGCATGACCCGTGGGCCTAACCGTTCCGTACCCCGGTGAAGGCCGCCCGTGTTCTCGATCTGGTCGCGGCGAGGGCGGCCGGGGCGGGGCTTCCCGGCAGCGGCCAATTGACCGATGTTGTGGCCAGGTCGCGCGGATAGACGGTGGCGAAGGTGCCGTCGGTGTCCTGTTCGACGGCCGTTGCGGAAAGCGTGTTCTGGTGGGTTCCGTCGAAACGGACGCCGTTCCACGGCATGATGGTCGCGGCCCCCGGGAGATCGATCGCGACAAGCGCGGAGCGTATCCGTTCCCGGGTGGCGCTGCCGGCGTCCTCGATTGCCCGGGCATAGATTGTTACCGCGGCGAACGCGGTCGCGGCGTCCGCCGTCATCGGCGCCCCGAAGTCATGCTGATAACGTTCGGTGACCGCCGCGGCGAGCGGGTTGGCGCGGGTGATGGGCAGCGACCACGAGACCTGCCTGCTCACCCGGCCGGCGAACCCGGGGATTGCGGCGAGCCGGGCGGCCTCCGTGGGGGCGCCATAAACGACGACGGCGGGCGGCGTGTACCCGCTGGCCTGGAACGCGTTTCCGAGCCTTTCCCCCGCGCCGGCGGCCGCCGCCAGCAGGACGACGTCGGGCGCGGCGGCCCGGATCGCCGCCACCGCTGCGGCGGGATCGGTGTCGTCGCCTTCGTCGGGCACGCTCGCCACGATCTGGTAACCGGCCTCCTCGCCGTACTCGGCGACGATGGAGTTCAGATCGGTGCCGGTCGCGTCGTTGCTGTGGAGCACGGCCACCCGTCGACGCGCCTGACCTGGCTGTTCGGTGTTGCGCAGCAGAGAAATGAAGGCGCTGGCATAGTCCGCGGCGTCCGGGCCGGCCCGGAAGAACCAGCTCAGCCCGCGCTCGGTGAGTGCCGTGAACGCGGCGTCACCGCTGACGAACGGGGTCTGTAGCCGCTCGGCCCGCTGACTGGCGTCCAAGGTGGCCTCGGCGCCGAACGCACCGACGATGCCGGCCACGCCGTCGCCGTTCACCAGGGTCGAGGTACCGTCCGCCGCGCGTTGCCGATCGCCCTTCGTGTCCAACGTCACAATCGATAGCCGGGTGTGGCCGGTGGGGCCCCAGATTTGCCCGGCCGAGTATCCGGACCAACCTTCTCCGGTGTTGATGAGCCGGCTGGCGAGTTCCGCTCCCCGTTGGGCGTCGCGGCCCGCTTCTGCGTTCCCACCCGTCAACGGGGCGAGAAGGCCGATCTTGACCTCGCCGGAAACCGCGGGCGGCTCGGGATTGTCACCACCCCCGCAGCCCGCGAGTACGGCGATGCAGAGCAGCGCAAACCCCGCCGCGCTCGCCCTTCGAAAACCGTGGATCATCACGCTCCCCGTGCGTCCGGCTGGAGTGAGGGGTGAAAGCTACTGAGACCGCGACGACACTAGTGGTTTGACGCCGGTCAGTCGCACCGGGGTTGGCTCATCCCGGACGATTGCGCGCCCGTTCGTCAAGTGACCCCGCTGGCAGTCGCGTCCGGTCCGCAAATAGCCTTTCAGTTCGCAACCGCGGCGACGCCAAGGCGCCGCGCGGTCGGGTGTACAGGGCCTTGCGCAGGCCTTGCGCAGGCCATGCGTGGCGGCGGCGCTCACCAGGTGCCGCCCGGCGTTCCAGGGTCGGGATTCGGGTGTTCGAGAGGCGGAGAGGTACGGGGCGCGTGACCAAGGCAGAAAGGGGCGGGACGTGACGGGGGAGCCGCCGCAGACCTCCCGCAGAGTCCCCGCCGGGAGCCGGGATCTCGACGGGGGCCGGGGCCCCGGGGCCGGTGGCCGGCGCGCCCGGTCGCGGCGCCGCCGGCGGATGAGCCTGCACAACCTGCCCGTGCGCGGGAAGCTCTTCGCCGCGCTGGCCGTGCCCACGGCGGCGTTCCTGGCGCTGGCGATCCTCTCGGGCACGACCTGGCTGTCCAACGCCGCCAGCTACGGCCGCGACGTGACCGCGGCGAAGCTCGGCCGCAACGTCACGGCGACGGTCCACGAGCTCCAGCTGGAACGTGACCTCGCGGTCGGGTTCATCAGCAGCGGCCGCGGCGCGGACCCGCGGACCTCGCTCACCGGCCGGCTCGACGGCCAGCAGCGGGCCGTCGACGCGGCCATGGGCCGGTTCCGTGGCACCCTGCGCTCCTCCGCCGGCGGCCTCGGCGCCGGCGCCGGGCGGGTGGCCGACCGAGTCGAGGGCGACATCGCCGGGCTGCCCGCGCTGCGCCGGTCCGTGCAGACCGGCGGCCTGTCCGTGGAAGCGATCTTCAACCAGTACTCGACGACGATCACCGACCTGCTCGGCCTCGACGATCGCATCGGGCAGGACCGCGACGACGAGGACCTGCGTTACGCCGTGGCCGTCCTCAACGACGTGTCGACGCTGAAGGAGATCGACTCCGAGATCCGCGGCGAGTTGTTCGCCACGAGCCTCGCGCAGCGCTTCGCCTTCGGCGCCTCCGACCGGCTGGCCGGGCTGATCGCCCAGGAGCAGGCGGCGCAGGACGGCTTCCGCGCCGCCGCCCGCCCCGAGGACCGCGCCCGCTTCGACCAGATCGTCAACGGTCAGGCGGTGCTCACGGTCAAGCGCATCTCCGAACGGGCCGTCCAGCGCCAGCGGCTGACCGACCTCGACATCGATCCCGACCAGTGGTTCGCGGCCAGCACGACCCACATCGAGCTGCTGCGCGCCGTCGAGACCGAGCTGCTCGACAACGTCGCCCGCAGCGCCGGGCACCTGCGCTCCGACGCCTGGCGGCGCACCGCCCTGATCGGTGCGCTCATTCTCGTGATCACCATCGGCGCGATCGTCTGGACGTTGCTGATCGCGCGGACGATGACCGTCCCGCTGCGCCGCCTGCGCAACGGCGCCCTCGACGTCGCCCAGGTGCGCCTGCCGCGGCTGATCTCCGAGCTGCAGACGGCGAACCCGGAGCAGGTCGACACGACGATCCGGCCGATCGCAGTCCACTCCCGCGACGAGATCGGCGAGGTCGCGCGCACCTTCGACGAACTGCAGCGGGAGGCGGTGCGCCTCGCCGCGGAGCAGGCGGGCCTGCGCCGCAACATCAACACCCTGTTCCTCAGCCTCTCCCGGCGCAGCCAGAGCCTCATCGAGCGGCAGATCGCCCTCATCGACCGGCTGGAGGCCGCCGAGGAGAACCCGCTGCAGCTCGAGAACCTGTTCAAGCTCGACCATCTCGCCACCCGGATGCGCCGCAACAGCGAGAACCTGCTGGTCCTCGCCGGCACCGGGCCGGGGCGCCGGCGCGCCGGGCCGGTGCCGCTCGGCGACGTGCTGCAGGCCGCCCTCGGCGAGATCGAGCAGTACGAGCGGATCCAGATCGTCGACGTGCCGGAGGCGCGGATCGCCGCCGACGCCGTCAACCACGTGGTCCATCTGGTGGCCGAACTGCTGGAGAACGCCGCGCAGTTCTCGCCGCCGTACCTGTCCGTCGACCTGGCGGCGGCCCTAGACGACGGCGGGGTGCTCATCACCATCGACGACGGCGGGCTCGGGATGTCCGAGCGCGAGCTCGTCGCGGTCAACCAGCGCCTCGCCGACCCGCCGCTGTTCGACTTCTCCATCGCTCAGCGCCTCGGCCTGTTTGTCGTCGCCCGCCTCGCCGACCGCCACGACATCGAGGTGCGGCTGAGCCGCTCGGACGCCGGCGGGGTGCGGGCGGTCGTGCGGCTGCCCGCGACGCTGCTCGTGGCGCCCGGCTCGGCCCCCGCCGGTGCCCGCC
>NZ_JAMQQF010001169.1 GCF_023716945.1 Frankia sp. AiPs1 | reverse complement strand
AGCCAGACGTGCACACCCCCGCTGGGCGGCTGCGGCGGGTCGAGGGTGGGCAGGGCCCGCGCGATCGCGGCGAGCAGCGCCGCCCGGCGGGCCAGCAGCACCCGGCGCAACGACGCCAGGTGCCGGCGCCAGCCCGGGGTGCTGAGCAGCTCCACCGCGGTCTGCTGGAGCACCGGGGCGACGAACAGGTCGTCGGTGATCCGCACCCGGGCCAGCCGGGCCGCGACCGGGCCGCGGGCGGTGACCGCCGCGATCCGCAGGCCCGGGGACACGCTCTTCGACAGGGACAGCACGTGCACGACGTGACCGTCCGGGTCGGCGGCGGCCAGCGGGGGCGGGCTGACCGCGGTGAGATCCAACGGCGCCACCCAGTCATCCTCGACGCAGAACGCCCGGTGGTCCCGCAGGGCCGCGAGCACCGCCGGCCGGCGGTCCGGGGCGAGCACCGCCCCGGTGGGGTTGGCGTGGCGCGGCTGGAGGTAGACCAGCCGGGCCCCGCTGCGGCCGAGAACGTCGGCGAGATCGTCGGGGCGCACCCCGGCGCCGTCCGCCGGCACCGGCACCGGCACGATGCCCCCGCCGC
>NZ_JAMQQF010001168.1 GCF_023716945.1 Frankia sp. AiPs1 | reverse complement strand
CACCCGGCCCGCAACTGCGCCGAGGCCTCGCGGTCCCGCTCCTGCGCGCCGACCTCACCGGCTCCCGCCTCGGCCGCGGCCCGCGCCTGCGCCTGGGTGGCCGCCGAGACGAAGGCGGCGTGCACGTCGGCGACCGGGTCACGCACGGTGGCCTGCTCAACCTCCCCGCCGGTCCCGGCGGTGAAGAACACCTGCACGGCCCGGTACGCGCCGAGAACTCCGAGCATCTCGTCGGGGGTGACCGGGGCAGCGAGGCTCGCGACGGCGTAGAGGTCCGCGGCGGGGGCTGCGGCGGTCAGGGACGCCAGGTTCTGCCGACTGGCCTCGAGGTACTCGGCGACGGAGTCGTGTGCACCGGGGCCGATCGTGACCGACGGCGTCAGGGGCTGCGCTGCCGGCGGGGAGCCCGCCGACGCATCGGCGGGCGCGCTCGCGTGGGACGGCCGGTCCCGGTCGACGCTCTGCAGCATCGCCGCCGCCGCGCTCACCACGATCAACACGACGAGCCCGAGGACGAGCACCCGCGCCCCCCGGTCCACCACGCCGCCGGGCGCGACGCCGACCACGTCGAGCAGGGCCGGCG
>NZ_JAMQQF010001167.1 GCF_023716945.1 Frankia sp. AiPs1 | reverse complement strand
GTGCACGGGGCGGGCGCCGCGGCGCAGCGCGTGGCCGGTGCCGCGACGCACGGCGAGCGTCGCGGTCCGCACCCGGTCCGGCGGGACCTGGGTGGAGACCATGGCGTGCAGGTCGACGTCCGGCGGGACCCGCACGGCCCCAGCGGGTCCGACCGCCCGCACGGTACCGACGAACCGGGACAGCCGGAACACCCGCGGGGCGCCGCGGACGACGTCATGGCCCGCCAGGTACCAGCGGCCCCGCCAGGACAACACGCCCCACGGTTCGACGTGCCGCTCGGCGACGTCGGCCTCGCCGACCTTGCGGTAGGGAAAGCGGATCGCCCGGCCGGCCTGCACCGCGGCGAGGCACGGCTCGAACGCGGGATCCGCCGCGTCGACCCGCGGCTCGAAGCCGTCCAGAGTGTCGAGGCCGCCCATCCGGCTGGGGCCGCCCACAGTGCCGAGCCCGCCCACAGTGCCGAGGCCACCCATGGAGTCGAGGCTGCCCATGGAGTCGAGGCCGGCGCGCGAGTCGAGGCCGCCGCCAGGGTCGGCGCCGCCGTCGCCGACCGCGGCGCTGCCGGCGGCCAGCTTGCGCAGGGC
>NZ_JAMQQF010001166.1 GCF_023716945.1 Frankia sp. AiPs1 | reverse complement strand
GGGTCGCGCCGATCGCTGGCCAGGTGCGGTCGGCGACCAGGCGCTGTCCGCCGGCCGCCACCCGCGCCCGCAGGGCCGGATCTCCCAGCGCGCGGTCCAGCGCCCCGGCCAGCGGCACCGGGTCGCGTACCCGGCTGGCGACGAGCACCGTCCGGCCGTCGACCAGGGCCGGGTCGGGTGGCTGCGCGGCGGTGACGATCGTCGCCAGCCCGTGGGCGAGGGCGGCGGCCAGTGCCCCACTCTTCGTCGTCACCCCGGCGGTGAACGGCAGCACGCACACGTCGGCCGCGGCCAGGATCGCCGAGACCTCGGCGGCTGGCAGGTGTCCCGTGAACGTGACCAGGTCGTCGACGCCCCCGGCGTGGGCGTGCTCGGTGAGCTCGCGGCGGAACGCCGCAGCCTCGGCCGCGGGCAGCGCGAGCGAGGTGAATCCGCCGACGACCGCGAGGTGCAGCCGTGGCCGCCTCGTGCGCAGCACGGCGAGCGCGTCGATCAGGTAGCGCACGCCCTTCACCGGATGGACGAAGCCGAAGAACACCGCCACCTCGGCGTCGGGCGGCGCGCCGAGCCGGGCCCGCAGTCGTCC
>NZ_JAMQQF010001165.1 GCF_023716945.1 Frankia sp. AiPs1 | reverse complement strand
GGCGCGAACAGCCCGCGCCCGCCGGCGCCGGCCGGCCCGGAGTCGCCCTCGGGCAGCGCCCGCTGGTCGGCGACGGCGAACCGGCGGATGTCCTCCACCTCGTCGCCGAAGAACTCCACCCGCAGCGGGTGCTCCTCGGTCGGCGGGAAGACGTCGAGGATCCCGCCGCGCACAGCGATCTCGCCACGCCGCTCGACCAGGTCCACCCGGTGGTAGGCCATGTCCACCAGTCGGGTGACCACGTCGTCGAGGTCGGCGGTGTCGCCCGCCGCGAGGCTGACCGGGGCGAGCTCGCCGAGCCCGGCGACCTGGGGCTGGAGCACGGAGCGAACCGGCGCGACGACGACCCGCAACGGCGGCCGGCCGGTGCTCGCCGGATGGGCCAGCCGGCGCAGCACGGCCAGGCGCTGACCCACCGTGTCGGCCCGGGGGGACAACCGCTCGTGGGGCAGCGTCTCCCAGCTCGGGAAGACGGCCACCACCTCGGGATCGAGCAGGCCGGCCAGCGCGGCGGCCAGGTCCTCGGCCTCGCGACCGGTGGCCACCACGGCGAGGACGGGACGCCCGGCTCCGTGGGCGGCGGCGAGGGC
>NZ_JAMQQF010001164.1 GCF_023716945.1 Frankia sp. AiPs1 | reverse complement strand
GCCTTTGCTGCACGTGGGCGCCCTCGCGGGCCTGCTACGGTTCCGGGGGTAGGTGGCGGGTCCCGGCGAGGCGGCGGTCGTCGTGACGTCGCCCGGCGTCCCGCCGACCGCGCCGCTGATCATCGGGTCCGCGGCGGTGGGGGTGCCGGTGTGGGGGGAGGTCGAGCTCGCCTGGCGCTGGCGCGGCGCCACCCGCTGGCTCGCCGTGACCGGCACCAACGGCAAGACCACGACCACCGAGATGCTCGGGGCGATGCTCGCCGCGGGGGGCCGGCGGGCGACCACCGCCGGCAACATCGGCACGCCGATCGTCGAGGCCGTCACCGCCGAGCCGCCCTACGACGCGCTCGCCGTCGAGCTGTCCAGCTTCCAGCTCCACTACACCCACACCGTGGCCCCGCTGGCCGCGGCCGTGCTCAACGTCGCCCCGGACCACCTCGACTGGCATGGCGGCGCGGACGCCTACGCCGAGGCCAAGGCGCGGGTCTGGCGCGACCCCGCGACGGTCGCGATCGGCAACGCCGACGACCCGGCGAGCACCCGGCTGCTCGCCGGGGCGCCGGGGCGCCGCGTGCTGTTCGGCCGGGCCC
>NZ_JAMQQF010001163.1 GCF_023716945.1 Frankia sp. AiPs1 | reverse complement strand
GCGCTGCGGCGGCCGCCGGTCCGGTCTCCGTCCCGATGGCCGTGCCCCGCGAGACCGTCCCGCCCCGCGGGACCGCGCCGGTCTGGGCGACCGCCTCAGAACCCGCGACCCCCCCGGAACCCGCGAGCGCCCCGGAACCCGCGAGTGCCCCAGAACCTGCGAACACGGCGCGGAAAGCCTCGGCAAGGCGCGCCGGGTCGTGCACAGGTGCGCCGGGCACCCGCACCGGCGCGAGATGCAGCCGGGCGCCGAGATCCGCCGCGGCCCGCGCCAGCGGGTCGGGCTCGGGCACGGCGCTCGGATCGGCGATCACGACGTCCAGGCGCAGGCCGGGCACGTGCCGGCGCAGGGCGTCGAGGTGGGCCTGCGGGGTGTATCCGGCGGTCTCCCCCGGCTGGGCGGCCAGGTTGAGGACCATCAGCGTGCGCGCCGGCGAGGTGGTGATCGCCTGCCGCATTCCGGGCACCAGCAGATGCGGCAGCATGCTCGTGTAGAGCGAGCCCGGGCCGAGGACGAGCCAGTCGGCCGCCCGGGCCGCCTCGACCGCCTCCGCGCAGGCCGCCGGTTCCGCCGGCGCGAGCCGGACGCCGGCGACC
>NZ_JAMQQF010001162.1 GCF_023716945.1 Frankia sp. AiPs1 | reverse complement strand
CCGGCGCCCCGTCGGCGCTGGCCGCCGCGCCGGCGGCGAGCGCCCGGGACAGCGCGAGCGCCTCGGTCCGCTGCTCGGCGGTGAGGTAGACGTTGCGGCTCGACCTCGCCAGGCCGTCGGGCTCGCGAGCCGTCTCCACCCCGATCACGGTCACGTCGTAGGCGAGGTCGGCGACCATCCGCCGAATGCAGACGAGCTGCTGCGCGTCCTTGCGCCCAAAGAACGCCAGGTCGGGCTGGACCAGGTGCAACATGGTCCCGACGAGGGTGAGCATCCCGTCGAAGTGGCCCGGGCGGGACGCCCCTTCGAGTACCGCGCCGAGCGGGCCGGCGCTGAACCGGACCAGCGGCGGCGGATCGTGGATCACCGCGGGAGCGAACACCACGTCGACCCCCTCCCGAGCGCAGACCGCGAGGTCCGCGGCCAGTGTGCGCGGGTAGCGGTCGAGGTCCTCGCCCGCGCCGAACTGCAGCGGGTTGACGAAGATCGTGGCAACCACCTGGTCCGCCCGGGCGCGGGCCGCGCGCAGCAGGCTGGCGTGCCCCTCGTGCAGCGCCCCCATGGTCATGACGACGGCGCGGACCGGCCGGTCGTGCCGCGCCAC
>NZ_JAMQQF010001161.1 GCF_023716945.1 Frankia sp. AiPs1 | reverse complement strand
GGCCCCGGCCCGGCCCGGACGTGACGGCGGGCGCAGGCCAGGGCGGTCCGGCCGGCGGTGTGCCGGCCGGCCGAGAGGTGGAGGGAAGGCAGGGCATGGACACGGTGGAACTGCCGGGCGCGCAGGTGCCGGACCGGTTCGGCCTGTCCGCCGCCGCCCGCGCCGCGGCGATGATCTCCCGGGAGATCGCCTACGCCGACCCCGACCCGCTGGCGCTGAGCGAGTTCGACGACCGCCTGTACCGCTACGCCACCACCCTGCTCAGCGTGCCCCACACCAGTCTGCTCGGTCCGATCGTCGGCGACTGGCGCCGCGTGCAGGCCGCCCTGGCGCGCCGACTGTCGCCCGCGGTGCACATCGAGCTGACCCGCGTCGCCGGCTACCTGTCGTTCTACCTGGGTGTGCTGTCCGCCGACACCGGCGCGGGCACCTCCGCCCGTCGCTTCGCCACCCTCACCGAGCAGTTCGCCGCCCAGCTCGACGACCGGCTGCTCACCGGCACCTCCCGCAGCCTGGACGCCGCGATCGCCTTCGCCGACGGACGCCTCGACGCCGCCCGCACCGCCGCCGCCCGCGCCGCCGCGGTCGAGCACCCCTACCTGCACGGCTGGGC
>NZ_JAMQQF010001160.1 GCF_023716945.1 Frankia sp. AiPs1 | reverse complement strand
AGCCGGGGCCGTGGGGCCGACGCGGTGCTCATCTGCGCGGCCGGCCGATCGGCGGAGCCGGTGATGCGGGCGACCGCGCTGGCCCGCGACCGCGCGCAGCTCGTCGTCGTCGGCGACGTCGGCCTGGGCCTGCTGCGCGCGCCGTTCTACGACAACGAGCTCACCCTGCGCTTCGCCCGCTCCTACGGGCCGGGACGCTACGAGCGCGGGTACGAGGACTGGGGGGTGGACTACCCGGCCGGGCAGGTTCGCTGGACCGAGGGGCGCAACCAGGAGGCCGTGCTCGACCTGCTCGCCGCCGGCCGGCTGCGCGTGGACGACCTCGTCACGCACGCCTTCCCTATCGATGCGGCGCCGCGGGCCTACGAGCTCGTCGCGGGCCGCAGCGAGCCGTACCTGGCCATCCGGTTCGACTACCCGGCCGAGGTGCCGGTCCTGCCGGTGAGCCGCCGGCCCGCGGACGACGCGGACGGACGCATCGCGGATGATGTGGACGGACGCATCGCGGGCGACGTGGGCGAGCGCATTGCGGATGGTGCGGGCGAGCGCATTGCGGGCGACGTGGGCGGGCGGGTAGCGGACGGCGCGGGTGGGCGGGCCGCCGAGGGCGCGGGCG
>NZ_JAMQQF010000115.1 GCF_023716945.1 Frankia sp. AiPs1 | reverse complement strand
ACGCCGGCCTGCGCCTCGGCCCCCTCGCCGAGCACGGCCTGCGGGGTCGCTGACCGGCCGCCCGCTACCCGGCGCCCGCTACCAGGCGCCGACGATGTCGCGCCCCGCACCGGCGTCCTGCCAGAATGACGGCGCCGCCCCGTCGAGCAGGTCGCGGACCGATCGGCCGAGCGCACCCAGCGCGGCGAAGGCGAGCGCGCCACCGGTCGAGATCCGCGCGACGCCGAGCTCGGCCAGCTCCCCCACGCCCGGCCCGCCCGGCATCAGCAGGACATTGACCGGCCGGTTCAGCTCCGCCACCAGACTGCGGATGTCCGCCGCGCGGCGCAGTCCCGGGGCGTAGAGGACGTCCGCGCCGACCTGCTGGTAGCCCTGCAACCGGCCGATCGTGTCGGCGAGGTCGTCCCGGCCGTGCAGGTGGTTCTCGGCGCGGGCGGTGAGGACGAGCCGCCCGGCCGCCGCCTCGACCGCGGCGGCGATCCGCTCGGTGGCCAGGCCGACGTCGTGGATCGGGGCCTGCGGGTCGCCGGTGAAGTCCTCGATCGAGCAGCCGGCGAGCCCCGCGTCCACCGCCGCCCGCACCGTCGCCGCGACCTCGGCCGGCTCGGCGCCGTAGCCGTTCTCGAGGTCGGCGGAGACCGGCACCGCCACGGCGGCGGCGAGCACGGCAGCATGCCCGAGCGCCTCGTCGCGGGTCACCGACCGGTCGGGCCGGCCGAGCGTGCCGGCGAACCCGCTGCTCGTCGTCCCCACCGCCAGGCAGCCGACCGCGGCGAGCACCCGCGCCGTCCCCGCATCCCAGGCATTCGGCATGATCAGCGGCGCCCCGGGCCGGTGCAGCTCCCGAAACCGCTCGACCCGCGCGGCGGCGGTCGAGGCCGTCACGGTGCCGTCACCCCTCGGGGTCCGATCCGGGCGCGATGGGGCTTGATCTCGACGGACGGCTGCCGGGCACGGATCATCACTCGCTCAGCGTAGCGGAGCAGGTCTGGCCGGCATTGCTGTGATCCGTAACCGGACTGTGCCCACGTCACGGGACGCATAGCGGCCATCCGCTGTCTTTCGGTGAACAGCGACGGGTTGAATCTTTCTCTTTGTGGCGACATCAAACGCCAATGTGACCGATAATGCTCAAAGTTGCGGATCGACCTCGGATGGTGGATGCCCGGCTTCGCCTTTCCGGGGCCGTCTGGTCGTCGAGGAGGTCAGCCGTCTGCCATGGCCCGATTCCCACCGACAGAGGTCATGCACTTCACGCACATCGATCATCTGGCCACGATCATGCGGCTCGGATTGCAGTCGGACACCGAGGTCCGTCGACAGGGGCTGTTGCGAACCGAGGTGGGCGACCGGGGCATCAAGCGCAAGCGCCGGGAGCGGCGGGTGCCGGTGCCGCCAGGTGGGGTTGTGGCCGACTACGTGCCCTTCTACTTCGCGGCGTGCAGCCCCATGATGTACGTCATCCACCGGGGCGGGGTCCCCACGTACAACGGTGGCTGCGACGACCTGGTGTACCTGGTCACGACCGTCCGGCGGATCGCCGAGCTCGGACTGGCGCGGGTGTACACGGATCGGAACGCGGTCCGGCGGTCGGCCCGATTCACCATCGACGACGGCGAGCTCGGCTCGTTCATCGACTGGGACCTCATGCAGGCGAAGATGTGGGCGGACACCGAGGCGGAGCCCGACCGCAAGGAACGCAGAATGGCCGAGTGTCTGGTCCATGAGCGGGTGCCGGGGGTGGCCTTCACCGAGGTCGTGGCACGGACGCCGGACCGCGAGCGCCGTGCCCGTGCGGTGCTCGCTACCGTAGGAGCGAAAGCGGGGGTAGTTGTCAGACCCGACTGGTACTTCTAGTGCATGGGGCGACGGACATGATCACCGAGGCGTCGGGCAACCTGCTGCACGCCGATGTCGATGCCCTGGTCAACACCGTCAACACCGCGGGTGTGATGGGTAAGGGCATCGCCCTGCAGTTCCGGCGCACCTATCCCGAGATGTTCGCCGCCTACCAGGCCGCGGCCAAGGCCGGCCTGCTCGAGCTCGGCCGCATGCACGTATGGCCGACCGGCTCGTTCACCGGACCGCGCTACGTGATCAATTTTCCGACCAAAGGGCACTGGCGATCCCGGTCCCGTCTCACCGATGTTGAGCGCGGGCTGGGGGACCTGGTTCGGGTCGTCGGTGAGCTGAAGGTCCGGTCGCTCGCAGTGCCGCCGCTGGGCTGTGGCCACGGCGGCCTGGACTGGCAGGAGGTCGAGCCGCGGATCCGCGCCGCCTTCGAGGATCTCGATCAGGACGTGCACGTCCTTGTCTATCCTCCGGAAGGACCTCCGCCCGCGGTCGCGTCGCGTGCACGGTCGAGCGATCGTCCGTGACGCCGTCGCGGGTGGCGCTGGTGCGTGTACTGGGGCGCCCGGGTGGCCGGGAGGCTGCGCGCCTCCCGGCCGATGCCAGACCCGGTCCGGGGTAGTCGTCCGGCTTCGAGGCCGCCCTCAGACCTCCGGGTAGAGGGTGTAGCTGGGGAAGTTGCCGACGAGGCGTTCGTTCGGGTCGGGGCCGACGGTGACGGCCCGGGCGAGGTGGGCGCCGCCGACGAACGCACCCTTCCAGGATGCCCCGCGTCCGCCGAACGGCTCGTCGCGGTCGCCGCGTGAGCGCGGCTTGTTGACGCCGACCTTGAACGCCTGCAGCTCCCCGGCGAGCCGGCGAGCGTACGACTCGTCGTCACAGGCCAGCGAGGCGACCAGGGCGCCGTTGGAGGCGTTCATGGCGGCCAGCAGCTCGGCCTCGGAGTCGACGACGACGATCGTGTCGACCGGCCCGAACGGCTCGGCGTGGTGCAGCGCGCTGGAGGCGGGCGGGTGCAGGATCGCCACCGGCGGGACGTAGGCGGAGGTGTCCTGCCCGGGGATGAACCGGCCGTCGGCGATGTCGCCGCGGTAGAGCGGCACGCCGCCCTTCGTGATCGCCTCGTCGACCTTCGCGGCGAGCTCCGTGGCCTTGTCGGCGGTGATGACCGGACCGTAGTCCAGCTCGGGCAGCGGGTCGTCGTCGGCGGCGACGGCCAGCGGATGGCCGAAGCGGACCCCGGCGACCACCGGCAGGTACATCTCGAGGAAGCGGTCGAACAGCTGGCGCTGGACGACGTAGCGCGGGTAGGCGGTGCAGCGCTGCTTGCCGTACTCGAAGCCCTTGCGCAGATGGGCGGCGAGGGTATCCCACTGGGAGAAGTCCCAGATGCCCCAGGCGTTGAGCCCCTCCTGCTCGAGGAAGTGGCGCTTGCCGGTGTCGACGAGGGCGGCGGCGACCTGCCCGCCGGCGGAGCGGCCGCCGACGAACGCCAGGCAGCCGATCTCCGGGGCGCGCACCAGCGCCGAGGACAGCCGCGAACCCGACCCGCTCACCAACGAGACCGGCAGGCCCTCCCGGCGGGCCAGGGCGCTGGCCAGCGTCAGGCAGGCGGCGCCGCCGTCGGTGGGGGTCTTCGCGATCGTGCCGTTGCCGGCGAGCATCTGGACCAGCATGGCGTGCATGAGCACGCTCATCGGGTAGTTCCAGCTCGCGATGTTGCTGACCGGGCCCGGCAGCGGGCCCCGACCGGCGATCATGCCGTCGATCTCGTCGAGGTACCAGCGGACGCCGTCGAGGGCGCGGTCGACGTCGGTGAGGGCGAGGCGCCAGGGCTTGCCGATCTCCCAGACGAGCAGCAGCGCGAGCAGTTCGCGGTGGGCGTCCATCGCGTCGACCGCGGCGCGGACGCGGACCTTGCGTTCGGCCAGCGCCACGTCGCGCCACTGCTTGTGGTCGTCGAGGGCGGCCCTGATCGCCTCGTGCGCCTCGTCCTGGCCCAGCATGGGCGGCCCGGCGATCGGTGATCCGTCCACGGGGGAGTGGCTGTGCAGGGGATTGCCGGTGCGGCGCCACTCGCCGCCCCACAGGTTGCGCAGGCGGTCGGAGTCGAACGCCTCCGGGGCGATCTCGTGGCATCGGGCGAACGCGTCGGACCAGGTCGTGCCCGGCTTGATGTGGAGTCGCGGCTGGGGGGTGCTGGTGGTCGCGGCCATACAGATGAGATTGACGGTCAACCGCCTGATGCGCCACCAGACGAGTGCCATATATCGCACATCCGATGATTCGATCGACCACAGATATCCGGGCTGACCGATTGACGGACGCTTAATTGACGCGGCAAGCACTCATTAGGCGACCGGACGCGGATCGTCCGATTTGGTGTGCTCCCGGGCTCGTGTCCGGCCGTGGCGTCCGGCCGGGCGCCAACCCCCCTGACCGGCCGAAACCGCTGCCGTTCCGGTGCCGAAGCCGGCGATTGGGGTGGCTGGAGACCGTCCACCGCGTACTATTTCCGGCATGTCGGATGCGTTAATGGGGGGAGACGCGGGGGTCACTCGGACGCTGTCACGACCTCTGGTGTGTACTTCATCACGTAGAGTGGAAGGGTGTCTGAACCATCTTTCGTTCGCGTCCGCGTCGTCGCCCGGACGATTCGATCCTGATTCCCGGATGTGTGATGACGGCCAGTGTCATGCCGCCGTCGGCCGCTGAAGCCGACTCCATCGAGGACTCCGCACCGATCCGGGTCCTCGTTGTAGACGATCATGAGCTTTTTCTGCAGGGCCTGCAGACGGTCCTGGAGATCGAGGAGGACATCAGCGTCGTTGGCCGCGCCGGCGACGGCCAGGAGGCGTTGACCCTGGCCTCCGGCACGTCGCCGGACATCGTGCTGATGGACGTCCGCATGCCCGGTCGGGACGGGATCGCCGCGGCCGGGGCGATCAAGCGGGCGGTGCCGCGCACCCGGATCGTGATGCTCACCGTGTCGGACGAGGAGTCCGATCTGTTCGAGGCGATCAAGGCCGGTGCCGTCGGGTACCTGCTCAAGTCGATCCCGCCGCACGAGGTGGCCGACGCCGTCCGCGCCGTCCACAACGGGCAGAGCCTGATCAGCCCGTCGATGGCGTCGAAGCTGATGGTCGAGTTCGCCACGATGGCCCGCGGTACCGAGGAACGCCCGCGGGTGAACGCCCCGCACCTGACCGCCCGCGAACTCGAGGTGCTCAAGCTCGTCGCGGAGGGCCGGGCGAACCGCGAGATCGCCCGCAAGCTGTTCATCAGCGAGAACACGGTCAAGAACCACGTGCGCAACATCCTGGACAAGCTCCAGCTGCACTCGCGCATGGAGGCCGTCATGTACGCGGTGCGCCAGGGCCTGTTCGACATCGAGTGACCGACCTTGGCGGCGCGACGCGCGATGGTGCGACGGTTGACTGTCGCGGAGACGGATGGCCGGGTGGTCGGTACGGCCGACCTGGTGATCGTCCCTGGCCTGACCCATGATGGACGGCCCGGGCGATCGGTCGATGTACGGCGCGGCGCGGCTCTCGCTATCCATGCCGGTGGGAGCCGGTGGGCACTCGCGAAGGTTGCTGGCGAGGGTGTGGGCGAACCGGTTGGATCAGCGTGCTACCCGATGACCATGACCGGTGCTATCCGTGCCGTGCCACCCGGACCGTCGGCCCTGGTGGAACGGCTGGTGCGTTGGGGTGGATGACGGGACTTGAACCCGCGGCCACCGGGACCACAACCCGGTGCTCTACCAACTGAGCTACACCCACCATGTTCAATGAACGCGCCCGGCGCGGCCGATCGGGCCGCGCCGGCAATACCTTACCGGTACGAATCCCGAGTGTGCCGCCTGGGGCGTCTCACCGAGCGAAGCCATCGTACCGGGCGACGTCGCCTCGTGGGCAGGGGGGTCGCTGGTGACGTGTGCATCACGTTGCGTTCGCGCGGTCCGGGGCGGTCGACGGGGTGCCCTGCGCCGCGGCGGGGGAGCTGGCGGGGAGCGCGGCGAGGATGGTGTCGGTCTGGGCGCGGACCTCGGCCGCGATCGTCCGGGCCTGCTCGGTGCCGGGGCCGGGCGGCGGCACGAACAGCGCCTGCCGGTAGTAGCGCAGCTCCTCGATGCTCTCCTGGATGTCGGCCAGCGCCCGGTGGCCGCCCCGCTTGACCGGCGCCGCGTAGTACGTCCGCACGTACCAGCGCCGGGCCAGTTCCTTGATCGACGAGACGTCGATCATGCGGTAGTGGAGGTGGGCGTCGAGCTCCGGCATGTAGCGGGCGAGGAAGGTGCGGTCGGTGGCGATCGAGTTGCCGCACAGCGGCGCCTTGCGCACCTCCGGAACGCGGGCGCGGACGTAGTCGAGGACCTGCGCCTGCGCGTCCGCCAGGGTCAGGGTGGCGGCGCGGACGGCGGCGGTCAGGCCCGAGCTCTGGTGCATCTCGCGCACGACGGGCACCATCGCCTCCAGCGCCTCCTCCGGCGCCGAGATGACCAGGTCGATGCCTCCGTCGAGGATATTTAGCTCACTGTCCGTAACCAGGCAGGCCACTTCCAGCAGCAGATCCGACGCGGCATCCAGGCCCGTCATCTCGCAGTCGATCCACACCAGACGATCCATCCCGTTGACACTAGGGTCTGCGGCTCGCACCGTCACGCGTACCCCCGGGAGCTGGCCGGTGGAGTGGGGCGAACGGCTGCGGATATCAGCCCGTCGCGCCCGCGTCGTTACTCACCGTAAAGACGATGGAGATGTGATCGTTGGCCGCCTCGGTCGGGATGGCGGTCAGGGTGTACTCCCCGTTCGGTACCTCGCTGGTCTTCCAACCCCCGATGTGGGGGTTGAACACATAGGGCGGCTGGGTGAGATTCAGCCGGAACGGGGCGATGGGCCCGTTGAGCACGAACTCCAGCGGGCCGCTGTAACTGGTCGACACCACCCGGATGGTCCGGAAGCCGGAAATCCGCTCACCCGGGCGGATGCCGGCGAAGACGAGCGGCGTCGCCGCCGGGGGCGAGGGTGCCACGGTGACGAGACGATCGGCGGCGGTGGCCACCGCGTGCCGCTGCGGCTGGTTCTTGGCGTACCCGAAGACCAGAATCGGCATGATTATCAGCGCCGCGAAGAACAGCGCCAGGCCGATCCAACCTCGTCTGAGGGCGTCCACGTCGTCCGGGTCCCTCCGCCACGCCGGCCCAAGGGGGATCCGATCACTCTAATGGGCGGGCCAGCGGTGCTGACCGGCGCCCTCGTCTCGGACCTGCGCCCTCGTCTCGGACGGGCGGTGGGGCGGGCGGCGTCAGCGGGTGCGCCGCCGCCGGCCGGGGGGCCTGCTGGGCGGGCGGGCCGGGCCGCGGTTGTCGCGCGGTCGTTGGCGTACCCCTTGTCGCCCCAGCCCCAGGATGCGCTGTTGTGCGATGCGTTCCTGCCGAAGACAGCGGCCACTATCCACGCCCCGACCGTAGCCGGGTTCGGTGCCCAGCGCGCCCGGAGTCACATGGTGTTTACCTCGCCCACGGCGTGTCGCTTGCAAGCCGTATGCGGTCCTGTCCGGCCACACCGGTCGCGCCTGGGCGATTAGCCCAGCTCACGGCGGGTGGCCGCCCGCCGCCCGGCCGGTGTTCGGGAACACCGGCCGGACCACGGGCGAGCACCGGGATGTGATCAGGCGGCCAGGGCGGTGGGGGAGTGCCCGGTGCGCCCCCGCGACCGGCCGCCGTGGTCGGCGTCGAACGCCGGCTCCAGCGCCAGGTCCAGCACCTCCCGAACGTCGGTCACCAGGTGGACGGTGAGCGCGTCACGCACCGGGGCGGGCACGTCGTCGAGGTCCGGCCCGTTGCGCTGGGGCAGCAGCACGGTGGTCAGGCCGGCCCGGTGCGCGGCGAGCAGCTTCTGCTTCACCCCGCCGATCGGCAGCACCCGCCCGGTCAGCGACACCTCGCCGGTCATCGCCACGTCCGCCCGGACCGGCCGGCCGGACAGCAGCGACGCCAGCGCCGTCGTCATCGTCACTCCGGCGCTGGGCCCGTCCTTCGGCACGGCGCCCGCGGGGACGTGCACGTGGACGCCGCGGTCGGCGAGGTCGCCGACGGGCAGCTCCAGCTCCACCCCGTGCGAGCGCAGGTAGGACAGGGCGATCTGGGCCGACTCCTTCATCACGTCGCCGAGCTGACCGGTCAGCGTGATGCCGGCGCCGCCGGTCTCCGCGTCGGCCAGGGAGGCCTCGACGAACAGCACGTCGCCGCCGGCGCCGGTGACCGCCAGACCAGTCGCCACCCCGGGCAGCGCCGTGCGCTCGGCCGACTCCGGGGTGTGCCGAGGCCGGCCGAGGTAGCCGGTCAGATCCCCGGCGTCGATCGCGACCGGCAGCGCGGCCGCCCCGAGCGCCACCCGGGCGACGACCTTGCGCAGCAGCCGGGCGATCGAGCGCTCCAGGTCACGCACCCCGGCCTCGCGGGTGTACTCCCCGGCCAGCGCGTGCAGGGCGTCGTCGCCGATGGTCACGTCGCCCTCGGCGAGTCCCGCGCGGTCGAGCTGGCGGCGCAGCAGGTGGTCGCGGGCGATGACGACCTTCTCGTCCTCGGTGTAGCCGTCGAGGCGGATGAGCTCCATCCGGTCCAGCAGCGGCGCCGGGATGGCCTCCAGCGCGTTCGCCGTGGCCAGGAACAGCACGTCGGACAGGTCCAGCTCCACCTCGAGGTAGTGGTCGCGGAAGGTGTGGTTCTGCTCGGGGTCGAGCACCTCGAGCAGCGCCGCCGTCGGGTCGCCCCGGTAGTCCGCGCCGAGCTTGTCCACCTCGTCCAGCAGCACCACCGGGTTCATCGACCCGGCCTCGCGGATCGCCCGCACGATGCGGCCGGGCAGCGCCCCGACGTAGGTGCGCCGATGGCCGCGGATCTCGGCCTCGTCGCGCACGCCACCGAGCGCCACCCGGACGAACGAGCGGCCCATGGCCTTCGCGATCGACTCGCCGAGCGAGGTCTTGCCGACTCCGGGCGGGCCGGCCAGCGCCAGGACCGCGCCGCCACGCCGGCCGCCGACCACCCCGAGACCGGCGTCCGCGCGCCGTCGGCGCACCGCCAGATGCTCGATGATGCGGTCCTTGACGTCGTCGAGGCCGGAGTGGTCGGCGTCGAGCACCGCACGAGCCGCGGTGATGTCGTAGGAATCCTCGGCGCGGACGTTCCACGGCAGGTCCAGGACGGTGTCGAGCCAGGTGCGCAGCCAGCCGCCCTCGGGCGAGGACTCGGCCGTGCGCTCCAGCTTGTCGACCTCCTTGAGCGCCGCCGCCCGCACCTTCGCGGGCAGGTCCGCGGCCTCGACCCGGGCCCGGTAGGCAGCCGGGTCCGAGCCGTTCGCGCCGTCGGCGCCGCCGTCCGGGCCGTCCAGCTCGGCCAGTTCCTTGCGGACGGCGTCGAGCTGGCGGCGCAGCAGGAACTCGCGCTGCTGGCGATCCATCCCCTCCTGGACGTCGCGGCGGATCGTCTCGGCGACATCCAGCTCGGCCAGGTGCTCCTTCGTCCAGGCCAGCAGCCGCTCCAGGCGGGTGCCGACCGCCGACGTGCCGAGCAGCTCGATCTTCTGCGCGGTGGTCAGGTAGGCGGCGTAGCCGGCCGTGTCGGCGAGCGCGGCGGGATCGGTGATCGCCGAGACCGAGTCGATGACCTGCCAGGCGCCGCGCTGGCGCAGCAGGTCGGTGACGAGCGCCCGGTACTCCTTGGCGAGCTTGTCCACCCGGGCGGCCTCGTCGGCCGGGGAGCCGGGGTGGGTGCCGGCCGGGTCGTCGAGCGTGCCGAACGCAGTGGCCGCGTCGTCGACGACGACCGCGTCCACCCACTGCACGCCCGCACCGCCCCCGACGCCGGCACCATCGCCGGCACCATCGCCGGCACCATCGCCGGCACCGTCGTCGGGAGTGGCGCCGTCGCCGGGCGGGGCACTACCGGTGCCGTGGCCGGCTGGGGCGAGCCGCTCGCCGCCGACGTGGGCTCGCGCCGTGCCGCGCACGATCGCCGCCGAGCCGCCGCGTGGCAGCCGGCCGACCTGTTCGATCACTCCGACCGTGGCGACCTCGGCGAGTTCGCCGTCGACCCGGGGGACGAGCAGCACCTCGGCGGGCCGGCCGGCGACGCGGCTGGAGATCCCCGGCGCGCGCGCGTCGGGGGAGCCGCCTGACCCGCCGGCACGGGCGGCGTCCACAACGGCTCGGGTCTGCTCGTCGGACATGTCGAGGGACACGACCATGCCGGGGAGAACAACGGCGTCGTCGAGCGGCAGGACGGGCAACACCCGGATCTGTGGCATGTGGTCCACCCTCACGTGAGGAAGTTGAGTCACCTGGACTGAAGTCGTCTTAGCCTACGGTTGTTCCCGAGGTTGCTCGCCCAGAGCGAACATCCGTCCACCGCTCGCGGCCCGGCCGTCGGCAGCGGCGTCCTGCCGCGGATCTGGCGGGCGTTCGTGACCGACTCGTGACTCCGGCCAGGAAGGGGGCCGCGCTGGGCGTCTGGACCGGGCCGGATCGGATCCGATCGGATCCGATCGGGCAAGGGTGCGTGGGTCGGGCGGAGACGCCAAGGGTGGCTGGGTCGGGCGGAGACGCCGAGGGCGGGAAGGATTGGGTCGGGGGCGTGGTTGTTCCCGCCAGGTAGTTGCATGTACAACTGTCGAGGACGCCGGGACGGGCCTGCCAGGGCCGGCCCGCCGGGCGGCCGCAAGTACAGCCAGGAGGACGACATGCCCGCCGTCACCGCCGACACCGTCCGGCTGCCCCGGCTGGCCGAGCCCGCGCTCGGTGCCGTCGACCGCCCGGTGCGCACCGTCACGACCGCGCCCACCGGCTTCGAGGGCGAGGGGTTCCCGGTCCGTCGCGCCTTCGCCGGCGTCCGGCTCACCGATCTCGACCCGTTCATCCACATGGATCAGATGGGCGCGGTCGACTACGGCCCCGGCGAGCCCAAGGGCACCCCGTGGCATCCTCACCGCGGCTTCGAGACCGTCACCTACATGATCGACGGCACCTTCCAGCACCAGGACTCCCACGGCGGCGGCGGCCTCATCACCGACGGCGCGACGCAGTGGATGACCGCCGGCGCGGGCATCCTGCACATCGAGACGCCGCCGGCGGAGCTGGTCATGCGCGGGGGCCTGTTCCACGGCATCCAGCTCTGGGTGAACCTCCCGGCCCGGGACAAGTTCACCCCGCCTCGCTACCAGAACCTCGAGGCCGGGCAGGTGGAACTGGCCGCCTCGCCGGACGGCGGTGCGCTGCTGCGCGTCATCGCGGGCGAGGTGGGCGAGCACCGGGGCCCCGGCTCGACGCACACGCCGATCGCCGTCGTTCACGCGACGGTGAGCCCCGGGGCGCGGGTGCACGTCCCCTGGAACCCTGAGTTCAACGCGCTCGTCTACGTCCTCGGCGGCCGCGGCACCGTCGGCCCGGCGGCTCGGCCGATCGAGGCCGGGCAGCTCGCCGTCCTCGGCGCCGGGGACCTGGTGACGGTGGCGGCCGACGCGCGCCAGGACGCGGCGACGCCGGCACTGGAGGTCCTGCTCCTGGGCGGGCGTCCGATCCGCGAGCACGTCGAGGCGTACGGGCCGTTCGTCATGAACACCCGGGCCGAACTGATCCAGGCCGTCGAGGACTTCCAGGCCGGCAAGCTCGGCGTCATCCCGGCCGGCGCGCTCATGCCGCACCGCGGCTGACATTGCTCGCGGTCCGGGCCGGTGGTGTGATCCGGCCCGGACCATCTTTGCGCAATTCGGACGATCTGTACGCTCGCGTCCCCGGAATGGCTCGTGCGGATAATCGTCTCGGTATGCTGGATCAGCATCCGGATAACGGGGCCGGGCGTCCGGTGACGACATCTCCCGCGAACGGCCGCCGGGCCTGCTGCCGGCGGCGCACGCGCATACGCGGATGCGCGTGGGGTCCGTGCCGTCGCTGACCGGCCGTGCTGGCATGGGCGAGGGGGCGTCGTGTGGCAGGAGCCTGAACCGGTGGGAGGCGGGCCCGACCGGGACCCGCGGCCGCGCCGGACGGAATGGCCGGCGGCGAGCGTCCTCGGTCGAATGGCGGCGGAAAGTCGCGCGGAGATTCTGCGGCTCGGTTCGTACCGCGAATACGCGAGCGAAGAGGTCGTCATGCACGAGGGCGACCGCACCAACTTCGTCGTCCTGCTGCTCAACGGCTGGGTGAAGGTCACCGCCGCCACCGAGAACGGCGGGTTCGCCCTGCTCGCCATCCGGCACGGGGGTGACCTCGTCGGTGAGCTCGCCGGGCTCGATTCCGAACCGCGGGTCGCGACCGTGACCGCGGCCGGCGCGGTGCTGGCGAAGGTCGTTCGGGCGGACGCCTTCGTCGCGTTCCTGCGCCGCCAGCCCGACGTGCACCAGGTGCTGAGCAGCACGATCGCGTCGAAACTGCGCTCGGCGACCCGGCGGCGGGTCGAGTTCGGCGGCTGTTCGGTCGCGGTGCGGGTGGCGCGGGTGATCCTGGAGCTGGAGCGGGCCTACGGCGGCTCGTCGCCGGACGGGCACCGTTCCGTCGGGGTGTCGCTCACCCAGCCGGAGCTCGCCGCTCTCGTCGGCGCCGCCGAGCCGACTGTCCACAAGGTGCTGCGGGACCTTCGCCAACGAGGCGTCCTCGCCACCGGCTACCGGGCCGTGGTAATCCAGGATCTCGAGGCGCTGCGGCTCGCCGCAAACCCGTGAGAATACGGGGCGGCCGTCCTCGTTCCCGGTAACGCTGAAACTCCCGGTTCCGACCCGTGGAGGTTCAGCGTGAGTGAAAGGCCACCGGGTATCCGGCGGTTGTGTGTCGCGATGGAGATCGACCGGGACGCCGGCGAGATACCCGGCGTGCTACGGCCGCCGCGGTGGCGGCGGGATCTCGGCGCCGTCATCGAGGAACTCGGGCGCGTCGCCGCCCTGGACCGGGCGCACTGGAACCCGCCCGCCGTGGGCGGTGGGGAAATCGGCTTCCTGCCGCCCGGCATCGACGAGGGACGGTTCGTCGCGGCATTCGTCACCACGCTGCGTTCCACCCTCGCCCGACTGAACGACGGCGTGCCGCGGACGGAACGGGTCCGCCTTCGAGTGGCGCTGCACCAGGGAATCACCTACCTCGACGAAGCAGGCTTCTCCGGGCGGGCAGCGGTGAAGGTCGCCGCGCTGCGAGACTGTGCCGCGTTACGCGCCGAGCTGCGGCGCCACTCGAGTGTCGATCTCGCCCTGGCGGTGTCCGGCGAGCTCTTTGACGACGTGGTCGAGCACGACTATCCGGGATTGCGCGGCCGCGACTTCCGGCCGGAGCAGGTGGAGCTGGCCGAGCAGGTGGAGTTGGCCGAGCAGGTGGAGTTGGCCGAGCAGGTGGAGTTGGCCGAGCAGGTGGAGCTGGCGGAGCAGGTGGGGCTGGCGTCGAGGCCCGGCGTCGACGCCTGGTTGCTCATGCCCGGCCTCACCGGGGCGCCGGCCCGGCCCGCCGCGGCGGCCACCCGTGCTGCGGCGGCCACCCGTGCCCCAGCCGCCGGCCGCCGCCTGGAACCGGCCCGGCCCGCGGCGGAACTCCCACTGTTCACCGTTGTCGTGACGCCCGCCGAGACCTGGCCGGTCCACGCCCGCTGAGCACTCGGGGTTGTGGCGGCTCGGGCAGACTGGCGGGATGTTGCGACACGTCTCGGCGGTGCGTTATGCGACGCCGCTGCGGGAGGGCGGGAGCCTGCCCGGGCTGATGGAGGGCGACGACCTCGGCACCTGGGTCGTCAAGTTCAGCGGTGCCGGGCAGGGGCCGAAGGCGCTGGTCGCCGAGGTGATCGTCGGCGAGCTGGCCCGCGAGCTCGGGCTCGCGGTGCCCGAGCTCGTCGGCATCGACGTCGACCCCGAGCTCGGCCGCACCGAGCCGGACCAGGAGGTCCAGGACCTGCTGCGGGCAAGCGCCGGGCTCAATCTCGGGATGGACTACCTGCCCGGGTCCATCACCTACGATCCACTGGCGTTCGACGTCCCGCCCGAGACCGCCGCCCGGGTGCTCTGGCTCGACGCCCTGACGCTCAACGTCGACCGGTCCTGGCGTAACCCGAACCTGCTGGTCTGGGGCGGTCGGCTGTGGTTGATCGACCACGGCGCGGCCCTGTACCCCCACCACGACTGGGCGAGCGCGGCCGCGGCGGTCGGGCGGGTCCTGCCCGGCCTCGCCGACCACGTGCTTCTGCCGGCTGCGGCCGCCCAACCCGCGACGTTCGCCGCCGCCGACGCCGAGCTGGCCCCGCGGATCGACGCGGAGCTGCTGACCGCGGTTCTCGCCCGCGTACCCGACGCCTGGCTGGACGTCCCACGCGCCGACTACGTCCGCTGGCTGCTGGCGCGGGTCGCGGCGCGGGCGTCCACGTGTGCCGCGGTCACCGCGGCGCTGGCCGTGGC
>NZ_JAMQQF010001159.1 GCF_023716945.1 Frankia sp. AiPs1 | reverse complement strand
GGCCCAGGTTGTTTTTTATAAACAACAACGAAGCGGAGCGGGCCCCTGGGCGGGCGCCCGGCGCCCCCCCCCGCCCCCCCGCCCCCCAGCGAGGGACCGGCCAGCGCCGCCACGGACGGTTCCGGATGGTCCGCCGCGGCGAGGCAGCCTGGTTCCGGTTGGCCCGCGGCGGGCACTGCCGCCTCCGGTCCCGCCGCGGGCCTGGGCTGGTCGGTCGACGCGGGCAGGCACAGTAGCGACGCGGACAGGCACAGTAGCGACGCGGACAGGCACAGTAGCGACGCGGACAGGCACAGCGGCGACGCGGGCGGCCTCTCGGCCGACCGGGCCGGTCACGCGGCGCCGCCGGCCGTCTCCGACACCTGGCCGTCGATCCGCCCGACCGAGCCCGGCCTGGCCCCCGATCCGGCCCCGCAGCGCGGTTGGACCAGCGGCAACGGCCGGATGCTGCCGATCGAGACGCGCACGTACGACCCGCTGATCGACCAGTTCCCACTGGCCCCGGGCGGATCGTTGGGACAGCCCTACCCCCCGGCCCCGCCCGCCGAGGCCCGCGGCTGGTGGGCGGACCCGCTTGCGCCCCGTTCCCAGGCGCAACCGCCCGGTGCGCCGCCCGGAC
>NZ_JAMQQF010001158.1 GCF_023716945.1 Frankia sp. AiPs1 | reverse complement strand
GACTCAGGAGGACCGGGCGGCGGGTCGGCGGGCGGGAGCGGGCGGGGTGGGCGGCCGCGCCGGTGACGCTGGTCTCGGCGGTGCTGGTATCGACGGCGCCGAATTTGGTGGCGCCGATTTCGGGGGTGGTGGCGCCGGCTTCGGTGGTGGTGGCCCCGGCTTCGGCGGTGCTGCCGGTGGTCAGGGGCCGGCGGGCCGCCGCCGGCGGCGAGCGGGATTCGTCCAGTACGAGGATGAGCAGCCACCCGCTCCGGCCGCCCGCGACCGTCGCGCCGAGCAGGCGCCCCCCGCGGATGACCGCCGCTCGCCCCCGTCGCCCTACCCGCCGGCGGCACCATCCCCGTCTGCGGCACCTCGCCAGCCGGCCCGCCCGTACCCCTCACCTCAGCAGCCACAGCCGTATCCGCAGGCCCGATCCCACCCGCCGGCCCAGCCCGACCAGCGGGCCCAGCCCTACCCGCAGGCCCAGCCGTATCCGCCGGCCCAGCCCTACCCGCAGGGCCAGCCCGACCCGCGGGCCCAGCCCAACCAACGGGCCCAGCCTTACCCGCAGGCCCAGCCCATCCAGCGGGCCCAGCCGTATCCGCCGGCCCAGCCGTATCCGCCGGCCCGTCCCGAGG
>NZ_JAMQQF010001157.1 GCF_023716945.1 Frankia sp. AiPs1 | reverse complement strand
CCGTGCAGCCGGGCCAGGGGAACCTCCGCCCAGCCGAGGTCGCCGGCGTCGGCGCCGTCCAGCAGGCCCGTGCGCACGACCTTCGCCGCCAGCCCCAGCGAGGCCTCGGCGGCCGGCACGTTCAGCGTCGCCACGGTCAGCAGCTCCCACAGCGCCTTCGTCGCCGCCGGGCCCTGGCCGTGGCTGGTCAGCCACGCGCCGAACGACCGCCCGTCCACCGCTGCGGAGCGCTGGTCGAGGCGGCCGAGCTGGACGGCCGCGAGCCCGGCGCGCAGCCGCTCGGCCAGTGGCAGCGCCCGGTAACCCAGCAGCGCCGGGGCCAGGTGCAGCGGCGCGGGCAGGCGCACGCTGGTGCGTCGCAGCCGAGTCCGGGTGAGCGAATCCCCGAGGAGCACCGGGACGTCCAGCCGGGGCTGCAGGGTGGTCAGGTGCTCCACCCCGAGGCGCGCCAGCAGGCCGCGGTAGGCGGTGCAGCAGCGCATGAACACGTGCTGGCCGGTGTCGATCCACAGGTCTCCCCGCCGGAACGACGTCGTCTGGCCGCCCAGGCGCGGCCGGGCCTCCAGCAGCGTGACGCGCGCGCCGCTGTCCACGGCGAGCAGCGCCGCGGCCATCCCGGCGAGGC
>NZ_JAMQQF010001156.1 GCF_023716945.1 Frankia sp. AiPs1 | reverse complement strand
CGGGGGTCGGGCATCCCCGCCGGGGACGTCGGCCGGGCGCGGGTTGTCGAACTCGGCCACGGATCAGCCTTGCCGCCAGCGCCCGGCTCGGGCTGGCCGCCCGGGTGGGGCCAAGCTTCGCCGGCGGCTGGAGGGACTGATCGCTTCCTCCCGACCGTCGCTGGGGCGAATGCGCCCACGGCGGACGATATCGCACGCAGCGCGACCGCGATGTGACGGTCAGGCGAGGCGGGGTGGGCTGGACGGTCAGGCCGGTGCGGAGGCCGGGGGCGCGGAGTTCCGTGCCGCGAGATGGTCGGCAATCGCCTGCAGCGCGCCGACGAGTGCGGCCCGGACGGGCTCGTCGGACACCGTTCCATCGGCGGCGACAGCGTCGCGGGCCACCGGGATTGCCACGCACGCCGCCTCGATCACCTCGGCGGTGACGTAGCCCAGCACGGTGGTGAGCTCGGCCAGGGCGCCCAGGCCGCGGCCCGGGGCGGCGACGTTGATCCAGGCGGCGGGCTTGCCATAGAGGTCGCCGGTGCCGACCGTCCAGTCCAGCAGGTTCTTCAGGCTGCCGGGCAGCGCGCCCGCGTACTCCGGCGTGCAGAACAGCACCGCGTCGGCCGCGGCGAGCTGCGCC
>NZ_JAMQQF010001155.1 GCF_023716945.1 Frankia sp. AiPs1 | reverse complement strand
GCCCGCGACGACGCCCACCGCCCGCTCGTCCCCGCCGCCCACCCGACGACCTGGTGGGGGCTGCTCGACGTGACCGACTCCGATGTGCCGGTCGCCGCGCCGGGCGCGCCGCTGCGGCTGTCCGGCTCGTCGCTGTCGAGCATCGGCACCTGCTCGCTGCGGTGGTTCCTGGAACACGAGGCGCACGCGGTCACCGTCGCCTCCACCGCGCAGGGCTTCGGCAAGGTGGTGCACGCCCTCGCCGACGAGGTCACCACCGGGCGCACCCCGGCGGACCTCGCCGCCCTCGACGCCCGGCTCGACACCGTCTGGCGGCATCTCGACTACGAGGCCCGCTGGCGCAGCGACCAGGAGCGGGCCGCCGCCCGGGAGGCGCTGGCCCGCTTCCTGGCCTGGCACGCCGGCGAGCGCGGGCGTCGGGTCGTCGACGCGGAGGTCCGGTTCACCTGCCGGCTGCACGTCGCGGGCCGCGAGGTGATGCTGCGCGGGTTCATCGACCGCCTCGAGCTCGACGACGCCGGCCGGGTGCACGTCATCGACTTCAAGACCGGCCGCAGCGCGCCCGGTCGCGCCGAGCTCGCCACCCACCCGCAGCTCGGCAGCTACCAGCTCGCGGTGCGCACCGG
>NZ_JAMQQF010001154.1 GCF_023716945.1 Frankia sp. AiPs1 | reverse complement strand
AGCGAGTGTCGCGGCAGGTCGATCAGCCGGGCGGCGAGCAGATCGGGGTCGGCGACGGCCCGGCGTGCGGCCGCCAGGGCCTCCCGCTGGGACGGCGCGCGGCCCTCGGGCGTCCGGGCGATCCGGATCAGGCCATCGCGCCAGACGTTGCCGATTTTGCCGTGCGGCCGGTCCAGCAGCCAGCGGGCGAGGCGCGTGCCGGGGTCCAGGACGGCGGGGTCGACCGCGGCGAACGTGACCAGGCGGGCCGCATCCCGGGCCGCGTCCCCGCCGTGGTGTCGATCGGCGGCGGAGGTGTCGGTGGCGGTGGCGGTGACCGTGGTGGCGTCGGTAGCGGTGGTGGTGGCGTCGTGCTCGGGCGTGCGGACCCACTTCGCCCGCAGCGGGGCGAGGGCATCCGGCGAGCCGTCCCCGGCGCCAAGGACGGGATGGTCGGCGGTCACGATCACGGCGAGCCGGTCGGCGTTGACCGCCAGCAGCAGCCGCGTCAGCCACGGGCCCGGGTCGTCGGACAGGTCGGCGACGACCGACAGCGGCCCACCCGTTCCGGCGGCGGCCGTCGGCAGCCCGCGTTCGAGGACCGTCGCGAGGTGCGCGTGGGCCGCCTGGGCCGCGTCGAGCTCGGGGC
>NZ_JAMQQF010001153.1 GCF_023716945.1 Frankia sp. AiPs1 | reverse complement strand
GGCCGCGGCCGCGCCGGTGCCGGGAGTGGGGCAAGCGGCGGTGCCGGCCAGGTCGGGTCGGCGGTGACGGAGGCGGAGGCGGTGGCGGTGGCGGTGGGCACCAGAATGGGGCCGCCCAGGTCGGGTGGGGCCGCCCGGTCCCCGGTTCCGAAGGCGCCGTAGAGGACGTACAGCGCGAGCGGAACGGCGGCGAGGATTCCCGCCAACAGCACCATCCGGGGCACCTGCCCGCGGCGCCACGTCTGCCCGCGCCACCGCGGCCCCGCGGCGGGCACGTCACCGGGGACCGTCTCGTTGTCCGTGGCACGCCGAAGCCCCATGGGGACCAAGGGTAGGGCGCCACGCCCGGCGGACGTCGGCCCGGGTTGGACGATCGCCGGAGGGTCGCCCGGGCGGGTCGGGGCGCGCCCGGCCCTGGATGAGGGAGCTCTCATCGTCGTCTCACGGCCGTCCCACGCCCCGGGGACAGGGTCGCAGGAGCTGCCCACCGCAGCGTCACCGCCACGCGAGGAGATCAGATGACGACGACATGGCGACGCCGGATCGCGCCAGGCTCCGCCCTGGCCCTGACCCTGCTCGCAGCGGGCGCGGTGGGGCCGGCCGGCCACGCGGGGCGGGCGGGCGCGAC
>NZ_JAMQQF010001152.1 GCF_023716945.1 Frankia sp. AiPs1 | reverse complement strand
GCGCGCGGCCGCCCGGCCACCTCGACGTCGCGCTCCGCCCGGTAGCGGCGGTAGGTGTAGGCCGGCGCCGGTGCTGGCGCGACGTCGTCGGGGCGCCCGTACTCCTCGGCCAGGTCGGCCAGCAGGACGCGGTAGCTGACCGCGTCGGCGGCGACCATGTCGACGTCGAGGTGGAACCGGCTGGTGCCGTCGGGCCGCAGGCTCAGCGCGGTCGAGAAGACCTCGCCCCGTTCGATGTCGAGTATCTGGTGGGACAGCCGGTCGCGGACCGCGGCCAGGTGCGCGGCGACCCCGTCGGAGTCCAGGCCGCGCAGGTCGTGCACGGTCAGACCGCGCCAGCCCGACCGCGCCTCGACGATCTGACCACCGTTGTCGGTGATCCGGGTCCGCAGCGCCTCGTGCCGCTCGACGAGACGCTCGATCGCGGCGGTCAGCCGGGCCGGTTCGAGGCCGCTGCCGTCGAACTCCGAGTAGAGATGGGCGGCGACGCCGCCGTAGGTCTGCCCGTCGCCGCGCCCGATCCAGTAGGCATGCTGCATGAGCGCCAGCGGGAACTCGGCCCCGGCCGGCTCGGCCCCGGCCGGCTCGATGCCAGCCGGCTCGGCCTGCGCCGGCTGCGCTCCGGCGC
>NZ_JAMQQF010001151.1 GCF_023716945.1 Frankia sp. AiPs1 | reverse complement strand
GTCGCCACCCGGCTCGCCGCCGGCGCCCGGCTGCCCGACGGCTCGGCCGCGCGACTCGGCTCCGTCTACGAGCAGATCATCGCGTTGCGCGCCCGCAGCGCCGCCACGGTGCGCCGGCTCGCCGCGGGTGACACGGTGGGCCCCGAGGCCAGCGTCGACAAGGTCCTGCTGGCCACCGCCGAGATCTCCCTGTTCGACCTCGCCCGCGACCTGCTGGGCATCGATTTCGTCCTCGGCGCCACGGACGAGGTCGCCGCCTGGCGCGACGAGTGGTGGTACTCCCGCTCGGCGACGATCCTCGGCGGCTCCGCCGAGGTCCAGCGCACGATCATCGCCGATCACGTCCTCGGCCTGCCGAAGGAGGCGAAGTGACCAGTCCCGGACTCGATGACGCCACCGCGGAGCTGCTGGCCGGCTCCCTGCGGGAGGTGCTCGCCGAGGGCGGCGACCTCGCCGCGGCCCTGGCGGAGCTCGGCTGGGCCGACGTGCTCGCCGACGACCCGGCCCGCGCCACCACCCTGCTGTTCGCCGAGCACGGGCGGGCGCTCGCCCGTTCCCGCGTCCTCGACGACGTCCTGCTCGCCGAGCTCGCCGGCGACCTGCCCGCCGCCACCGGCCCGCGGGCCCTGCTCTACCC
>NZ_JAMQQF010001150.1 GCF_023716945.1 Frankia sp. AiPs1 | reverse complement strand
CAGCCGGGCCGTGCCGGGCAGGGCATCGGCGAGCCGGCCCAGTGCGGTGAGCAGACCGTCGGTCAGCCCGGCGGCGAGACGGGCCGCCGGCGCGTCGAGCAGCAGATCGAACCGGCCGGGGTCGTGCGGCGCAGCGTCGACGTCGGGATCGGCCGGCCACCCCGCGTGGCGCAACGCGATCCCGGCCGGGACGACCTGGACGAGCCAGTCGCCGAGCAGACGGTAGTAGCCGCCGCCGAGGTCGGTCAGCCAGGGCGCGGGCGCCCGCCAACGGACCGCGCGCGGCGGCCCCACCGGCGGGTACACGGACTGTTCGGCAAGCGGATGCCACCAGCAGCCACGACCGAGGTCGATCGCGGTGACCCGCGGCCACCCGTCGGCGCCGGTCAACAGCAGGCCGTGCTGGGCGAGCACCGGACGACCCAACCGATCTGCGAGGCGCTGCGGCAGGCAGGGTCCGTCCGCCGGGTCGGCGCCGTAGCGGACCACGTGGACCCCGTCGGGGTCGGCGGCCGGCGTCGCGCGCAGCAGCTCCGCGACGGCCGTGACGTCCGGCGCAGGCTCACCCGGCGCACCGACGATCACGCCGATCCCCCCCGACCGCGGCGGTAAGGCGTGCAGGGCGGGCTCGTCGGGCG
>NZ_JAMQQF010000114.1 GCF_023716945.1 Frankia sp. AiPs1 | reverse complement strand
GCGCCTTGGCGATCGACCGGGAGTGGTCGACCGACGGCTTCGGCGGGGCGGTGTCCCCGCGGGCGAGCAGCGCGTCGACGCCGTGGCCGACGACGCACTCCGGGTCGGGGCCGTCGAGCGGCAGGCCGGTGAAGAACTTCGCCGCCATGCAGCCGCCCTGGCAGGCGTCGAAGTGCCCGCAGGACGCGCACGCCCCGGCGGACTGCGGCTCGCGCAGCGCCGCGAACAGCTCCGAGGTCCGCCACACGCCGGTGAAGCCGCCGGTGTCGCGCACGTTGCCGGCGAGGAACTCGTCGTGGATGGCGAACGGGCAGGCGTAGACGTCGCCGACCGGGTCGATGAGGCAGACCACCCGCCCGGCGCCGCACAGGTTCAGCCCGGGCAGCGCCTGGCCGTAGGCGGACAGGTGGAAGAAGGAGTCGCCGGTCAGCACGTTCTCACCGGCGGCGACGAGCCAGTCGTAGAGCTCGCGCTGCTGGGCGGCGGTGGGGTGCAGCTCGTCCCACACGTCGGCACCGCGCCCGGACGGGCGCAGCCGGGTCAGCCGCAGCTGGGCGCCGTAGCGGTCGGCCAGCGCGGCGAAGGCGTCGAGCTGGCCGACGTTCGCCCGGGTGACGACGACGGACAGCTTGAATCCGCGGAAACCGGCCTCGGCCAGGTTCGCCATCGCGCGCACCGCGGTGTCGTAGGAGCCGGCGCCGCGCACCGCGTCGTTGACCTCGGCGGTCGCCCCGTCGAGGGAGATCTGCACGTCGACGTAGTCGCTGGCGGCGAGCCGGGTGGCGACCTCGGGGGTGATCCGCACGCCGTTGGTGGAGAACTTCACCCCGACGTGGTGGGCGGTGGCGTAGTCGACCAGCTCCCAGAAGTCGGCGCGCACGGTCGGTTCGCCGCCGCCGATGTTGACGTAGAAGACCTGCATGCGCTCGAGCTCGTCGATGACCGCACGGCACTCGGCGGTCGTCAGCTCGCGGGGGTCGCGCCGCCCGGAGCTGGACAGGCAGTGCCGGCAGGCGAGGTTGCAGGCGTAGGTGAGCTCCCACGTCAGGCAGATGGGGGCGGCCAGGCCGCGGGCGAAGTGGTCGACGAGACGCGCCGGGGCGGCGGTGGTCACGGAATGCTCCCCTCGACGATCATGGAGGACGCGGCGAGGGTCGCCAGCGCCCGCTGGTAGCGGCCGAGATCGGCGGCGGGCAGCCCGACGGCGACCGCCGCGGCCCGCGCGCTGGCGTGCGCCGGCAACGCCTCCACCAGCGCCAGCAGCCCCGGTTCCTTGAGGAACGACAGCTTGCGGGTGCCGAAGTGGTAGAGCAGCGCCCCGAACGACTCCGGCCGCACGGACACCTGGGGATGCAGCCGCCAGGCGCGATCCAGGTCGAACGCGGCGGCGGCCGGCGGGAGGCCGGCCGCGCCGCGCTCGTCCGTCACGTCGGCGCTCAGTAGACGCCGCACATGCCGTCGATGGAGACCTCCTCGACGAGCAGGTCCGCCACGACTGGCTCCGCGGGCGCCTCGACGGCCTGGTCGACCTGCACTGACTCCTCCATGAGTACTCCCCATCGCTAGAGCTGACCGGGTCCGGAACCGACGTCAACCGGTCCCGCCGCGCCAGACGACTGTAATGGCACCGAGTGCCAAAGGGAAGATGTCGGGCTGGAACGGGCAGGTCAGGCCGGCAGACCGCGTGACCGGGGGGTGCGGAGATGCTTCAACCCGAGCCCGAACTCTGATCTTGATGTTCCGCGGAACCGCGCGTCGCCGCACGCAGGCCGGTCGCTCAGGCGCCGTGGCGCCGGCCGCGGGCGGCGAAGCTGCGCAGGGCGCGCAGGAAGTCGATCTCGCGGAACGCGGGCCAGTAGGCCTCGCAGAAGTACAGCTCCGAGTAGGCGCTCTGCCAGAGCAGGAAGTTCGACATCCGCTGCTCGCCGGAGGTCCGGATCACCAGGTCCGGGTCGGGCTGCCCGGCGGTGTAGAGGTGGCGGGCGATGTCGTCCATGGTCAGCGAGGCGGCGGCGTCGGCCAGGGAGTCCCCGGCCTCGGCGCGTTCGTACAGGTGCTCGCGCAGCGCCTCGATGACCTCCTGCCGCCCGCCGTAGCCGACGGCGAGGGTCACGTGGAAACCGGTCGTGACGGTGCGGGTCGTCTCGACCGCGTTCTTGAGCACCCGCGCGGTGCTGTCGGGCAGCGCGTCGAGCATGCCGGCGAGGTGGACCTGCCAGCGGGCGTCGGGCCGGGCGAGCCGGTCGGCGACGACCTGCTCGATGACCTGCATGAGGAACGCGACCTCGGCGTCACCGCGGCGCTGCAGGTTCTCGGTCGAGCAGACGAACACGGTGACGTGGCGGATGCCGACGGCCTCGCACCAGGACAGCACGTCCTCGGCGTGCTCGGCGCCGTAACGGTGGCCCAGGCTGGGATTGGCCAGCCCCATCTCGCGGGCCCAGCGGCGGTTGCCGTCCATGACCAGGCCGACGTGGGTCGGCAGCGGGCCGGCCGCGACCTGCCGGCGCAGCCGCCGCGTGTAGAACGCGTAAAGAGGCCCCGGCGTCATCTGCACCTTCCGCTACGGTCGATGCCCGCGGTCGGCGCGGGCCGACTCCCGGCCGGTACCGGCCCGGGGTGATGACGATACCCGCCCAAGATGACCTTCGTGCAGGCGGGCTCGTGACCTGGGCGTGACGTGCTCGTGGACGCGGGCCCGCGCCGGCCGGTCCCGCACGCCGGCCGGTCCCGCACGCCGGTCAGTCCCGCACGCCGGTCAGCTCGGCGCCCTCGGGGGCCGGCGGAAGGAACCGGCGGACGACGTCGTCCACCACCGTGGCGTAGGGCCGGTCCAGCCGCCCGCGCGCCCGCATCTCCAGGTAGCGCACGACGACGGCGTGGATGGCGAGGGAGTCCCACTCCGGCTCCGCGGCGGGCAGGCTGCCGTCGCTGCGCCCGCCGGCGAGGACCTCGGCGAGGATGCCCCGGTGCTCGGCGTAGATGTCCTCCAGCGCCTCGGCGATGCCGACGACGAGCCCGACCTCCGGGGTCATGAACGTCTGCCCGTCCCGGTTGGCGCGCTCGTCCCAGCCGATCGCGAGCAGCTCCTCGATCCACGCCACGACGGCGGCCCGGGCGTCGCGGGCCTCGCGCACCACCGCCCGCAGGCTGTCGCGCACCCCGGCGGCGGCCTCCCGCTGCATGGTCAGGATCAGCGCGTCCTTGGACGGGAAGTGCCGGTAGAAGGTGCGTCTGTTCACCCCGGCGCCGCGCAGGATGTCCTCCAGCGGCGTCGCCGCGCGACCGTCGCGGCCGATCAGCCGGTGGGCGGCGCGGATGATCGCGCGGCGCTCCCGCTCGGCGCGGTCCGGATCGACCGGTCCCGGCGAGCCGGCAAGCCGCAGCGGCGCCTCAGCCACCGGGGCCCATTGCGCCGACACACCCCTTCGCGTTCGTCCTGACCAGCCGCCCGCACCGGCCACCGCACGACGGCGTCGACCGGTCGGCGGCGCTGGCCGCTCAGGATGACTGGCCGCTCAGGATGAGATGATACGGGAGCACCGGATCCGCTGATCGCCAGCCAGGCGGCGGACCGCGCCCCGGGCCCGTGTGAGCAACCTCTGACGCGTCCGTCAGCAGGTGCGGCGCCCGGCTCTCCTACACTGGATCGACCATGGACGACCCAACCTCCGCGGAGATCGTCGACGAGGGCACGAACCCCGACGGCGATCCCCGGCTCCTGCCGGTCGAGCCGGCCGACTCCGGGACCGCGGTCGCCCGGTTGGGCTGGCGCGCGGCGCGCACCCGCAACGCGATCCTCGACGCCTCCAAGAAGCTCTTTCTGGAGCGCGGGTACGCCGGCACCCGCATCAACAACATCACCGACGCCTGCGGGATCTCCCGCGCCGGCTTCTACACCTACTTCCGCGACAAGCGGGAAATCTTCGACACCCTGGGCCAGGCCACCTTTCGGGAGCTACTGCAGGTCGTCGCCGAGTGGGAGACCCTCCCGCGACCCTGTGCCCAGGCCGACGTCGAGGCCTGGGTGTGGAAGTACTTCGCGTTCATGGATCAGCACGGCGCGTTCATCCTCTCGGCGCAGTCCGGCCCGGCCGACGAGAGCGTCGGCGCGGCGAGCAACAAGATGCAGATGCGGGTGGCCTGGCTGCTCGGGGTGCACCTGCGGGGTCGCCAGCGCACCCCCACCGACGCGCCCGAGGCGCTGGGCCTGGCGGTGCAGTCGATGATGGACCGCACCTGGTACCACTGCCACGCCCAGCACCTGCCGGTCGACGACGCCGACATCGTCAACACGATCGCCGGGTTCATCACCGCGGTCCTCGAGGCCTGAGCTGCCCGAGGCCTGAGCTGCCCGAGGCCTGAGCTGCTCGGAGGCCTGAGCCCCGGGCGCGCCGTCACACCCCCTGCGGCGCCCCCGGCGGCCCGGCGGGCACCGACGGGACGCTGGCGACGAGGTCGCCGTACTTCTCCCGGGCCGCGGCGAGGCGGCGGCCGAGGAACTCCTCGGGCCACGCCGGGTCGTCGGCCTCGTAGTGGCGCAGGAGCTGGCGGGCCAGGTTGACCTTGTGCGCCTCGGTGGGCCCGTCGGCGAGGCCGAGGGCGAGTCCCGTGGTGAACATGTCGACCAGCGGTAGCTGCTCGGTGATGCCGAGCCCGCCGTGGACCTGGATCGCCCGCAGCACGATGGACTGGATGACCTTCGGGGTGAGCACCTTCAGGGCCGCGATCTCGGTGCGGGCGGCGTGCTCGCCGTGGGTGTCGATGAGCCAGGCGGCGTGCAGCACGGCGAGGCGGAACGGCATCAGCTCGGTGTACGACTCGGCCATGAACCCCTGCACGAACTGCTTGTCGGCCAGCGAGCTGCCCTGGGTGAACCGGCTGCGGGCGCGCTGGCCCATCATGTCGATGGCCCGCTGGGCGACGCCGATCGCCCGCATGGCGTGGTGCAGCCGGCCGCCGGCCAGCCGGGACTGGGCCACCTCGAAGCCCCGCCCCTCGTGGCCGAGCAGCGCGTCCGCCGGCACCCGCACCCCCTCGTAGCGGACCAGGGAGTGACCCGGCTCGTGGTGGTGCGCGCCGAACACGTGGTGGCTGTCCTCGATCACCACGCCGGGGGTGTCGCGCGGCACGAGGAAGGTCGACGCCCCGTGATGCACCGCGACGTCGGGGTTGGTGATGGCGACGATGATGAGGAACGAGGCCACCGCGGCGTTGGACGACCAGTACTTGCGGCCGTCGATCACCCATTCGTCGCCCTCGCGTCGCGCCCGGGTGGTGAACACCCGCGGATCGGCGCCGCCCTGCGGCTCCGTCATGGAGAAGCAGGAGAAGATCTCCCCGGCCAGCAGGGGCGCCAGGTAGCGCTCCTTCTGCTCCGGGGTGCCGAACCGGGCGATGATCTCGGCGTTGCCGGTGTCGGGCGCCTGGGTGCCGAACACGATCGGCCCCCAGTCCGTGCGGCCGAGGATCTCGTTGAGCAGGGTCAGCTTCACCGCGCCGAAGCCCTGCCCGCCGAGCTCCGGACCGAGATGGGGGGCCCACAGGCCCTCGTCGCGCACCCGCTGCTTGAGCGGGTCGACGATCTTGCGTCGCTCGTCGTCGAGGGGCAGGTACTCGCAGCCCGGGAACAGCACGTCGAGCGGTGCCACCTCGTCGCGCACGAACGCCCGGACCCAGTCCAGCTTGGTCTCGAACTCGGCATCGGTGGAGAAGTCCCATGCCATGGCATTTCCTCCCAGCACTCGGGCCGCTATCGGCTCAGGGGCGGTGTCGCCTCAGGGGCGGTGCGCCTTCAGGGGCGGTGTCGGCTCAGGGGATGCCGCCGTCGACCCGCAGGGTCGCGGCGGAGGTGTAGCTGGACGCATCCGAGATCAGGTACAGCGCGGAGCCGACGATCTCGGCCGGGTTGCCGGCGCGCTGCAACGCGTGTGACCGGGCCGCCTCGGCGACGGCGTCGAGGTCCCAGTGCTTGCTGACGTCGGTGTAGAACGGGCCGGACATGAGGGTGTTGACGCGCACCTGCGGGCCGAGGGCGAGCGCGAGGCCCTCGGTCAGCGCGTTGAGTCCGGCCTTGGCCGCCGCGTACGGCAGGATCGCCGCCGTCGGACGGATGGAACCGGTGGAGCTGACGTTGACGATGGAGCCGCGGCCCGCCGCGACCATCCGTTCGCCGACGAGCACCGACAGCCGGAAGGGGCCCTTGAGGTTGAGGTTGACGACCGCGTCGAACAGCTTCTCGTTGACGTCGGCGAGGGTGTCGTACAGCGGCGACATCCCGGCGTTGTTGATCAGCGCGTCGACCTTGCCGAACCGGTCGTAGGCGGCGTCGACGAGGCCGGGCAGCTCGTCCCAGCGCCCGACGTGCACGGCGTACGGCAGGGCCTTGCGGCCGGTCTCGGCCTCGACCTCGGCGGCGGTGGCCGTGCAGGAGTCGAGGTCGCGGCTGGCGATGACGACGTCGGCTCCGCAGCGCGCCGCGCCGAAGGCCATCTCCCGGCCGAGCCCGCGGCTGCCGCCGGTGATGAGTACGACCCGGTCGGTCAGGTCGAACAGGGTGTCCGCGTATCCCATGGTCAGCCTCTCCGGGCCGGCAGCGAGCGGGCGAGGTCGGCGGCGGTGGCGAGCAGTTGCAGCACCAGCGGCCCGAACGTCTCGACCTTGGGGTCGACCGTTGCGCCGGCGGCGAAGGCCGCGTAGCTCTTCTCCAGCACCACGCCGAGCTTCCAGTTGGCCAGCACCAGGTAGTAGTCGATGTCGGCGGTCGAGCGTCCGCTCACCCGCTCATAGTGCGCCAGCAGTTCGGTCCGCCGCGGCATCCCGGAGACGTCGAGGTAGAAGCCCTCGGTGCGGGGCTCCTCCCCGTCCCAGCCGAGCAGCGCCCAGCCGAGGTCGAGCAGCGGGTCGCCGATCGTGGTCATCTCCCAGTCGATGATGGCGGCGAGCCGGGCCGGGGTGCCGTGGCGGAACATCACGTTGGCGAACTGGTAGTCGCCGTGCATGATCCCCGGTTCGAAGCTGGCCGGCCGGTTCGCCCGCAGCCAGGCGGCCGCCTCGTCGAGGCCGGGCAGGTCGCGAAACCGGTAGGCGCCGAGAAAGCTCAGCCAGCGGTCGACCTGGCGGTCGTGGAAGTTCTCCGGGCGGCCGAACCCCGCCAGTCCGCGGTCACGCCAGTCGACCCGGGACAGCTTCGCGATGCCGTCGACGAGTTCGAACGCCAGCTCGCGCCGGGCGGCCGGCTCGGTGTCGAACGGAGCCGGCCAGGTGGCGGTCGGGCTCCAGCCGTCGATGGCCCGCATCACGTAGAACGGCATTCCCAGCACTTCGCCGGTGGGGTCCCCGGCGACGAGCTCGGCGTGGGGGACGTCCGTTCCGCGCAACGCGCGCAGCAACCGCAGCTCCCGGCGCAGCCCGTCGACGCGGGACTCGCTCGCGGCCGCCGGCGGCATCCGCAGCACCGTGCGCTCGCCGCCGCGGATCAGCGAGTACAGCTCGTTCTGCGAACCCCCGGTGAGCCGGTCGATGACGGGCAGCTCGCCCGCCCCGGGCACCTGCTCGGCGTCGAGCCAGCGGGCCAGGCGGACGGCGTCGAGCGCCGTGCCCTGTGCCGCCGTGCCCTGTGCCGCCGTGCCCTGTGCCGGCGGGCCCGCGCTCACCGCGGGTACCGACTCGGGTCGGCGGGCTGGATCGGGTTCCACATCCGGACCTCCTGGTCCACGTGATCGGGACGGGGGCAGAATAGCATTCTGGCCGCTCCAGAACCAGATTCTGCGACATGGTCGGATCCTGCCTCGCTCCGCCCACCACGCACGGCAGACTTGCATCCATGGAGTCGACCCCGCTGGAGTGGGACGCAGCGCCCGCATCCGTGCGCGCCGCAGTCGATCGGGCCCTGCGCCGCCACCAGCGCGACGCCCTCGACGAGCTCGAGCAGATCCTCGACGCCGCCCTGCGGGTGGCGGTCCGGGTGGCACCGGCGGAGCCGCGGGTGAGCGACATCGTCGCCGAGGCCGGCAGCTCGAACCAGACCTTCTACCGCTACTTCGCCGGCAAGAGCGAGCTGCTGCACGCCGTGATGGAGCGCGGCGTCCTGCGGGTGCGTTCCTACCTGGGCCACCAGATGGCCAAGGAGGCCGGCCCCGCCGATCAGGTCGCCGCCTGGGTGCAGGGGCTGCTGACCCAGCTCACCCGCCCCGAGGTCGCCACCCAGAGCATCGCGATCAGCCGGCTCACGCTGCGCTCGGACGGCTCCGAACCGGGGCGCTCGACCCTGGACAACCAGCTCGGCGCACTGCTGGTCACGCCGCTGGCCGCGGCCGGGCGCCCGCACCCGGAGCTCGACGCACGGGCGATCCTGGACGTGGTCCTCGGCGCGCTCGAACGCCATGTCGCGGCCGGCACGGGGCCCGACGCGGTGGAACGCGACCATCTCGTCACGTTCTGCACGGCCATCACCGGCCCGGCCTGACCCCGTCCCCTCCGGGAGGCGTCCCCTCCGGGAGGCGCCCGCTCAGGGGGGCGGGCCGCCGGCGGGCAGGGGGGTACGAGCGCCGAGCAGACCACCGACGAGCAGGAGCGCGAGGCAACGACGGACGTCGTCGCGGTCGAGCACCCGATGGCGCTGCCAGGCATGGTAGGGAAACTCGCCCAGCAGCACCCACAGCACGACGGCAGCCGCCGACGGGTCCAGCGATCGTCCCGGCGCCCAGCGCGCCAGCAGCCGCGTGGTGACCGCGTCGAGGTAGGTCCGCAGCTGCCGGCTCAGCCGCTGCAGTGCCGGGGTCGGCAGCACCTCGGTCGTCCACACGTGCAGGGTGGGGCCGCGCCGTCGCAGCACGACCAACCAGCGGTCGATCCAGGCCAGGATGTCGCCGTCGTCCTCGGCGCGCAGCAGGTCGTCGAGGTGGCTGCAGATGTCGACCGCCGCCTGGTGGGCCAGCGTCGCGAAGATCGCGTACCGATCCTCCCAGTACTGGTAGAACGTGCCGTGGGCGACGCCGGCCTCGGCGGTGATGTCGTCGACGCTCGTGCCGGCCAGCCCGCCACGCTCGAACGCCTGGTTCGCGGCGGCGAGAATGCGCCGGATCGTCGGTTCGGACCGCCGGGTCACCTGCCGGCGAAGGCCCAGCGGGGCCGTGTCGCGCCAGGCGCCGAGCGGATCCGCGCGATCGGTGCCGCCGCCCGGGAGTAGGTCGGGCCAGGGCGGCGGGTCGCCGTCGACACCCGCCGTGCCCGCCACATCCACCACATCCACCGCACCCACCGCACCCACCGCACCCACCGCACCCACCGCACCCACCGTGCCCGGGGCGCCGGCCGCCCGCGGGAACAGCGAGGAGTGGATGATCGTCGCGAGCGTGGCGTGCACCGACGACTCGGGCGGCAGGACACCGGGGCGGCGTGGATCGAGCACGACGTGCGTCCACTGCATCAGGCTGATGATCGCGATCGCGAGGACGCGGGTGTCCACCGGACCGGCGCCGACGAGGGCCAGTCGAGGCCGCATCTCCTCCGCGAGTTCGCGCAGGTAGCGCTCGGAGGGATCCTCCGGCGCCAGGGCGTCGTGCGCGACCAGCGGCCAGGTGGCGAAGACGGGTGAGTGTCGGCGCAGGACCTCGTCGAGGCCCTCGAGCCAGGCCCGGAACTCCGCCAGCCCGGCCGGTCCGGGCTCGATCACCCGCTGGTGGCGGAAGTGCCGGACGAGGTCCCGACCGAGCCGCTCGTAGAAGATGGCGAACAGCTCGATCTTGCTCTGGAAGTACTGGTAGAAGGCCGTGTCCGAGCGGCCGGTGGCCTCCGTGACCGCCGAGATGCTGGTGCCGTGGTAGCCGCGCCGCGCGAACAGCTCGCGGGCCGCCGCCACGATCTCCGCGCAGGCCCGTTCGCCCTCCGGACCGATCACCGGGCTGACCGGATACGGGTCCCGCCGCCGCGACGGTACGACCAGGTCGCGCTCGGGCTCGACCGCCACCCGGCGCCCCCTCCCGGTCCCGCGCTCCTTCGACAGCCCCGGCGGGGCATTACCGCAGGTAAGTGTAGGACGCCGGTCGGGCAGGAGGCACGCGGAGACGCTGTGGTACGTCCGGCGCACCCGGGACTGACGCGGAAGCTGGGCGGACCCGCGCGGCCCGCCGGGCTGCGTTGCCCCTCGTCGTAGTCCCGCACTAGTGTCTGATGTCTAGCGAATTAGCCTTGATTTTTGGGTAACGCAATGATGCGGCAGGACGGCCGGTGGCCGTCCCCTGGGAGGCGACATGACGGCGCGGGTGTTCCTGACGGCGCGGATGGTTCCGGCGGCGCAGGTAGTTCTGACGGCGCAGGTAGTTCTGACGGCGCAGGTGGTTCCGACGGCGCAGGTGGTTCCGACGGCGCAGGTGGTCCGATGACGCTGCGGGTGGGCATCGTGGGGGTCGGCTGGGGGGCCATCGTCCAGGCTCCGGCGTACCGAGCGGCCCAGGGTTACGACCCGGTGGCGTTGTGTGCGCGGACGCCGGAGCGGCTCGGGAAGGTCGCCGCCCGGCTGGGCATCGAGGACACCTCGACCGACTGGCGCTCGTTCGTCCGGCGCGACGACCTCGATCTGATCTCGGTCGCGACCCCGACCGCGCTGCACCACGAGATCACCCTCGCCGCCCTGGCCGCGGGCAAGGCCGTGCTGTGCGAGAAGCCGCTGGCCGCCGATCCGGCGCAGGCCCGGGAGATGGTCGCCGCGGCGCAGGAGTCGGGCCGGCCGACCGGCTGCTGCTTCGAGAACCGCTGGAACCCGGAGTGGCTGGCCATCACCGACCAGGTGCGGGCCGGGCTGCTCGGCACCCCGCACGTGGCCCGGGTCACCCGCAGCGCCTCCTACTGGCATCCGAGCCGGCCCCTGCAGGCCGCCTGGATGTACGACCGCAGCCAGGGCGGCGGCTACCTCGCCGGGATGCTCGTCCACGACCTGGACTTCGTCTGCTCGCTGTTGGGGCCGCCGGTGGCGGTGTGCGCCGACGTGCGCAGCTCGGTGCCGACGCGGACGCTGCCGGACGGCGGGGAGCTGGCCGTGACCGCGGACGACACCTCCGCGGTGCTGCTGCGGCTCGCCTCCGGCGCGATCGCCGTCCTGAGCGTCTCCACGATCGGCGCGAACGTCGACCACTTCCGCCTCGAGCTGCTCGGCACCGACGGCAGCATCGTCGCCGACGGCAGCCTGCGCCACACCACCTACCAGGCGGGCCCGGCGAGCCAGAAGGGGCTGGCGCCGCTGGCCCCGGTCGAGCGCGAGCCCGCCGCCCCGCAGCACCTGCCCGAGGGCCTGGCCGGCCACGGCAGCCGGGCGATGGCGCTGATGCTCGAGGACTGGCTGCCCGCGTTCGACGGCCAGCCCACCCCGGTGCCCACCTTCACCGACGGGCTGCTCAGCCTGGAGATCATCGACGCGGCGCACCGGTCGTCCGAGGGCGCCGGCTGGGTTCCGATCGAGCTCTGAACCGAAAGGACGGTGCACGCATGAGCGACCCTGAGACCAACCCCGCCGCCGTCCCGCAGCGCGAGGACGAGGACGACCAGGACCTGCTCACCTACGGCGAGGTGGCGGCACGCCTCGGCGAGGAGATCAAGGCACAGAACACCCTGGTCACCGAGCTGGAAAAGGCTGAGCCGGTGGACGCCGAGCGGGTCGAGCGCGAACGCGCCCGGCTCGCGGCGTTGCGCGACGCCCAGGAGCGCAACTCGCGGCGGCCGATCAACGACGAGAACTTCGAGCGTTTCTTCGGCTACCGCGGCACACCCCGCTACGACAGCTGAGACCGCTTCGGGTCCCTCGGCGCCAGGTCCCCGCACGGCCAGGTCCCCGCACGCCAGGTCCCCGGCACCACCTCGTACCCCGGCGCCTCACGGCGCCGGGGCACGACCATTTTCTTTTCCTTTTGCCTTTTTCCTTTTCCCTGCAGTTCCTCCCTCCCTTCTCTGACCGTTCCCACGGGGGTCACGATGCGTCGCCGTTCCGTCTCCTTATCGTTATCCAGCGCCGCCGCGTTGCTGGCGTTGGTCGCTGCGGGGGCGAGCGCGTGCTCGTCGCCCACGGCATCGTCGGCGGCATCCTGTGACAGCCCGGGCGTGACCTCATCGGAGGTCAGGCTCGGGCTTCTCTATCCCGACTCCGGGCCGACGGCGGCCTCGATGGCCGCCACCCGCGCCGGGGTCGACGCCCGCATCGGCCAGGCGAACGCCGCCGGTGGCATCCACGGACGCAAGATCGTCTACGACTGGCGGGACGACCAGGGCGACCCCTCGGCCAACGGCGTCGCCGCCCGGGACCTCATCGAGCGGCAGAAGGACTTCGGCATCCTGGAGTACTCCCTGGCCGCCAACGGCAGCGCCCAGTACCTGGCCGAGCACGGCGTCCCGGTCGGCGGGCTGGCCACCGGCGACGTCTGGGCGAAGTACCGCACGATGTTCTCGTTCTCCTCCACCACCGGCGCCGCGACCGACACCTACGGCACGTTCCTGCGCTCGCAGGGCGGGACGAAGGCGATCCTGCTGCGGACCGCGCTGTCAGCCGGCGTCGGCAACACCAGCGCCAAGATGACCCAGAGCTCCCAGGCCGCCGGCATTCCGGTCGTCGGCGAGATCGCCTACACCGCAGGCGCGGACAGCCCGGCGGCCGTCGCGCGGCGCATCGCCGAGAGCGGCGCCGACACCCTGCTCACCGTCATCAACGCCCCCGACCTGCCCGCGGTCCTGACCGCCGTGCGCGCCGCCGGGGTGAACCTGCGGGCAATCCTGTCGGTCAGCGGCTACGACACCCAGCTCCTGCACGACTCCGCCGGCGCGCTGGCCGGCGTGACCATCCCGGTGTTCTACCGCCCGTTCGAGGCCGGCGGCCCGGCGATCGCGAACTACCGCACGGCGATGGCGCGCTACGCCCCGCAGGTTCCCAACCCGCAGCAGGAACTCGCGATGATCGCCTACATCGACACCGACCTGTACCTGCGCGGGCTGACCGAGGCCGGTGCCTGCCCGACCCGCGAGGGTTTCGTCAACTCCCTCAACGCGGTGCACGACTACGACGCCGGCGGGCTGATCCAGCCGATGGACCTGGCCCGCGACCGCGGCAAGCAGACCACCTGCTGGTCGTTCGTGCAGGCGAACCACACCGGGGACGCCTTCAACGTCGTGCGCGAGAACCTCTGCGGCCACGAGCTGCCCGCCACCACCGGCTCCTGACGGGAGCTGACCGGCGCGCCCGCCCCGGCCGCCCGCCCCGCTACGGCGACCCGCCTCCGCCGTCGGCGGCGTCGGCGGCGTCGTGGCGGGCGCGCAGGGCGGGGCGGGTGAGCTTGCCGGCGGCGTTGAGCGGCAGTGCGTCGACGACGTACCAGTAGGCGGGCACCTTGAACCCGGCCAGCCGGTCGCGGACGAACCGGCGCAGCTCGTCGGCGGTCGGCGGGCGGTCGGGGTCGGCGGGGACGACGAACGCGGCCAGCGTCTCCCCGAGCCGGGCGTCGGGCACCCCGACGATCCCGGCGTCGGCGACCCCGGGATGCTCGACGAGGGTGTGCTCGATCTCCAGCGGGTACACGTTCTCCCCGCCGCGCACGATCATGTCGTTGCGCCGCCCGACGAGGTGCAGGTAGCCGTCGTCGTCGAGGAAGCCGAGGTCGCCGCTGTGCAGCCAGCCGTCGGCGGCGTGCACGCTCAGGTGCGCCGCGGCGGCGAGCACCTCGCCGACCCCGGCGTCGTCCGGGTCGTCGATGCGCAGCCGCAGCCCGGGAACGCCCCGCCCGACAGTGGCGAGCAGGTCGGGGGCGCCCGCCGCGGCCCGGTCGTGATCGGCGGGGGTCAGGCAGGTCAGCGGGCTGCCCTCGGTCTGACCGAACAGGTTGACCAGGCGCACCCCGGGCAGCACCGCCTGCACCCGGCGCAGCGTCTCCGGGCTGATCGGCGACGCACCGTAGACCAGGGTGCGCAGCGGCACCGCGTCGAGCGTTCCCTCAGCCAGCAGCATCTCGATCATCGTCGGGACGAGCTGGCAGTGCGTGGCGCCCTGCCCCCGCAGCCCGGCCCACCACTGGTGGCTGAAACGCGACGTCGACAGCACGGTCGCGCCGACCGACACCGCGACGAGGGTGTTGCCGAGCCCGCCGATGTGGTGCAACGGCGAGCCGGTGGCGTAGCGGCCGTCCGGGCCGAGGTCGAGCAGACCGGACAGCAGGTCGGTGCGCGCGGCGAGCACCTCCTGGGTGACCGGCACCCGCTTGGCCGCTCCCGTCGTGCCCGAGGTGTGCAGGTACAGCGCGACCGCCCCGCCCGGCGCCGGCGGGGCCGCGTTCGACGCCCGCAGCGCCGGCACGGCCACCACC
>NZ_JAMQQF010001149.1 GCF_023716945.1 Frankia sp. AiPs1 | reverse complement strand
GGCCTACACCGGCCGGGGTGACGGCGGCCAAAGCCGTCGTCGACGAGTCGCCCACGGCTCATGCGGCGACGCTGGCCTCGCTGCGTGCCGCCGAGAGCGACGCGACGGCCGCGGCGCGCACCGACAGCCTGCGAGTGAGCGGCGTGCTCGCGCCGTTGCTGGCCAGCCTGCACGCCGCCGGTGTCGCGCAGGTGGAGCTACTCGACCTCTTCCGCGCGCAGGTCGGCGCCGGCTCGCCGGCCGCGACCGCCGGCAGCGCCGCAACCGCCGGGAGCGCCGGGTGACCGCGGGCAGGCGGGACGGACGGGTCGTCGCGGCCAACCCCGCCCAGACAGGGACGGCTCGGGCGAGTCCGGCGGTTGCCGGGCAGGCAGCCGCCGTGGCAGCCCTGAACACGATGCTCACCGCCACCCACGCCGCGATCAACGCCGCCGCGGCCGCGGGCGGTGCGCTCGCGCCGCTGGGCTCCACGGCCGCCGGCGCCCGGGAACTGGCCCGGCTCAGCTGGGTCGCCCATCAGGCGATGCGCGACGACCTCATCGCCGCGGTCGACGCCCGCGGCGGTCAGCCGTCCCCGGCCCTGCCGGCCTACCGGATCCCCACGACGCCGGTCAGCGTCGCCGCCTCGCTGACCCTGCTGGCCC
>NZ_JAMQQF010001148.1 GCF_023716945.1 Frankia sp. AiPs1 | reverse complement strand
GTGCTGGCGAACCCGGCGAACGGCTCCGGGTACAGCGCCCGGCCGGGGCCGGTGACGGCGTCGACGCCGAGCTCCCGCAACGTCCGGGCCACCTGCGCCGGACTGCCCACGGCGGGATCGCCCACCCGGACCCCACCGGCGTAGCGGGCCCAGTAGACCTCGCGGCGCCGCGCATCGGTGATCACGCCGACCGAGCCGGCCGTGGCCGCACCGATGCCGTCGAGCGAGCAGACGCCGTGCACGGGGATGTCCAGCGCATCCGCGAAGGCCGCGGCGGTCACCATGCCCACCCGCAGGCTGGTGAACGGTCCGGGACCGGCCCCCACGACGACGGCCGCGAGGTCGGTCGGGCGCGCGCCCGCCTCGTCGAGAACCGCCCGCATCGACGGCGCGAGCAGCTCCCCGTGGCGGCGGGCGTCGACGGTGACGACGCTCCCCCGGGGCCAGACATGCACGCCGGGGCCGGCGGGCTCACCGGCCGCGGCGCTCACCGGCCGCACGGGATCGGACGCGGTCAGCTCGGCGAGCGCCACCGCGCACGCGGCCGTGGATGTGTCGAGGGCCAGCACCAGCACTCGTCCAGACTACGGACCGCCGCATCGGCCACGGCGGGTACCCGCCGCAGCGCGGCCCGGCGCACGCGG
>NZ_JAMQQF010001147.1 GCF_023716945.1 Frankia sp. AiPs1 | reverse complement strand
ACGTAGGGCCGGGCGCCCGTAGGGATCGCGCCGACCAGCGGCGTCGGGTCGGGCAGCGGCCGGCGCAGCGCCAGCAGGCCGTCGTCGCCGGCGGGCAGCGGGTAACCCAGCGCCGCCGCCGTCGACAGTGCGCGCGTCACCTCGTGCAGACCGCGCTCGGGCAGCCGATGACGGACGTCGAGCAGCGTGCCGGGATAGTCCTCGCTGGCTGCGGCGATGCGCCGGACGCCGGCCATCCGCAGCAGCAGCGCGACCGGCAGCGGGCTCTGGTGGAACGAGGTGAGGATCAGCGCCTCGTCGTGGCGGCCGGCGGCGAGCCGGTCGACGAGGCCGTCGACGTCGTCGCGGCGCACCGGTGGCGGCGTCGCGTCGATCCACGGGCAGCGCCAGACGATCGTCTCGTCGACGCCGGGCAGCAGACCGGCGGCCGACCGTCCGCGGGGGCCGACGAGCAGCGTCACGTGTGCCGCCCGCGCGGCCACCGCGCGGATCGCCGGCCCGGACAGCAGAACATCGCCGTCACTGTCGAGGCGGACGACGAGGACCCGCCCGCTCACGGCCGCCCCACCGCCCAATCTCCCTCCCCGCCCCCACCCGCACCCGCGGTAAATACCGCGGGTGGAATGAAACCGCCACCGCATATCC
>NZ_JAMQQF010001146.1 GCF_023716945.1 Frankia sp. AiPs1 | reverse complement strand
GGCATCCCGCGCGAGATCCTCGTGCCCGTGCTGCCCCCGGACGCCGACGCCGTGGCCGAGCTGCTCGGCGTCGCCCGCGGCGGCCGGGTCGAGGTCCGGGTGCCGCGCCGCGGTGACAAGCGCACCCTGCTGGAGACCGTCGAGCGCAACGCCCGCCAGGCGCTGGCGCTGCACCGCATGAAGCGGGCCAGCGACCTGACCGCGCGCAGCCGGGCGCTCGCCGAGCTCCAGGAGGCCCTCGAACTGCCGGACGCGCCGCTGCGCATCGAGTGCTACGACGTGTCGAACATCCAGGGCACCAACGTCGTCGCGAGCATGGTCGTCTTCGAGGACGGGCTGGCGCGCAAGTCCGAGTACCGCCGGTTCTCCATTCGCGGTGGCAGGAGCGCCGGTCGCGAGCACGGGCGGGCGGACGCCGAGCAGGACGACGTCGCCAGCATGTACGAGACCATCCATCGCCGGTTCTCCCGGTACCTCGCCGAGCGGTCCCGCACCGGGGAACTCGTCGACATCGTCGACCCCGTGGAGGATCTCGTCGCCGGCCCCATCACCGCTTCCGCCACGTCCGCCGAGCCGGCGGGCGACCTCGTCGGCGGCGTCCCCGCCGGGGTCGAGGCGGGCGTGCGGGACGGGCGGGGCCGGGCCG
>NZ_JAMQQF010001145.1 GCF_023716945.1 Frankia sp. AiPs1 | reverse complement strand
GCCCGTGGCACCGGCACCGGCGCGGGACAACCGCAGCCGGCCAGCGCCGCCGCGACCCGGTCGAGCGCGGCCTTGGTGCCGCCCCCCTCCAGCGCCGGAGACAGGAAGGCGAACAGCAGCAGCCGCCCGTCAGCGTCGACGAGCTGGCCGGCGAGGCTGCTGACGTTGCGCAGCGTGCCGGTCTTGGCTCGGACGTCACCCGCGCCCGGTGCCGTGTCCGCGGTGGCGTAACGGTCGTTCAGGGTGCCGGAGAAACCGGCCACCGGAAGCCCGGTCAGCACGGTGCGCAGGGCGGGACGAATGGGCAGGACCGCCGCCCGTAGCAGCGCCACGAGGGTGGCGGGCGCGATGAGGTCGGTGGTGGACAGGCCGCTGACATCGTTGAGGGCCATCCCCGCGGTGGGGATGCCGAGTTCGGTGACCGTGTCGAACACGGCCCTCGCGGCCCCGGCGAACGAGGCCGGCAGGCCGCGCCGCTGGGCAATCAGCCGGCCCAGGCTTTCCGCCAGGTCGTTGTCCGACTCGGTGAGCATGCGTTCGACGAGCACCCGCACCGGCGGGCTGTCCACTGCGGCGACGCGGGTCGCGCCGGCCTCGGTGCGCCCGGTTTCGACCGCGCCGACCGGGATGCCGGCGGCCGCCAGCGC
>NZ_JAMQQF010001144.1 GCF_023716945.1 Frankia sp. AiPs1 | reverse complement strand
CCCCCGGCCGCAGCCTGCGCGGCCTGGGCCGCGGCTACCTGCGCGACCCGCGCCTGCGGATGGTGCTGGACCGCTACGCGACCTACTCCGGCTCCGATCCCCGGCGCGCCCCGGCCGCCCTGGTGTCGGTGGTGCACGCCGAACGCCACTTCGGCGGGTGGTACGTGCCGGGCGGGCTGCGCCGGCTGGGCGAGGCGATCGCGCGGCGCGCCGAGGACCGCGGGGCCCGGATCCTGCTCGACACCCGGGTGCTGAAGGTGACCCGCACGCCCGGCGGCCGGGTCGACGGGGTGCGTCTCGCCGACGGCCTCAGGCTGCCCGCCGACGTCGTCGTCGCGAACGTCGACGCGGCATCGCTCTACGGCCGGCTGGTCGACGACCGGGCCGGGCGGCGCCACGTCCGGCGGGCCACCCCGTCGATGTCCGGGTTCGTGCTGTTGTTGGCGCTGTCCGGCGGCACGCAGGGGCTGGGCCATCACACGGTCACCTTCCCGGCGGACTACGACGGCGAGTTCGACGCGGTGTTCGCCGGGCGCCTCGCCGACGACCCGGCGGTCTACCTCGCCGCCCCGGCCGACCCGGCCTGTGCGCCGCCGGGCTGCGAGGCCTGGTTCGTCCTCGTCAACGCTGCGCCGCACACCGCAGCAC
>NZ_JAMQQF010001143.1 GCF_023716945.1 Frankia sp. AiPs1 | reverse complement strand
GCGAAGCGCTGCACCGCGTCGGGCCGGCCCCGCAGGCGCGGCGTTCCGGTCGCCAGCACGACCGCGGCGACGGTGTCGCCCACCCGGGGAACGGCGAACCGGCCCACGATGTCCAGGTGCTGGCTGGGCAGCAGACCATCCCAGCCGGTACCCCGCCCCAGCAGGATCGCCGAGGCGCGCAGCCGCACCACGACGGGCCCGGCGGTGACGCGCTCCAACCGGACGGGAACGACGAACGTCGTGGCGGTGGCCGCCGGCGGACCGACTCCAGGCGCAGCCGTGGCGGCCAACCGCGGATCGTCCGTGACCACGACCCGCGCGGTCATCGGCACCCCCCGTCGCACCAGGTCGGCGAGGGGGCCCCGGTCACCGGGACGCGTCGCCAACCCGCCGGCGAGGACTCCGGCGGCGAGGAACACCACGGCTGTCAGGACCACGCTGGCAGCCGCGGGCAGGACGCGGTCATGATCGCCGTCGGCATCGGCATCGCTGTCGGCATCGCTGTCGGCATCGTTCCTCGACGTCGGCGCCGCGCTGCGCCTCCTGCCGGTGTGCCGGCGGCGCCCACGGCGGGCCAGGGCCAGCAGGCCCGTCGGCACCGTCAGGACTGCCGCGGCGGCGAGGACAAGTGCGGCGTCCGGCAACGACC
>NZ_JAMQQF010001142.1 GCF_023716945.1 Frankia sp. AiPs1 | reverse complement strand
AACCCGGGGCGAACACAAAAAGCCCGCGCAGCCTCGAGGGTCCCCCCGCGACGGCCACGGGGGGCGGCCCGGGCCACCCCGCGCCCCCCACGGCCGCGGACGTCGCGGCGACACCAGCGGGACCTCGCGTCCCGGTGCCACTCGCATCTGTCACGCGGGCTCCCTCGGTGTCCCCCGCGGCGGTGTCCCCTGCGGCGGCATCTGCCGCTGCGGTGGTGCGGACCGCGGCGGCTGGCGGGGAGCTTCCCGAGATCGCGGGTGTGCGGGGATTCGTCCCGCAGGACCCGGCGTCACCGCTCGTTCCCGCTGACCCGATCGACGATCCGGCGGTCCTTGCCGCCGCCCTGCCCGAGCTTGGAGGTGGCGGCCCGGTGGACGCCGTGGTGTTGGAGTTCCTGCGGACCACTCGCGAGCTGGTCGCGGCGCAGCGTGACGTGGTGCTGGGCTACCTGGGCTACGACCCGACCGGTCTCGGCCGCCCGGCGCCGCGCGACGGCACCGACGGCGTCAACCGCGTCGCGACCACCCCCGCGGTTCCCCGACAGGCCCAGCCGGAGCAGGCGCGAGGCGCCGGCATACCGGTGGCCGGCGCACCAGTGACTCCGGCGGTGCCCCGGCCTGCCCCCGAGGCGGACGCGGCCGGTTCGGCC
>NZ_JAMQQF010001141.1 GCF_023716945.1 Frankia sp. AiPs1 | reverse complement strand
GGTGCGTGGTCTGCCGGTCGCGGTCTCAGGACTCGGGCGGGTGCCCGGCGGCGGGCAGGTCGAGGGCGCGGATCACCGCGGCGGCGTCCGTCACGCCGCCGGCCCGTTCCGGGCTCAGCGCACCGAGCGGGGACCGGGCGACCCGCTCCCACACCACGGCCATCGCCTCGAACAGCTCCGGCGGCAGGCCCGCGGCGGCCTGGGTCGCGGCGATCTCACGCATCTCGGCGACGTAGCGGTCCGCCTTGCTCGCCGACAGCGCCAGCCATGATCCGAGGTCGCGGACCTGGGCGGGGAACGTCGGCGCCAGATCGTCGAGCATGGCGTCGAGCACCCCGGCCTGCTGCGCCGCCGCGCTCGCCTGCAGGAAGAGGGCGGCGAGCCCCTTGTAGAGGCTCGCCGTGCTCATCTTCAGTGCACTCGCGGCGCCCACCGGGCCGGCCAGGACGCGCGGTTCGAGCCGGGGATGGGCCAGCGCGGCGATCTGCCCGGCCCGCGGCCCGCTCAGGTACAGCCGGGTGCGCCCGCGCCCGGACGCCCGGTCCGGCGGCGGCCCGGAGATCGACCCGTCGACGAAGTCCAGGCCGACCAGAGCCGCCGCCACCCGGTCGACCGTGGCCGGGGCGATCGCGTTGAGGTCGGCGACCAACGGGGC
>NZ_JAMQQF010001140.1 GCF_023716945.1 Frankia sp. AiPs1 | reverse complement strand
GCCCGGCCCCGGCCGGCTCGCGGTCGACGCCGACCCGGCGCCGACCGGACCCACAGCCGAACCACCCACGACCGAACCACCCACGGCCCGACCCACGCCCGGCGCATCCGCGTCGGACAGCCCGTCCGTGAGCGACCCGGCGGACGCCGGGACGGCGTCGACGGCCGCGTCGGCCGCGTCGGCCTGCGGGCCGTACCGGCCGTTGACCTCGCGGACCCGTTCGGCCGCGGTGGAGATGCCGAGCTCGGCGCGATGGTCGGCGTCGAGGTAGTCCAGAGCCAGCCGGCGGAACAGGTAGTCCATGATCGACTGGGCGATCCGGACATCCGGGTCGTCGGTCATCCCGGCCGGCTCGAAACGCATGTTGATGAACTTGCTGACGTATGCCTCCAGCGGCACGCCGTACTGCAGGCCGATCGAGATGGCGATCGCGAAGGCGTCCATCACGCCGGCCAGCGTGGAACCCTGCTTCGACATCTTGATGAAGACCTCGCCGAGGCCGTCGTCCGGGTAGGAGCCGGCGGTCAGGTAGCCCTCCGCGCCGCCGACGGCGAACGAGACCGTCTGCGAGGGGCGGGTCTTCGGCAGCCGCCGACGCACCGGCCGGTACTCGATCTCGGCGGCCGCGCCCGCGGCGGTCCCGGCGAGCGCGGGCACGCCGGCCG
>NZ_JAMQQF010000113.1 GCF_023716945.1 Frankia sp. AiPs1 | reverse complement strand
GTGCGGGGGCCAGTGGGTCGCCGGCGGCCGGCGGCCGGGATGGGGCCGGTCGGTCCGCTGTGAGCGCGGCGAGCGTGCCCGGCAGCATCGACGTGGCCGCCCTGTTGACCACGATGGCCGACGTGCGGGACCGACTGCTGGTCACCGGCGCGACCTTCACCCCGGGATCGATCGACCGCAACGGCAAGGCGGCGACCGCGCCCTACCTGGCCCGGCTCGACCTGTCCGGCCTGCCGTCGCCGTTGGAGTACGCGGGGGTGCTGAACCTGGTCGACACCGGCCGGGGGTGGAAGGTTCGGGCGGAGCCGGCGTCCGTGCATCCCGCCCTGCGCCCCGGGCTGCACCTGGATCGGACCGCCTCGACCGGCCAACGCGGCGGCCTGCTGGCCGCCGGCGGCCAGCCGCTGCACGATTCCGGCGACCTCGCCGGCAACCTCGTCGGCCGGGTTGATCCGCTGTCCGGGCTGCAGCGCGTCTACGACGACCGGCTGCGTGCCCAGGGCGGCGCGGTCGTCGTGCGCGACGCGCGGGGCGCCACCGTCCAGACGCTGCACACCTACCCGATGACCGACGGCGAGTCCGTTCGGACGACCCTCGACCTGCGGGTCCAGCAGGCCGCCGAGACGGCGCTCGCGACCGCCGCCCGACCCACCGCGGCGATGGTCGCCATCGACACCCGTACCGGCGGCGTGCTGGCGCTGGCGAACCATCCGCCGAGCGGGGCGAGTCGGGCCGTGCGCGGCACGTACCCACCGGGCTCCACCTTCAAGATCGTGACGGCCACCGCCGCGCTGATGAGCGGCAAGACGGCGAACACCCCACTGGACTGCACCCAGACGGTCAGCGTGGGCGGGCGAACCTTCCAGAACGCCGAGGCCGAGCAGTTCGGCCCCATCCCGCTGCGCACCGCCTTCGCCAAGAGCTGCAACACCGCCTTCATCCGGCTGGAGGAATCGCTGCCGTCGGACGCCCTGGCGAAGGCCGCCCAGCTCTACGGCTTCGACGGCCGGGCGCCGCTGGACATCGCCAGCGTCGGCGGGAGCTTCCCGACCCCGCGCGATTCGGTCGAGTCCGCCGCGGCGTCGATCGGACAGGCCCGGATCGAGGCCTCGCCCCTGCAGATGGCCAGCGTGGCGGCGGCCGTCGCCAGTGGCACGTGGCGCCAGCCCTTCGTCGTCGGCCAGCCGGCGCGCAGCAACGCCATCCCGCCCGCGGTGCTCCCGCCGCTGCGGGACTTCATGCGGGCCGTGGTCACCGAGGGCACGGCGGCGAGCGTGCCGATGCCCGGCGAGGTCTTCGGCAAGACGGGCACCGCCGAGTACGGCGGCGGCGAGAACCCGCCCACCCACGCATGGTTCGTCGGCTACCGGGGCGACGTGGCCTTCGCCGTCGTCGTCGAGGACGGCGGCTTCGGCGCCGAGACGGCGGCTCCGATCGCCGCCCGGTTCCTGACCGCCCTCGACGGCGGCGCGGTGGGCGCGCCCGGCGCCGGCGGTCGGTGATGCCGCCCCGTCCGCCGGGCGCCCGCACGGGTCTCACCGGTCTCAAGGGCCCCACGGGTCTCACGGGTCTCACGGGCTTCACGGGCCTCGAGCATGCGGCCGCCGTGACCCGCCGGCAGGGCCCGCGGGGCGGCTACCTGCGGTCGCTGCTTGACGTACAGCCCGAACTCCGGCACGGTATGTCTGTGCACAGTCAGATTCTCGTACGTTCAGAGCGCGCGTAGTCGACGACATCGACCCCGTGCGCCGCCCCTCAGTGCCCTAGGCACGAGGGGCTTTTTCGTGCCCAGCCCTGCGTTCGTGATCCAGCCCTGCGTTCGTGATCAAGTTCCTGCGTTCGTGATCCAGCCCCATCGCGTGACCGAGTCCCAGCCCGCGCCCCGCGTTCCCCCGCCGAGACCACCCGCTGTCGCAGATTCCCGGCCTGTCAAGGAAGACGCCCAGATGACACGAGAGATCACCGGAGCACAGTCGCTCGTCCACTCCCTCGAGGCGGTCGGAGCCGACGTGGTCTTCGGCATCCCCGGCGGCGCGATCCTGCCCGCCTACGACCCGTTGTACGACTCCACGCGGGTGCGCCACATCCTCGTGCGGCACGAGCAGGGCGCGGGCCACGCGGCCGAGGGGTACGCCCAGGCCACCGGGCGGGTGGGCGTGTGCATGGCGACGTCCGGCCCGGGCGCGACGAACCTGGTCACCCCGATCGCGGACGCCTACATGGACTCGGTGCCGATGGTCGCGATCACCGGGCAGGTGGCCAGCGCCGCGATCGGGACGGACGCCTTCCAGGAGGCGGACATCTGCGGCATCACCCTGCCCATCACCAAGCACAACTTTCTCGTCCAGTCCGTCGACGACATCCCGCGGACGATCGCCGAGGCGTTCCACCTGGCGGGCACGGGTCGCCCCGGCCCCGTCCTGGTCGACCTGCCCAAGGACATCCTGCAGTCGGTCACGTCGGTGCTGCCGCACGAGATCTGGCCGCCCACGCTCGACCTGCCTGGTTACCGCCCGATCACCCGCCCGCACAACAAGCAGGTGCGGGAGGCGGCGAGGCTGATCAGCGCATCCCGGCGGCCGGTGCTGTACATCGGCGGCGGCGTGCTCAGGGCGCGCGCCGCCGCGGAGCTGCGCACACTGGCGGAGATGACCGGCATCCCGGTGGTCACCACGCTGATGGCCCGCGGCGCCTTCCCCGACTCGCACCCCCAGCACCTGGGCATGCCCGGCATGCACGGCTCGGTCGCGGCGGTGACCGCGCTGCAGAAGGCGGACCTGCTCATCACCCTCGGCGCCCGCTTCGACGACCGGGTGACCGGCCGGCTGGCCTCGTTCGCGCCGAAGGCCGCGATCATCCATGCCGACATCGATCCCGCCGAGATCGGCAAGAACCGGACCGCCGACGTGCCCATCGTCGGTGACTGCCGAGAGGTGATCAACGAGCTGATCGCCGCCCTGGCCGCCGAGTCCCGCCCGGACCTCGAGGGCTGGTGGCGCACCCTGGACGGCTGGCGGCGCACCTACCCGCTGGGCTACGAGTCCCCGGCCGACGGGTCGCTGGCGCCGCAGCACGTCATCGAGCGGCTCGGCCGCATCTCGGGCCCGGAGACGATCTTTGCGGCGGGGGTCGGCCAGCACCAGATGTGGGCCGCCCAGTTCATCTCCTACGAGAATCCCTACACCTGGCTGAACTCCGGCGGCGCCGGCACGATGGGCTTCGCGGTGCCGGCCGCGATGGGTGCCAAGGTCGGCCGCCCGGACGCCACCGTGTGGGCGATCGACGGCGACGGCTGCTTCCAGATGACCAACCAGGAGCTCGCCACCTGCGCGCTGGAGGGCATCCCGATCAAGGTCGCGATCATCAACAACGGGTCGCTCGGCATGGTCCGGCAGTGGCAGACCCTGTTCTACGACAAGCGATACTCGAACACCGAGCTCGGCACCCACCCGGCCTCGCCGCGGACCGGCGTCAAGCGGGTGCCCGACTTCGTCCGCCTCGCCGAGGCGCTGGGCTGCGTCGGCCTGCGCTGCGACTCGGCCGCCGAGGTCGACGCGACGATCGAGAAGGCGATGGCGATCGACGACGCCCCCGTGGTCGTGGACTTCGTCGTCCATCCCGACGCCATGGTCTGGCCGATGGTCGCCGCCGGTGCGAGCAACGACGACATCCGGGTCGCCCGCGACCTCGCGCCCGACTTCGACTACTCCGGGGACGCCGAGGTGAACCTGTGACGGCCCCCGACCCCACCCGCTACCCCAGGAGCGCGACGTCATGACTCGGCACACCCTGTCCGTGCTGGTGGAGAACAAGCCGGGGGTGCTCGCCCGGGTCTCCGGCCTGTTCTCCCGGCGCGGTTTCAACATCGAGTCGCTCGCCGTCGGCCCGACCGAGCACCCGGACGTCTCCCGGATGACGATCGTCGTCGCGGTCGAGGACCTGCCGCTGGAGCAGGTGACCAAGCAGCTCAACAAGTTGGTCAACGTCCTGAAGATCGTCGAGATGGACACGTCCGTCTCGGTGCAGCGCGAGCTGATGCTGGTCAAGGTGCGGGCCGATCCGTCCGTCCGGTCGCAGGTGCTGGAGACCGTCACCCTGTTCCGTGCCAAGGTGGTCGACGTCGCCCCGGATGCCGTCACGATCGAGGCGACGGGCACCCGCGACAAGCTGGACGCCCTCATCCGGATGCTGGAACCGTTCGGGATCCGGGAGCTCGTCCAGTCCGGCATGGTGGCGCTCGGCCGCGGCTCGCGGTCGATCACCGACCGCAGCCTGCGCGCCGTCGACCGGTCGGCCTGATCGGTTGACCTGTTCCACCCTGTCTCCACCCCGTTTCACCCTGTTCAACACTGTTCCACCCCGTTTCACCCGGCCCGGCCGGCCGGGGCGTCCCGGCGCGTCCCGGCGCGTCCCGCGGCGATCCCGGTCAGGCCGCGCCCGCACCTCCCTTCACTCAATGAGGAGACCCCCCCACGATGGTCGAGATCTACTACGACGACGACGCCTCGCTCGACGTCCTGGCCGGCCGCAAGGTCGCCGTCATCGGTTACGGCAGCCAGGGCCACGCGCACGCGCTGAACCTGCGCGACAGCGGCGTCGACGTGCGGGTCGGCCTACCCGCGGACAGCCGCAGCCGGGCGAAGGCAACCGAGGAAGGCCTGCGCGTGCTCACCCCGGCGGAGGCGTCCGCCGAGGCCGACATCATCATGCTGCTCACCCCGGACACCACCCACCGCAAGATCTACGCCGACTCCATCGCCCCGCACCTGAGCGAGGGCAAGGCGCTGGCGTTCGGTCATGGGTTCAACATCCGCTACGGGCTCATCGAGCCGCCGGCGGGCGTCGACGTGTTCATGGTCGCGCCGAAGGGCCCCGGCCACCTCGTGCGCCGGGTGTTCGAGGAGGGCAAGGGCGTGCCCGTCCTCGTCGCCGTCGAGAACGACGCCTCCGGCAACGCGCTCGCGGTCGCGCTGGCCTACGCCAAGGGCATCGGCGGCACCCGCGCCGGGGCGCTGCGCACCACCTTCACCGAGGAGACCGAGACCGACCTGTTCGGCGAGCAGGCGGTGCTCTGCGGCGGCGCGAGCGCGCTGGTCCAGGCCGGCTTCGAGACGCTGGTCGAGGCGGGTTACACCCCCGAGGTCGCCTACTTCGAGTGCCTGCACGAGCTCAAGCTCATCGTCGACCTGATGTACGAGGGCGGCATCTCGCAGATGCGCTACTCGATCTCCGACACGGCCGAGTACGGCGACGTCACCCGCGGCCCGCGGGTGGTCACCCCGGCCGTCAAGGCCGAGATGCGCAAGATCCTCGATGAGATCCGGGACGGCACGTTCGCACGCGAGTGGGTCGCCGAGGACGACAACGGCCGGCCGAACTTCACCAAGCTCGTCGAGGAGGGCAAGCAGCACCCGATCGAGCAGGTCGGCGCCAAGCTGCGGCCGCTGATGTCCTGGATCGCCAAGTAACACCGGGATCGCCGCTTGGCGTGAGGAGTGCCGGGATCGCTGGGATCGCCGGGAGTGCCGGGATCGCCGCTTGGCGCGAGGATCGCCGGTAGCGCCAGGATCGCCGAGCGGCGGGGCCGCCGGCGGACGCCGGTGCCGGGCTCCGCCGCCGGATGGTGGCGGCGCCCGGCCGCCGAACGGCGAGGACAGCCGGACCACATCACCGGGATCGCGCGATTCCGGCGGGACTGGTGCGCAAAGCGTTCGGCGGGCGCAGTCCGCGTCGGTAGGCTGGGCCCGCCGCGCCACCCGGCGCGCAGTCAGCACGCTCACCACCGCCAGGCCGACGGCCACGTGATCACACCTCGTTCCGCGCGTCGCCTCCGGCCTGACCAGAGGTTGCTAGGAGAGGTCCAGTGCCCGTCGTACTCGTTGCCGAGGAGCTGTCGCCGGCCGGGCTGGAGGTGCTGTCCGGGGACTTCGAGCTTCGTCACGTCGACGGCGCCGACCGGTCGGCCCTCCTGCCCGCGATCGCCGATGTCGACGCCGTGATCGTCCGCTCCGCCACCAAGATCGACGCGGAGGCGCTCGCGGCGGCGAGCCGGCTCAAGGTCGTCGCCCGGGCTGGCATCGGCCTGGACAACGTCGACGTCGCCGCCGCCACCCAGCGCGGCGTCATGGTCGTCAACGCGCCGACGTCGAACATCGTCAGTGCCGCCGAGCATGCGATCGCGCTGCTGCTCGCCGTCGCCCGCCGGGTCCCCGCGGCCAACCAGTCGCTGAGCGGCGGGGAATGGAAGCGGTCGAAGTTCACCGGCGTCGAGCTGGTCGAGAAGACGCTCGGCGTCGTCGGCCTCGGCCGCATCGGGGTCCTCGTGGCACAGCGCCTGGCCGGCTTCGGCATGAAGGTCATCGCCTATGACCCGTACGTGTCGGTGGCCCGCGCCTCCCAGCTCGGCGTCACCCTCGTCGACCTCGACGAGCTGCTGCGGCGCAGCGATGTGATCACGATTCACCTGCCCAAGACGCCGGAGACGCTCGGTCTGATCGGTGCCGAGGAACTGGCCCGGACCAAGCCCGGCGTCATCATCGTCAACGCCGCCCGCGGCGGGCTCGTCGATGAGGCGGCGCTCGCCGAGGCGATCAGCTCCGGCCAGGTCGGCGGCGCCGGCATCGACGTCTTCGTCACCGAGCCGACGACCGCGTCGCCGCTGTTCGGCCTCGACAACGTGGTGGTCACCCCGCACCTCGGCGCCTCCACCCAGGAGGCCCAGGACAAGGCCGGGCTCGCCGTCGCCCGATCGGTGCGCCTGGCACTGCAGGGCGAGTTCGTGCCGGACGCGGTCAACGTGCAGGCCGGTGGGGTCGTCGCCGAGGATGTTCGGCCGGGCCTGCCGCTCGCCGAAAAGCTGGGGCAGCTGTTCTCCGGGCTCGCCGGCGGGCTCGCCGCCGCCATCACCGTCGAGGTCCGCGGGGAGATCGCGGTCCACGACGTCTCGGTGCTCCAGCTCGCCGTGCTGAAGGGCGTCTTCACCGACGTCATCGAGGAACAGGTCACCTACGTCAACGCCCCGCTGCTGGCGAAGGAGCGCGGCGTCGAGGTCACCCTGGAGACCTCCGAGGAGGGCTCCTCGGACTATCGCAACCTGGTGACCGTGCGCGGCGTGCTCGCCGACGGCACCCCGGTATCGGTCAGCGGGACACTCGTCGGCTCCCGGCAGGTCGAGAAGATCACCGCGATCGACGGCTTCGAGGTCGACATCCGACCCGAGGCGCACCTGGCGTTCTTCCGCTACGAGGACCGACCGGGAATCGTCGGCGCGGTCGGCGCGCTGCTCGGCGAGGCGAACATCAACATCGCCAGTGCCCAGGTGAGCCGGGTCCAGGCGGGTGGGGAGGCGCTGATGTCGCTGTCGTTGGACGACGCGGTCGCCGCCGACATCCTGGCCGACATCGCGAAGATTATCGGCGCTTCCTACGCGCGCGCGGTCAGCATCCAGGCCGAGTAGGAATCGAGGCCGGGTCGGAATCCGGCCCGGGCTGGAATCCAGGCCGGGCTGGAATCCGGCCCGGGCCGGAATTGAGGCGGCCCGGAATCCGGGCCGGGCCGGAATCGAGGCAGGGCCGGGATTCCGGTCGAACGGGGATTCAGGCCCGGCTTGGGATCCAGGTCGAGCGGCCCCGGATCGGGTGGTCGGCGGTCCGCCTGACTCCCGTGGCTCGGGCGGCCGATCAGTGCCGGTCTGTCGGGCCGCGGCGGTGGCACTGCGGTGGGGGCGCACCGCGGCGACGGGCGGGCGGGGGCCGGCCGACAGGACGGCGGCGGCGCGGCGGTCGGCTGCTGTCGGGGCGCGTCGACGCCGCAGGTGGGTCGTCGGCGGCGGCCGGTCGGGGCCGCTCGCCAGGCCGTCGCCGCGGGGCCGGCCGCCCCGTTCCCGCCCGGAGGTGCCCGGAGTGATCTTTACGCCGAACATGCGGCTTTAGCTGGGTGTCGGGTTTACCGTGGCTAGCATGGCGTCGCGGCATCAGGACCCGTTCGAGGGGCTTCGCCTGGATGAGCGATTCGTCCGCGGAGCCCGCTTTCTCGAGCCGTCCGCGGCCGAACGCAGCCGGCAGCACGGCCGGACGGAATCCGGCCGATGCCAGGTGGTTCCCGCTCCCCGCGGGCTGCCCGGGTTCTTCCACCGGCTCGTGGCGCCGCCGAAGCCGCCGGGACGCCCTCGGCAGATCGCCCAGATGATCACGTTCATCGCGATCATCGTCGGCATGATCACCATCACGGTGGTCGCCCTGCGCCAGACGGCCACCCGGGGCGGGCCGGGCACCGCGACCCGCCTGGCCGCACCGAGCGCGTCGCAGGGTGGCGCCGCGAGCGCGAGGCCCGCGGTCACCGGCTCCCTGACCGGCCCTCCCGCCGGCTATGCGGTCGCCCCGACACTGCTGGCCGCCCTGCGCCGCGGCGACTGCCTGAACTGGACGCCCTACCCGGCCGGCGCACCCGTCCCGATGGTGCCGGTGGTCCCGGTCCGGGTGAGCTGCGACCGGCCGCACATCGACGAGGTCACCCGGCTGGTGAACCTCGCGCCGCTGTTCGGCCGCTGGCCCGGCGCGTCGGCGGTGGCCCAGGTGGCGGACACGCGTTGCGCCGGGGCGCTGCGCGACTTCGCCGGGGCCATCGATGCCACCCCGCACTACATCGTCGGCACGATCTACCCCGCCGAGCCGAGCTGGCAGGACGGGGCGCGCTCAGTCGCCTGTACGGTGCGATCCGACGACCTGCGGGCCCGCACCGGCCCGTTCCGGGTCATCGGCTCGATCGGCGCCTGAGGGCGCGGGCAGCCGACTCGACTCGAGGCGGGCGGGCGGGCGAGGCAGGCTGCGGGCGCTCGAGGCGAGGCGCGACCGGGTCGCGGCGCCTATCACCGACCGATCGGGCCGACATCGGGTACTGTTTAGCCGCGATGCGTGCGCTACTCCTCCTTAGCCGCCGCGGCGGGGCCTGATCTAGCTGGCTTCCCCGTCGCGGTGTTCTCGTGCGCCAGCGTCGGGATCCCCGCGGTCGTCAGTGGCCCGGCGGTCAGGCCCAGCTTGGGCGGCCGCCCGTCCGACGCCGCGGAGGGATCTGCCGGCCCCCAAGTCCCTGTGCGATCGTGAGATCCGGTCGACGTGGGGCTCTTCCGAGGAAGCAGGAGCACGATGACCACGCAGCAGCCGTCCGGCATGCCGATCGAGAAGTACCAGGCGTTCACCCCCGTCCCGCTGCCCGACCGGACCTGGCCCGAGAAGTCGATCGTCCGCGCCCCGCAGTGGTGCAGCGTCGATCTGCGCGACGGCAACCAGGCGCTGATCGACCCGATGACCCCCGCGCGCAAGATGCAGATGTTCGAGCTGCTGGTCGCGATGGGCTACAAGGAGATCGAGGTCGGGTTCCCCGCCGCGAGCCAGACCGACTTCGACTTCATCCGCCAGCTCATCGAGGAAGACCGCATCCCGGCTGACGTCACCATCCAGGTACTGACGCAGGCGCGCGAGGAGCTGATCGAGCGAACGGCCGCGTCGCTGGTGGGCACCGACCGGGCGCTGATCCACCTGTACAACTCGACGTCGACGCTGCAGCGCCGCGTTGTGTTCGGCCTGGACCGGGCCGGCGTCAGGGAGATCGCCGTACAGGGCGCGCGCTGGTGCGTCCAGTATGCCGAGAAGCTGCTCGAGGGCACCGACGTGCGCTGGCAGTACAGCCCGGAGTCGTTCACCGGCACCGAGCTGGACTACGCCGTCGAGGTGTGCGAGGCGGTCATGGACGTGTGGTCGCCGACGCCGCAGCGCCCAGTCGTGTTGAACCTGCCGGCGACGGTCGAGATGTCGACGCCGAACGTCTACGCCGACCAGATCGAGTGGGTCGGGCGGAATCTCACCCGGCGCGATGCCGTGATTCTGTCGCTGCACCCGCACAACGACCGGGGCTGCGCGGTCGCGGCGGCGGAGCTCGGTGTGCTGGCCGGCGCGGACCGGGTCGAAGGCTGCCTGTTCGGCAACGGCGAGCGCACCGGCAACGTCTGCCTGGTCACGCTGGGTCTGAACCTGTTCTCGCAGGGGATCGACCCGCTGATCGATTTTTCGGACATCGACGGGGTCCGTCGTGCGGTCGAGTACTGCAACCAGTTGCCCGTGCACCCCCGCCATCCCTACGGCGGCGACCTCGTCTACACCGCCTTCTCCGGCTCGCACCAGGATGCGATCAAGAAGGGTCTGGAGGCGATGGACCGGACCGGCCAGACCCGGTGGGAGGTGCCCTACCTGCCGATCGACCCCAAGGACGTGGGCCGCACCTACGAGGCCGTCATCCGGGTGAACAGCCAGTCCGGCAAGGGCGGCGTCGCCTACCTGCTGAAGTCGGAGCACTCGCTGGAACTGCCGCGACGGCTGCAGATCGAGTTCTCCGGAGTCGTGCAGCGCCACACCGACGCCGAGGGCGGTGAGGTCACCGCCGCGCAGCTGTGGCGGATCTTCCGTAGCGAGTACTTCCTCGACGGTGCCGAGACACAGGGCCAGCTGGAGCTGCTGGGATCGCGGACGAACGCGGCGGAGGGGGAGCGCGACGAGGTCGCGGTCTCGGTGCGGTTCGACGGCGCGGACTCGGTGATCACCGGGGTCGGCAACGGCCCCATCGACGCCTTCGTGGCCGCCCTGGCGACCCGCGGCCTGAGCGTGCGCATCCTCGACTACAACGAGCACGCGCTGGGTTCGGGCGCCGACGCCCGGGCGGCGGCCTACCTCGAGGTCTCCGTCGACGACCGGGTGTACTGGGGGGTCGGCATCGATCCCAACATCGTCACCGCGTCCTTGCGAGCCGTCGTGAGCGCCGTCAACCGCGCCTGGCGGGACCGGGCGGCGGCGCCGGCCCACGCCCACGAACCGGCCGTTGCGGCGGCGAGGGACGGCGGTCGGCCCGCCGCGGCCGCCGCACCGGTGGCCTGAACCGGGCTCTGCGCGAGCACGACAGATCGGCCGGTGGCGGCCTGACGGCTGCCGCCGGCCGATCGGCTGCACCGCCGGGTGGACGCGGCGGCGATCAGTCGCGGAGATCCGCCGGTTCCACGTCCCGGACGCTGCGCCGGACCTGATCCAACATCGCCTCCGGGACGTCGGTCATGCCGTGATCCACGCGGGCGTGGGTGTCCACGGCACGGAGCAGATCCTCCTCGGCGGACGCGACGATGCGCGTCTCGCACCCGTGAATGATCGCCCCGCAGTAAAACTCCTTCATGGCCGGCCGCCGGACGGTGATCTCCGCGGGCAGGGAATGACCCCCGGTCGCCGGGCTCGGTGACATCAGCGCCTGGGCGGTCCAATATCGATTCCGTCTCATGTGGACATTTCCGCGAGACGCAGCATCAGGCGCTCCATCCGTACCAGACCGAGGGGTCGACCCATCTCGGTCACGATTATCACCGGGTCGAACCGGCTGGCCCTGGCGCGGGTCATGGCGCGGCGCGCCACCTCCGTCACCGGCTCCTCCGGACGGGCGAACAGCGTGGTGGGCACCCGACGGGGTTCGGTGCCACCGCCGGGACCGCTCGACAGGTGCAGCGCCACCGGGCGACACCGGTTGGACACGATGATCGTCGCTCTGGGAGCCAGCTCGTCGTCAGAGCTGCCGGTGGTCGGATCACTGCGGTTCGCGGCCGCCCGCATGGGGCAGCTCGGGCAGTCCGGCGACATGGCGCACGAGCCCGAGTCACCCACGCGGACGGTGACCTGTTCCATGAGGCTTTCGATGCTCGCCGCCCGGTTGCTGCGCTCGGAGAGCTGGCGGATGCGCCGGGCCACCCCTGGATCGAGCTGCTGCCAGCCCTCGGACGGACGCCCGAGCAGAAATCCCTGCCCGAGCGGAACCCCGAGCGCGACCAGCATGGCCAGCTCGTCGCCCCGTTCGACACCCTCCGCGATCACCCAGCCGTTCAGCCGGCTGGCGAAGTTGCCGACCAGTTCGGTCAGGGCGATCTTGACCTGGTCGTCGTCGATGTTGACCACCAGCGAGCGGTCCAGCTTGACGAAGTCGGGTCGGATCCGGGCGAGCTGGCGTAGCCCGGCGTAGCCGGAGCCGACGTCGTCCATGGCGATGAAGGCACCGCGGTCGCGCAGCGCGCTCGCGATGGCGGTCAGCCCGGTGGTGGCCTCGAGGTCGACCGCCTCGTTGAGTTCCAACACGAGCCGGCGCAGGTCCGCGTCCCGCCAGACCTCGGCGACCGAGGGCTCGTCCAGCAGGTGCGGCAGAACGTTGACGGCCAGGAAGCAGCGGTCGGGGAGCCGATCGCGGGCCGCGAGCGCGGCAGCGAGAACCCGGGCCTCGAGTTCGGCCGCGTGCCCGAGCCGATCCGCCGCGGCGAAGATTCGGTCGGGGGAGTGCGTTGGATGGCTGTGGAAGCGGGCCAGTGCTTCGTATCCGGCGATGACCCCACGCTGTAGATCTACGATCGGCTGGAAGTACAGCGCAGGTTCGGCGGGATCGGCGAGGATCCGGGCAAGGTCAGGATGGTCGGCCTCGTAGGCGTCCTGCTCCGCGCCGGCGAGTCCCGGCGGACTCGCCGCGCCGGACGACTCGGTTCCCGCGGACGCGACCGCGCGCCGAGCGTCGGCCACCTCGCCGGATGTCTCTGCGGAGTCGCCGACATCGGCGCGGCCGTGGGGTGGAGATCCCGCGGGAGTCCGCTGTCGAGTAATCATGCGCCGTGCACCCCCTCGCCTCGAAGCACGTCGCACCTGTCCTGTAAGTGAGTTTCTTACCATCTGGCCTCGACGCCGGTCGCGAGTACCGTCCGGAGTTGTGAATACTGCGGTCTTTTGTGTGACCGGCGGGTGGCGGTCGGATTGCTGGTTGTCGTCTTTCTTGCGTCCGCCCGGCAGGCGCGGCGTGTTCTATACGGCTGAGCCGTCGATCGTCACCGATCTGTTGTCGAGCATGACAATGCACCTCACTTTCTGAGGTATCGGTGCCGTGGCGTCGGAGTGGGCGCTCCGGCGGGCGCACATCAATTCGGGAACAACGAACGTGATACTCCGGGTGGCCGGACCGGGTGTTGGTCACCAGTGGTAATCGTTAGGCCGCAGCGTGGTGGTCTCGCGGGTCGCCCGGTGCTGACCTGTGGTAGCGGGCGGCGTGACGGCCCCTCCCGCCGTGTCCGTCCGTCGCCGGGTATCCACCTCCGGTGTCGTCCGCGGGCCCTCGCCGTGCCACCTCGCCGCCACGGCCGGGAGGGGTCGCCGCGATGGTCCGGTGAGCACTTTCGAAGCCCCCGGCACCGGATCGAGTCGAGCCGCTGCGATCCGCCGGTTCCGGCTACAGTCGGGCACATGAGGCTTGCGGTGATCGGCGGTGACGGGATCGGCCCCGAAGTGGTGGCGGAGGGGCTGCGGGTACTGCGCGCCGTACACCCCAAGGTCGACACGACCGAGTACGACCTGGGCGCCCGGCGTTGGCACCAGACCGGGGAGACGCTGCCCGACTCGGTGCTCGAGGAACTGCGCGGTCACGACGCGATCCTGCTCGGCGCGGTCGGCGACCCGGGGGTGCCGAGCGGAGTGCTCGAGCGCGGCCTGCTTCTACGCCTGCGTTTCGAGCTCGACCACCATGTCAACCTGCGGCCGGTGCGGCTGTATCCCGGGGTCGCCTCGCCGCTGGCCGGAGACCCCACGATTGACATGATCGTGGTGCGCGAGGGCACCGAGGGCCCGTACGCGGGTGCCGGTGGCGTGCTGCGGCGGGGGACCCCGCACGAGGTTGCCACCGAGGAGAGCCTCAACACCCGCTACGGCGTCGAGCGGGTGGTGCGGGACGCCTTCCGCCGCGCCGCTCGCCGCGAGCGCCGCCACCTCACCCTCGTGCACAAGAACAACGTCCTGACCAAGGCCGGCGACCTGTGGTCGCGCACGGTCGCGGAGGTGGCGCCCGAATTCCCCGACGTGCGGGTCGACTACCAGCACGTGGACGCGGCCTCGATGTTCTTCGTGACCGATCCGGGACGGTTCGACGTCGTCGTCACGGACAACATGTTCGGCGACATCATCACCGACATCGGCGCGGCGATCACCGGCGGCATCGGACTGGCCGCCAGCGGCAATCTCGACCCGTCCGGCGCCCACCCGAGCATGTTCGAGCCGGTCCACGGCAGCGCGCCCGACATCGCCGGCAAGCAGCTCGCCGACCCGACGGCGACGGTCGCGTCCGTCGCGATGCTGCTCGACCACCTGGGACACGCCGAAGAGGCGGCGAGGGTCGAGGCCGCCGTCGCAGCGTCGCTCGCGGACCGGGTGGGCGCGGGCGCCGCGGCCCGCTCGACCCGGGAACGCGGCGAGGACCTCGCCGCACGCGCGGTCGGCTAGCTCTCGACC
>NZ_JAMQQF010001139.1 GCF_023716945.1 Frankia sp. AiPs1 | reverse complement strand
GCGCTGAGCCGGCCGCGGTACGGGTCGCCGTCCCGCCGGTGGTGGTCAGGGTTCGCCAGGCGGCGAGGTAGACCACGGCCGCGGACTGGGCCCGGCGGTCGGCCGCCCGCTCGTCGGACCGGTTCTTCAGTACGTAGCCGACCCCGCTGGCGGCGGCCAGGACGACGACCACCACGGCGGCGATGATCGCCCGCCGCCGGCCGCGGCCACGGCGGCGCGATGTCGACGCGGTGAATCCGGACGGAGTGAGGGGCATGACGAGACGCCTCCCCTCGCAGACGACTGCCCGATCGGAGACCCACACTACGAAGGCCCCCGGCACTGCGCACCCGACGCGCCGGCCAGCGTCGGCAACTCGACACGCGGGTCCGACACGGAAGGAAAACGTGGTCTTCCCGGGCTCAGGCCACGTCGGGGCAACCTTCGGCACCCGCGACAGACTGTCCGAACCTGAATTCCTACGCTCAACCAGGCAACACGCCCCGAATTGGGGTTGTCAGCCAGGAAACCGCGCAAGACCCGCGATGACCGCGAGAGGGATCATATCGACCATCCCGCGCAGACTGAAACGGCCCTGGCCGTCATACACCGCGGCTCAACGCACGACGGCGACCCGGCGACCCGGCGGGCTGGCCGGTGGCAGCCGGCGCGCGGCGGGATCAGGC
>NZ_JAMQQF010001138.1 GCF_023716945.1 Frankia sp. AiPs1 | reverse complement strand
GGCCGGCCGGGCGACCGGGTCGGCGACGCGCACCAGCCAGCGGTCCGGATCGGCGACGGCCCAGCGAATCAACTCGGCCGACGCGGCGGGCTGCCCGCCGCCGGCGCCCCGATCGCCGACGTCACGATCGCCGACGTCACGATCGCCGACGTCACGATCGCTGGCGCCGGTGTCACGATCGAAGGCACGCAGCGCGCGGCCCAGCTCACGCAGGCCCGCCGGGTCCGCCCCGCCGAGCGGCGAGGTGAGCAGGGTGCGGGCGGCATCGGCGGTGAGCGCGCCGGTGGGGTCGTCCGCGCAGCGCAACGCCAGCAGCAGCAGCGCCGCGGCCGGTTCCTGTGCGACGGGCAGCTCGTCGCCATCGACGCTGACCGGCACGCCCGCGGCGGTCAGGACCCGGCGCAGCCGGGCGATCCGGTCCGCGGTGCGGACGAGGACCGCCATCGCGGGCCAGGGGGTGCCGTTCTCCAGGTGCTCGCGGCGCAGCAGGTCGGCGACGGCCTCCGCCTCCACGCCGGCGCTCGGGTAGGTCCGGGCCTGGACCTGGCCCGGACCGAGGTCGGCGCGCCCGATCAGGTCGCGGTGCGCCCGGATCTCGGCCACCGGGAGCCCGGCCGCCGGGATCCGTCGGGCCACGTGCCGGCTCGCCTGCAGCGGGGCGGGCGCCATCCGCC
>NZ_JAMQQF010001137.1 GCF_023716945.1 Frankia sp. AiPs1 | reverse complement strand
ACCGCGGGTGGGACCTCGACGCGCTCTACGACCCCGACCCCGACCACCTCGGCACGTCCTACTCCCGCCAGGGCGGCTTCCTCCACGACGCGGGGTCGTTCGACCCGGAACTGTTCGGGATGAGCCCCCGCGAGGCGATGACGACCGACCCGCAGCAGCGGATGCTGCTGGAGACGGCGTGGGAGACGTTCGAGCGGGCGGGCATCGCCCCCGACTCGCTGCGCGGCTCGCGCACCGGGGTCTTCGCGGGCGTCATGTACAACGACTACGGCGCCCGCCTGCACCAGGCCCGCACGCCTGCGGCCGGCTTCGAGGGTTATCTGGTCAGCGGGAGCGCCGGCAGCGTGGCCTCCGGTCGGGTGGCGTACACGTTCGGCCTGGAAGGACCGGCGGTCACCGTCGACACCGCCTGCTCCTCCTCCCTCGTCGCCCTCCACCTCGCCACCCAGGCACTACGCACCGGCGAATGCGACCTCGCCCTCGCCGGCGGCGTCACCATCATGGCCAGCCCCGCCACCTTCATCGAATTCAGCCGCCAACGCGGACTCGCCCCCGACGGCCGCTGCAAACCCTTCGCCGCCACCGCCGACGGCACCGGCTGGTCCGAAGGCGCCGCCCTCCTCCTCATCGAACGCCTCTCCGACGCCCACCGCCACAACCACCCCATCCTCGCCGTCGT
>NZ_JAMQQF010001136.1 GCF_023716945.1 Frankia sp. AiPs1 | reverse complement strand
GGCGTGCACGGCGTCGGCCAGCGGGGCGCCTGCCGAGGCCAGCCGCTGCGGACCGAGCACGGCCAGCACCGCGACGGCGACCAGCAGGTAGACGACGAGGGTGATCGCCAACGCGGTCGCGACGGCGCGGGGGATCGTGCGCGCCGGGTCACGGACCTCCTCGCCGAGGGTGGCGATGCGGGCGTAGCCGGCGAAGGCGAAGAACAGCAGCCCGCCGGCGCGCAGCACCCCGCCGGCCGTCACCGCCGCACCGTCCCCGCCCGGGCCGAGGCGGGCCGGGTCCGCCGCGCCCGAGGCCAGGCAGGCCACGACGACCGCGGCGAGTACAGCGAGCACCACCGCGACGATCAGCCGGGTCAGCAGCGCGCTGCGATGTACGCCGGCGAGGTTGGCCGCGGTCAGCGCGACGACCGCGGCGACGGCTACCGCATGCCGGTGCGCCGGCCAGGCGTACTCGCCGATGGTGAGCGCCATCGCCGCGCACGACGCCGTCTTGCCGACCACGAACGCCCAGCCGGCCAGGTACCCCCAGATCTCCCCGAGCCGTTCGCGGCCGTAGACATAGCTGCCGCCCGAGGTCGGGTAGCGCGCAGCCAGCCGCGCCGACGAGGTGGCGTTGCAGTAGGCGACGGCCGCGGCCAGGCCCAGCGCCGCCAGCAGCCGCCCCCCCCCCCCCCACCC
>NZ_JAMQQF010001135.1 GCF_023716945.1 Frankia sp. AiPs1 | reverse complement strand
GTGTGGACCGACGGCCCCGGCCGTGCCGGGTGCTGCCGCGGCTGGTCGGGCGCGGCTGGATGCTGTGGCGCGCGCCGCGGGCGGTCGTGCGCCGGGTCGTGGGGGTCACGCTGTGCTGGGCGGTTTTGGCCGGCGTCGCTATCGTCGGGCTGCGGCCGCGCTGGGCCGACGTGCTCGCGTTCGCAGCGTTCGTCGTCCTCGGTGGATTCGCGGTGGTCGTGGCCGGGCGGCTGGGGGCCGACCTCACCGTCTTCCCGGCCGCCCGGCATGACCTGCTCGCCACCTGGACCGTGGCGGTCGCCGTGCTGCTGCCGCCGTTCTACCCGACCGTGATCGGCCTGCCGCTGTGCTGGCTGGCCGGCCGCGCCGACCCGATCCGCCCGCCGCACCTACGGATGTTTCATGCCGCGGCGCTTGGCATCGCCGGCTTCTGCGCATCCAGCGTGCACCTGCTGCTCAGCCCGACCAGGGGACCCTTCACCGTCGAGGGCCTGGTCGGCTCGGGCTCCGCGGCGCTGGCGTTCCTGGCCGCCGTGGCCGTGTACCCGCTGGTTGCCGGTCTGCCCGGGGTCGGGATGACCCGAGCGGGCCGGGGCGACGGCCTCGACGCGTGGCTCGGGGGAGCGCCGTCCGGCGCCGACGTCCACGGCCCAGCCGGGCTGCCCGGCGCCGACGTCCACCGCCCGGC
>NZ_JAMQQF010001134.1 GCF_023716945.1 Frankia sp. AiPs1 | reverse complement strand
GCCTGGCGCAGCAGGTCCGGGTCGCCGAACACGGTCAGCGGCCGGTCGCCGGCGGCCACCGTGACGTCGAGGCGCAGCCCGCGCGAGGCGGCGTAGCCGGCGGCGGCACGCGCGGCACGGTCGAGCAGTTCGTCGAGGGCGAGCGGCCCGCGCCGGACGTGGCCGCCGTCCATCCGGGCCAGGGTGAGCAACGACTCGGCGAGGCGGATCAGCCGGTCGGTCTCCTCGGCGGCGGTGTGGATCGCCTCCCGTAGCTGCGCGGCCGAGCGTCCCGGGCGGTCGGCCAGTTCCAGCTCGGCGCGCAGCACGGTCAGCGGGGTGCGCAGCTCGTGGCCGGCGTCGGCGACGAAGGCGCGGTCCCGGGCGCGGGCGGCGTGCAGCCGGGCCAGCAGGTCGTTCATGGTGCGGGCCAGGGCGGCGATCTCGTCGCGGGTGGCCGGCACCGCCAACTGGAACCCGTCGCCGGCCGTCCCGAGGTCGGAGGCCGCCATCTCGGCGGCCTGGCGACGCATCCGGTCCACCGGGCGCAGCGCGGCGCCGGACAGCAGCCAGGCGGCGAGCCCGGACAGCGCGATCAGCGGCGCGGTCGCCGTGACCATCACGTTGCGGACCCGGTCCTCGGCGCGGTCGGTGAGATGGGTCGGGGTGCCGACGACGGCGACGAGCGGGCTCCCCGCGGCGGCGAGCGG
>NZ_JAMQQF010001133.1 GCF_023716945.1 Frankia sp. AiPs1 | reverse complement strand
ACCCCCGGGCGCACCGCCGAGCACCACCGGACCCTCGCCGCGGCCGCCGCGACCGGCGCGCTGCCGCAGCGGCTGACCCTCATGCGACCCGAACCGCAGCCCCCCGCCGAGGAAGGCGGCCCGGCCGGTGTGGCCGGTGTGACGGGTGTGGCCGGTGTGGCGGGGGTCGGTGGCGTCCGCGTCGTCGACGGCCCGGTGAAGGTGATCCTCGACGACGACACGCTGCCCGACCTTGACACCCTCGCAGCCAGGTTCGCCGCCGCGCACCGCGCCGGCCAGCCGGTGGCCGTGCACTGCGTGACCCGCATCCAGACGGTGCTCACACTCGCCGCGCTCGACCTCGCCGGCCCGCGCCGGGGCGACCGCCTCGAACACGGCGCCGTCGTGCCCGGCGAGCTGTACGGGCAGGTGCGCCGCGCCGGGCTCGTCGTGGTCACCCAGCCCAACTTCGTCGCCGAGCGGGGCGACCGTTACCTCGTCGACGTCACCGACGAGGACCCGGCGTCGCTGTACCCGGCCGCCTCCCTGGTGCGGGCCGGCATCGGACTCGCCGCCGGCACCGACGCCCCGTTCGGCCATCCGGACCCGTGGCGGGCCGTCGCCGCCGCGGTGACCCGCCGCACCGCCGCCGGGATCGTCCTGGGTGCGTACGATCGACTCGACTCGCACTCTGCACTGGCTATGTTCATGTG
>NZ_JAMQQF010001132.1 GCF_023716945.1 Frankia sp. AiPs1 | reverse complement strand
GTCCCCGAGGCCGGCTGCTGCGATCCCACGGCCGCGCCCGCCGCCGCGCCGGCGCCGGTGTTCGCGCCAGCACCGGTGTTCGCGCCAGCACCGGTGTTCGCGCCGGTTGCCGCCGCATCGCCCGTGCCGACGGCCGCCGTCGTGCCTGTCCCGGACTCGGCAGTGGCCGCACCGGACTCGGCGGTGGCCGCACCGGAGCCGGCGGTGGCCGCACCGGAGCCGGCTGGGCCCGCGCCGGCCGGAGGCTGCTGACCCGCCGGGGCGGGCACGATCACCAGGATCGAGCCGCTGCCCGGCTCCCGGGACAGCACCCGGGCGCCTGGCGGCAGCGGGGTGCCCGGCGCGAGGTACTCGGGCACCCCGCCGGGCACCAGGCCGTAGCGGCTGGCCTGGGCAGCCAGCGCCGCCGGGTCGGAGAGCTGGTCGGCCCGCACCGCGAGCGACTGCTCGTCGTCCGCCAGAGCGGAAGCCCTGTTACGCAGAGTGTTCTCCTGGAACGAGTTCTCCATCAGCGCGAGGTTGAGCCCGAGCAGACCCAGCAGGCCGGCGCCGAGCAGGACCAGCAGCAGGACGACGAACGGCCCCTTGCGAGCCCCCGTCGGCGCCGGGCGGACCACCGTGAGCCGCGTCCGGGCGGGGGCTCGCCGCAGCGGGGGGTCGAGGACCGGAGCCGTCGCCGCGGCGGTGCGCACCGC
>NZ_JAMQQF010001131.1 GCF_023716945.1 Frankia sp. AiPs1 | reverse complement strand
AGGCGGGCCTCCCGGCCGAGCGCCCGGGCCGCCGCGTCCGCCGACCGGCGCAGCACCGGACCGCCCATCGCGGCCATGATCTGCAAGGCCGCCAGGGCGTTGAGCGCCGAGAGGAGCTGCGCGAACGGCAACGGCCCCGGCACGGCGCCGAACTCCGCGAGGCCGGTGAGCGTAGCGGCCGCGCATCCCAGCGCGGCGATCCACTCGACCGCCGGCCGGGACACCGTGACCTGCATGAGCAGCAGCGGCAACACCAGCACCGGCCAGGCCGCGACCCGACTCGCCCCCGGCTCGGCGGTGTCGACCAGCGTGGCGGTGGCCACCATCACCGCCAGCCCGCAGGCCACCAGACCGAGGGCCTCGAACCGGGTGGCCGGCCGGCGACGCACCCGCCGGGCACCGCAAGCGTGCAGGATCTGCCGGCCGAGGTGACGGCCGCGCTGGCCGCCGCGACGGCCGAGCTGCTGTCCAACGTCCGCCGGCACGCCGGCACCGACCAGGCCTGGGTCACGGTGCATCGCACCCCGACCGCGGTCGGGGTGATGGTGCGGGACGAGGGGCGGGGTTTCGACCCGGCCGCCGTGCCCGCGGACCGGCTCGGGCTGAGCCGCTCGGTGCAGGCCCGGCTCGCCGAGGTCGGCGGTCGCGTCCGCCTGGCCGCCGCCCCCGGCCGCGGCACCCGGGTCCTGCTGACC
>NZ_JAMQQF010001130.1 GCF_023716945.1 Frankia sp. AiPs1 | reverse complement strand
CCCCGAACCCGCCCCCGTGACCAGCGCGACCTCACCGGCCAACGAACCGCCGGCCAACGACCCGCCCGCCGGTGGACCGCCGGCTAACGGGCCCTGGGCGCCGGCGCGGCCGGTCGGCTCACCGGAGGTAGTCATAGCCGCCGTCGACCATCAGCGTCGTGCCGGTGATGTACTGCGCGTCCGGGCCGACGAGGAAGACCACGGCGCGGCCGACGTCGGCCTCGGCGTCGCCGAGTCGGCCCAGCGGCACCTGGGCGGCGAGGCTCGCCGCGGCGTCGGGCAGGTCGGCGGTCCAGCTGTCGAAGCCGGGCGAGCCGGCGAGCGGGCAGACGACGTTGACCCGGATGCCGTAGCGGCCCCACTCGGCGGCGGCGACGCGGCTCATCGTCCGCAGCGCCTCCTTGGCGGCGGCGTAGGCGCCCATCGCGGGCCGGGCGGTCAGCCCGCTGCCGGAGCCGAAGTTGACCACGCTGCCGCGGGCGGCCCGCAGGTCGTCGAAGCAGGCCTGCATGAACCGCAGCGACCCGACCGGGCCGGACTGCCAGACGGCGTCGAGGTCGTCCTCGGTGAGCCGGCGGATCGAGCCGTACCGGGTGGTCTGGGCGACGTTGACGAGGCTCGTCACCGGGCCGAGGCCGGCGCGCACCGCGGCGACGGCGGCGTCCACGTCGGCGCGGACGCCGGCGTCGGCCTGCAC
>NZ_JAMQQF010000112.1 GCF_023716945.1 Frankia sp. AiPs1 | reverse complement strand
GCCTGGCGCTCGGCGGGGCCGGCGCAACGGCGGCCGCGATGCGCCACGCATCGCCAGCGGCCGAACCCGGGAAGGGCCAGGGCCACGGCGGCGGCGAGGACGAAGATGGTGGGATGGCCCGGCGACCAGGGCCCTGGCACCAGGGTCCGCGCATCCTGGCGGGGGGTCGTGGTCTCCCCGGGACCGACCGGGACGGCTACCGCCGTGACCGCCGGCAGCACCCGCTCGGCCACCTGCAGGTGCGGCCGTCCGCCGACGCCGTCAGCACCGACGCCGACGGCGATGAAGGCGGCGAGCAGCAGCATGGCCACCCAGGCGGCGCGCAGGCGCCGGTGCTGGCGGGCGGTCATGCAAACAGGCTAGACCAGCGGGAATGCCTGCCCGGCCGGATCACGAGGCCAGCCAACCGAGTGCGCCCCGTCAGTGAGCCGAGCGGCGGGCCCTCGGCGGTGCTCGGCTGGGTCGTCAGGCAGACGGTGCCACCGCGGAATCCACCGGTGGCCGGGTCCCCTGGAAGCGGAAGCTGGGGACTTGCAGATGTCCGCCAGGAACCATTTCGGGCAGCATCGCCACCTGGTCCATCAACTGGTCTGGACCCGCCGCGGGGTGCTGACGGTCCAGGTCGAGGCGCAGGCCTGGTTCCTGCCCTCGATCCCCGCCGGGCTGGCCCACCTGACCCGCAGCGCGGACCACGCCTGGATGCGCAGTCCGTACTTCCTGTCCTCGCGCTGCCCGATCCCGTGGTCGACGGCGACGGTGGTTGCCGTCGGACCGCTGCTGCGCGAACTCCTCGACCATCTCGCCGTGACCGACCTGCCGCCGGCGCAGCGGATCCGGGCCGAGGCGGTCCTGTTCGATCTCCTGCACCCGATGCCCGCCGCCACCCTGCCGTTGCCGATGCCGACCGAGCCCCGGGCCCGCCGGGTCGCCGACTGTCTGGTCGCCGATCCCACTGACGACCCGACCGTGGCCCGCTTCGCCACCGACGCCGGGGTGAGCGCCCGGACGCTGCGGCGGACCTTCGCGGCCCAGACCGGCATGACGTTCGAGCAGTGGCGGCGTCACGCCCGCCTGCGTGCGGCGATGCCGGCCCTCGCCGCCGGCGTCCCGGTCAGCACCGCCGCCCGCCGCGCCGGCTACGCGACCCCGAGCGCCTTCGTCGCCGCCTTCTGCCGCGCTGTCGGTGTCCCGCCCGGCGTCTACTTCACCCACCACCCATCCCAGCACCACCCGCCCGGCAAACATGACGACCAGCCCACCTGACGCACGCCACCCACATCGCCGGGGACCCCACCCTGGGGGTTCGGGGAGCTCCGCCCCCGGCAAATGCCGACGACGACCCATTTCTCCGCCCGCGAAGACGGGGAAGATCTCAGGCCCTTCGGGCGGGCGCCAAGCATATTCGGTCTTACCCCTGCGACATCCGCGGATAGCAGCCCGGAATGACACGGGCCCCCGACCGCGAAACATGGTCGGGGGCCCGCGCAATCTCATGGCGGGACCGGGGTCAGAAGCCGATGAGTTCGTAGAGTTTCGGTGAGACGCTGGCGGTGAATCCGGTGGTACCGATGTAGATTGCCTCGATCCGGTGTAGGCCGGCGGCGAGGGGGGCGGTGAACTCCGCGTGGCCGGTGCTGTCGAGGACGGCGACGTTGCGGAGCGCGGGCCCGTCGACGAACGCGACGAGGCCGGTGGGGGTTGTGCCGGTGCCGGCCGCGACGGTGGCGGTGAAGGTGACGGGCTGCCCGGTCGGGGCAGGGTTTCGCGTGGAGGCGAGGCTGGTGGTGGTGCTGACGGGGCCCTGAACGCCGACCGGGCGGGTGACCGTGTCGGTGTCGAGGGTGACTGCGCCGTTGCGGGCCAGAGTTCGGCCGTCCACGGTCACGCCGGTGGTGACGGTGATGGAGGTGAGGGCGAGGATGGTGCCCTTGAGAATGGAGTAGGTGCCAAGGGTCGCGGAGCTGCCGACCACCCAGAAGACGTTGGATGCCTGGGCACCGTTGATGAGGTTCACATTGCTGGCGGATGCGGTTATCAGGGTTGACGCGGCCTTGAAGATGAAGACGGCGTTCGGGTCGCCCTGGGCATCGAGGGTCAAGGTCCCGGTGATCCCGAATGTGCCGGCCGGGGAGTCGTACACGCCGGGGGTTTCAGTGGTCCCGCCGAGTTCCACGGGGATCGTGGCGGTGGTGGGGATCGCCGCGGCGGCGTCGTAGGCGGCAGCAAGGTCGTTCTTGGCCTGGAGGGCGGCGCTGTCGGCGGCGTGAATGGTGCCGGTTACCCGGCCGGGTGGGAATCCGGTGACCGCGGTGCCCGGACTGAGCCCGAGATCGCCGTCCACGGTGGTGATGCCGGTGTTGGTGATCGTGGCCCCGGCGAGAGTCGCGTAGCCGGCGGCGGTGCCGAGGTTGACTGTCGGCGTGGCCGCGTGGGCACTTGTGGCGCCGACCAGCCCGATCAGGATGGTTGTCGCGCCGACGACGCTGAAGGTCTGGGCACGCCTGGATCGGGCGGTAGTGCGGTGGGTTGTAGTGCGGTGGATGGCGTCTGGGAGGCGGGTCGTCACCATGGGTTTCCTTAGGAAGGCCTACAACATGGTCGATCTTTCGACCGCACCGTAGCCTAGAGCATCCATATGGATGCTCTAGGTAAGATGTTGTGGTTGCCTAGTCACCCATCCCTCGCGGGCATTGACCTTGCACAACCCAGATGTGCGGCGCAGACGGCCCGGCGCGGCAAAACCGACCCGAACGCCCACCCCACCCCCGCCCCGCCCCGCCCCGCCCCGGGCAAGTTCGTGGGGGGTTCGGGGGGGCTCGGCCCCTCCGGCAAAATAAAGAGACGCCCCGTTTTTCCCCAAAAAGGAAAAAACAAGACGCCCAAAGTCTCGTGGAGCTGAGGGGATTCGAACCCCTGACCCTCACACTGCCAGTGTGATGCGCTACCAGACTGCGCCACAGCCCCAACTGCTGTTTATTTATATCAGACCGAGCGAAGCTCGGTGTGTTGCCCCCCTGGCACTGGTACCGCCGCGCCTGGTGGGCTACTTCGGCAAGTGTACAGGCTCCGTGTCGGACTCCGTCGGGGCCCCCTGGCTCGGCAGGAGGGACTCGGACAGGCCCGATCCGGCGCTGCCGACCTTACCAGCCAGCAGTGGACCGGCGTTGTGCTCGGCGAGCCGGTACCCGCCTTCGACGTGGCGCAGGACCGACCACCGGCAGTTCGCCAGCGGCCCGAAGTGCCACCACAGCTCCGGCGGCAGGCCGAGCACGTGGCCAATCAGCGAGCGCGCCGTGCCGCCGTGCAGCACGAACACGACAAGCCCGGACGGCCCGGACGGCCCGGACGGCTGGCGCTCGGCGCGGATCTCGTCGAAGACCTCCCCGGCGCGCCGGGCAACTTCGCGGTAGGTCTCGCCGCCGCCGCGGCGAACGTCGTCGCCGCGGCGCCAGGCCCGGTCCTCCTCGGGGAACCGGTCGGCCGCCTCGGTACCGGTGAGTCCGGACCACAGCCCGAGATCGATCTCGCGCAGCCGCGCGTCGGAGCGGAACGGCAGGCCGAGCCCGGCCGCGGTGTCCCGACAGCGTTGCAGATCGGACGAGACCACCACATCCGGGCGCATCGCCCGGATGATCGGGGCCACGGCGGCGACCTGGGCCCGTCCGGTGGCGTCCAGGGGTGGATCGGCGTGCCCCTGGAAGCGACCCACGTCGTTCCACGTGGTCCGGCCGTGCCGCCAGAGCAGCAGCCTCACAGGGCGTTGGCCGAGCTGCCGCCGAGCGGGCCGGACGCCGCGGCGGATCCGGGCGCCGAGGTTCCCACCCCGGCCCCGACTCCGACAGTCGCGTCGGTGAACGGGACCACCGGGCAGTCCTTCCACAGCCGTTCCAGGCCGTAGAAGACGCGCTCCTCGTCCCGCTGGACGTGCACGACGACGTCGACGAAGTCGAGCAGGACCCAGTGGCCTTCCCGCTCTCCCTCCCGCCGGACGGGCTTGGCGCCGAGCCGGCGCAGCTTCTCCTCCACCTCGTCGACGATGCCCTTGACCTGCCGCTCGTTGCCCGCGGAGGCGATGACGAAGCAGTCGGTGATGGCCAGCCGCTCACTCACGTCGAGGATGAGCAGGTCGTGGCCGAGCTTGTCGGCGGCCGCCTGGGCGGCGGCAAGGGCGAGTTCGACGGCTCGCGGGGAAGCGGTCACGCTGAGGATCTCCAGGGTGGTGACGTCCGCGGGACGCACCACTTGTGGTCGCCCCGCGCGCCGCCCGTGGTCGGGCGGCTGAGTCCAGCGTGACACATCCCCGCTCGGACAGGGCACCCATCAGGCCGGCGACAGCCGCAAAACCGTGATATCGAGGCACCGACCACGGTTCGCGATGGTCTGGGCGCCGTCCCGGCGGTGGTCAGGCCGTCGGCTGGTAGAGGTGCCGCTTGGCGATGTAGCGCACCACGCCGTCCGGCGTGAGATACCAGATCGGGGCGCCGTGTCCGACCCGTCGACGGATGTCGGAGGACGAGATCGCCAGCGCCGGCACCTCCAGCAGGCTGACCGAGTTCGCCGGCAGTGCCGCGTCCAGGGCGAGCTGGTAGCCGGGGCGGCTGACGCCGACGAAGTGCGCCAGTTCGAACAGCTCGCGATGGTCCCGCCAGGTGAAGATCTGGGCGAGCGCGTCGGCGCCGGTGATGAAGAACAGCTCGTCGTCCGGCCGGGCTCCGCGCAGATCACGCAGGGTGTCGATGGTGTAGGTCGCCCCGCCCCGGTCGATCTCGACCCGGCTCACGGTGAACTGCGGGTTCTCCGCGGTGGCGAGGAAGGTCATCAGGTAGCGGTCCTCCGGGTTCGAGACCACGCGGTGGACCTTCTGCCAGGGCTGCCCACTCGGCACGAACACGACCTCGTCGAGGTCGAACAGAGCGGCCACCTCGCTGGCGGCGACGAGGTGCCCGTTGTGGACGGGGTCGAAGGTTCCACCCATCACGCCGAGACGCACGACCGGACAGTAACCCTGCCTGACCGGCACGCGCGCGCAGCGCCCGGCCGGAGGGGAGATGTCCCACAAAGCCCCCCACCAGCGGCCCCGCACCCCCATACCGCGACCCGGCTAGGCTGACCGTAGGCCGCCGGCCAACCCCGTCCCACCGCGAGGAGGCGCCGCCCATGCCGATCAGCCCACGCGCGGGGCAGCCCGCCGCCCCCGAGGACCTCATCGACGTCGACGCCCTGCTCGCGGCGTACCAGGACATCCGTCCCGATCCCGCGGACCCCGCCCAGCGGGTGTCGTTCGGGACCTCCGGGCACCGCGGATCGGCGCTGCGCGGCTCCTTCAACGTCGACCACATCCTCGCCACCACCCAGGCGATCTGCGACTTCCGGGCTGCGGCGGGCGTCGACGGCCCGCTGTTCCTCGGGATCGACACCCACGCCCTGTCCGCCCCGGCGCTGGCCAGCGCCCTGGAGGTGCTCGTCGCGAACGGCGTGGCGGTGCGCATCGCGCCGGACGGCGAGGCGACGCCGACCCCGGTGATCTCACACGCCATCCTGGGGCACAACCGTGACCGTGGCGCCGCCGCGGCGGGCGCGGGCGCCGCACGCGGGCTCGCCGACGGGATCGTGGTGACGCCGTCGCACAACCCGCCGGCCGACGGCGGCTTCAAGTACAACCCGACCCACGGTGGACCGGCCGACACCGCCGCCACCAAGGTCATCCAGGACCGGGCGAACGCCCTGCTCGAAGCCGGTCTCGTCGGCGTCGCCCGGGTGCCCTACGTGCAGGCGCGGGCGGCCGCGGTGGTGCACGACTACGTCGGCGCGTACGTCGCCGACCTGGCCGACGTCGTCGACCTCGACGCGATCCGCGCCGCCGGCGTCCGCATCGGCGTCGATCCGCTCGGCGGCGCGAGCCTGGTCTACTGGCAGGCCATCGCCGAGCGGTACAAACTCGACCTGGACGTGGTCAACACCGCCGTCGACCCGACGTTTGCGTTCATGACAACGGACTGGGACGGCAAGATCCGGATGGATCCGTCATCGCCCTACGCCATGGCCTCCCTGCTTCGCCTCGCCGGCTCCTTCGACGTGGCGGTGGCCAACGACGCCGACGCCGACCGGCACGGCATCGTCACCCCCGGCACCGGCCTGCTGAACCCGAACCACTACCTGTCCGCGGCGATCGCCTATCTGTTCGGCCACCGCGCCGACTGGCCCGCGGGCACGGCGATCGGCAAGACCCTGGTGAGCTCGAGCATGATCGATCGGGTCGGCGCGGGCATCGGCCGCGCCGTCGTCGAGGTGCCGGTCGGCTTCAAGTGGTTCGTCGACGGCCTCACCGACGGCAGCCTCGGCTTCGGCGGGGAGGAGAGCGCGGGCGCGTCGTTCCTGCGCCGCGGCGGCGGGGTGTGGACGACGGACAAGGACGGCCTCATCGCCTGCCTGCTCGCCGCGGAGATGACGGCGGTCACCGGCCGGGATCCCGGCGCGCTGTACCAGGAGCTGACCGAACAGCACGGCGCGCCGGCGTACCGGCGGGTCGACGCGCCCGCCACGGCGGCGCAGAAGAAGACCCTGGCGGCCCTCACCCCGGCGAGCCTGGACGCGACCACGCTGGCCGGGTCCCCGGTGACCGCCGCGCTGTCGCATGCGCCTGGCAACGGCGCGGCGATCGGCGGGGTGAAGGTCGTCACCGGCGACGCCTGGTTCGCCGCCCGCCCGTCCGGCACCGAGGACGTCTACAAGATCTACGCGGAGAGCTTCCGCGGTCCGCAGCATCTCGACGAGGTCCTCGCCCAGGCCCAGACCCTCGTCGACGCCGCCCTCGCCCGCGGCTGATCCCCTCCCGCCCGTCCCGACGACGTCCCGACGACGTCCCGGCCCGGGCCGACGGACTCCCGGTCAGGTACCGATCGGGCGAAGGTGCCCACGTCCCCCCTCGTCCGACGACTACCGTGCAACGGTGCTCAGCGCACTCGTCGTCTGGATCCTTGGGGGGAGACCATGACACCCGGGCTCGATAATGCCTCGCCCGACAGCACGATTCCGGCACCGTCAGACACGCGAGCCGCAGCGTCCACCGCCCTGGCGCCCACGCCGGCGAAAATACACAATCCCGCCCTCGACGGCCTGCGGGCCATCGCGGTACTGGCCGTGTTCGTCCATCACATGGGCCTGTTACCGGGCGGATATCTGGGCGTCGACCTCTTCCTCGTGCTCAGCGGCTTTCTCATCACCGGCCTGCTCCTCGCCGAACGAGACCGCACCGGCCGGATCTCGCTGCGCGCATTCTGGGGGCGGCGCGCGTTCCGCCTGCTACCCGCCTTCTACGTCTTCGCCGTCGTCGGCGTGCCGCTGGTGCTGCTCCTCAAGGACCACAGCGACCAGGTCCAGTTCCTCTGGAACGGCCTGGCCTCGGTGTTCTACGTGGCGAACATTCAGCGGACGTTCGACCCACCCGGCGGCGACTCGTGGTTCGGCCACACCTGGACGCTGTCCATGGAGGAGCAGTTCTACCTGCTCTGGCCGTTGGCGCTGGTGGTGATCTGTGGCCGTTCGCGGCTACGGCGCCGGCTACCGACCCTGCTGATCGGCGCGATCCTGCTGGTGGTGATCTGGCGGGAGCTCCTCATCGTGGACGGTCAGGAGAACCTGCGGATCTACTTCGGCCCCGACAGTCGCGTCGACTCGCTGCTGGTCGGCTGCCTGCTCGGGGTGTGGCGGCATCAGGCCGTCGCCCCGCCGGCACTGGGCTGGAGCACCCGCGGCCCGGGCCAGGCGGCGATCCTGCGCGAGGTCGCCCGGCTGGGACCGGCGGCGCTGATGGCCCTGGTCGCCCTGTTCGTGTTCGGCCCGGACCTGCACGGCAAGCCGAACTGGCTGGCCTACGGGGGCTACACGGTGGTGGCCGCGGTCGCCGCCGTCGCGGTCCTCGCCGCGGACCAGCAGCGCCCCGCCCGGCTCGCCCGCGTCCTCAGTACCCCGGTGCTGAGCTGGATCGGCCGGATCTCCTACAGCTTCTACCTCTGGCATTTCCCGGTCACCGGGACGGCCCTGGACAAGCTGATGCCCCGGGTCGGGCGGGTGCCCGCGGCGGGCGTGGCGCTCGCCATCAGCATGGGTCTGGCGAGCGCGTCCTACTACTTCGTCGAACGGCCGGTGCAGCGGCGCCGACCCGCCTGGACGAACCCGGGGACGGGCCGTGTCCCGCGCCAGCGCGCCGAGGCGCCCGCCGAGATCGGTGTGGCGCCCGGCTCCTCATCGGTCTGGACAGGCAGGCGGGGCCCCCGGGTCAGGAAGGCAGGAGGCGCTCGATGAAGTCCTGGAGCTGGTCGATGTTGCGGCATTCGACCATCTCGTCGACCATCTCGGCGTAGACGTCGGTCGCCGAGTCGCCGGAACCCCAGTAGGTGCGCGGCTCGGGGTTGAGCCAGTAGGAATGCCGGGCCTGCGCGCACAGCCGGCGGAACACCGTCGCCGACGTCGGCCGGTAGTTGTTGCGCGCGTCGCCGAGGATGAGCAGCGACGTCTTCGGCCCCACCGCCTCCGGGTACTTCTCGGCGAAGACCTCGATGGCGTGGCCGTAGTCGCTGTGGCCGTCGAACCAGACCAGGTCGGCCTCACCGGAGATCCGCGCCATCATGTCGCCGAGGTCGAGGCCGCGCAGGTAGCGGGTCACCTCGTCGGTGGTGTCGATGAAGGCGAACGCGCGGACCTTGGAGAACTGCTCGCGCAGCGCGTGGGTCAGCATCAGGGTGAAGTGCGCGAACGACGACACCGAGCCCGAGACGTCGCACAGCACGACGAGCTCGGGCTTGTGCGGCTTGTGCGGCCGGTGCTTGGTCTCCACCGGCACGCCACCGGTGGCCAGCGACGCGCGGACGGTGCGCCGGAAGTCCAGCCGACCGGTGCGGCCCAGGCGGCGCCGCGCGGTCAGCCGGGTCGCGAGGCGGCGGGCGAGCGGGTGGACCTGTCGGCGCAGCTCGACGAGGTCGCGCTGGGAGGCGCGCAGGAACTCGACCTGGTCGCTGAGCGGCTGCACCGCGCTGCGCTCGACGGCCTCGATGCCGCGTTCCTCGGCCATCCGGCGGCGCACCTCGGCGCCCACCAGCTCTTCGAACTCGCGGATCCGGTCGGTGATCGTCTGCCGGGCGGCCCGTTCGGCGAGGCCGCCGCGTTCGGAGTCGCCCAGCAGCGCCGAGAGCAGGTCGGAGATGAGCGTCTCCGCGGACATCGCGCGCAGCACCCGGTACAGGAACCAGGAGCGCCCGGCACTGCCCCGCGCCGAACCGAACGCGCTGACCGCCTGGCGGGCGAGCTGACGCAGCGCCTCGTCGTCGCCGTCGCGCAGGGCGTCGAGGAGCTGGTCGCGCAGCGCCTGCCGCAGCGCCTCGAGCTCCTCGGGCGTCAGGTCGCCGGGATCGGGCTCACCGTCCCCGGCCGCGCCATCGCCGGCCGCCGGGTCGTCGACGAGCTCCTCCAGCGAGACACCGTCGCCGATGCGCGGCGGGAAGTACAGGTCGAACAACGTGTCGAAGGCGGGCCGGTACACCGGCCGCTTGCACAGGGTCGCGGCGAACGACGCCCGCACGGCGTCGCGGTCGGCCCAGCCCAGGGCCCCGACGGCGCGGGCCGCGTCCACCGTCTCGGCGCTGCTGACCGGGACGCCGGCCCGGCGCAGGGCGGCGGTGAACTCGACGGTGCGGTCCAGCAGGCTCATGCCGGCGCCCCCTTAGTTCGCGGTGAGCTTGAGGTGGCCGATGGCCCTGGCCTGGTCGCTGGCGTGCTTGAGCACCACGCCGAGGGTGGAGGCGACGGCCGCCTCGTCGAAGGTGTCGAAGCCGAGCGCGAGGATCGTCTGCGCCCAGTCGATGGTCTCGGCGATGGACGGCGCCTTCTTCAGCTCCATCGCCCGCAGCGCGCGCACGATCCGGACCAGCGACTCGGCGAGCTTCTCCGGCAGCTCCGGAACCCGGGAGAGGACGATCTCCTTCTCCCGCTCGGCCGAGGGATAGTCCAGGTTGAGGTAGAGGCAGCGCCGCTTGAGCGCCTCGGACAGCTCCCGGGTCGCGTTCGAGGTGAGGATGACGAACGGGCGCTGGGTCGCGCTGATCGTCCCAAGCTCGGGAATCGTCACCTGGAAGTCGGACAGCACCTCCAGCAGCAGGCCCTCCACCTCGACGTCGGCCTTGTCGGTCTCGTCGATGAGCAGCACCGTCGGCTCCTCGCGACGAATCGCCGTCAGCAACGGCCGGGACAGCAGGAACTCCTCGCTGAAGATGTCGTCGTGGGCCTGCTGCCAGCCCTCCGCGGCGCCTTCGCCGGAACCGGCCTGGATGCGCAGGAGCTGCTTCTTGTAGTTCCACTCGTACAGCGCGCGGGCCTCGTCGAGGCCCTCGTAGCACTGCAGACGGATCAGCTCGGCGCCGACGGAGGTGGCCAGGGCCTTGGCGAGCTCGGTCTTGCCGACTCCTGCCGGGCCCTCCACGAGCAGCGGTTTACGCAGCCGGTCGGCAAGGAAGACCGTGGTGGCGATCGCCTCGTCCGCGAGGTATCCGGTTCCACGGAGGCGTTCCCGCACGTCCGCGACGTCGGCGAAAGCGTGTTCCTGAAGCGACATGGCCACCTTCCGTCCCCGTGTCAAGCATCGCCACGTCCATAGTGCCAGGATGAAGCCCCAGACGGGCGACTACGCCCCGCCCGCGGCTTTGGTCCGGCCCTGACGGGCGAACGCCGTGCGGCGTGCCGGCGACCGCGGCGCCCCCGGTCGCCGCCGGGATCGGTCAGCTCACGAGATGACCGTCGCCGACGCCGACCCAGGTCGTCGAGGTCAGCTCGGGCAGGCCCATCGGTCCCCGCGCGTGCAGCTTCTGGGTGGAGATGCCGATCTCGGCGCCCATGCCGAACCGCTCCCCGTCGGTGAACCGGGTCGAGGCGTTCACCATCACCGCCGCCGAGTCGCAGCTCGTGATGAAGCGCCGGGAGGCGCCGAGCGAGCGGGTGACGATCGCCTCGGTGTGCCCGCTGCCCCAGCGGCGGATGTGCGCGACCGCGTCGTCGAGCGAGTCCACGACGCGCACGGCCATGTCGAGCGACAGGTACTCGGCGGCCCAGTCGTCCTCGGTGGCGGGCACGGCGCGCGGGTCCGCCGCGCAGACGGCCTCGTCCCCGTGCACGGCGACGTCGGCGTCGTGCAACGCGGCCAGGACCCGCGGCAGGAAACGGTCCGCCACGGCGCGGTGGACCAGCAGCGTCTCCGCCGAGTTGCAGACCGAGACCCGGTGGGTCTTGGCGTTGACAGTGATCGCAAGCGCCTGGTCGAGATCGGCGTCGACGTCGACGTAGACGTGGCAGTTGCCGACCCCGGTCTCGATGACCGGCACGGTCGACTCCTCGACCACCGCCCGGATGAGCCCGGCCCCGCCACGGGGGATGAGCACGTCGACGAGCCCGCGCAGGCGCATCAGGTGCTTGACGGAATCGTGGTCGAGGCCGGGGACGAGCTGGACCGCGTCGGCCGGCAGGCCACCCGCCGCGGCGACGTCGCGCAGGACCGCCACCAGGGCGGTGTTGGACCGCACCGCGGAGGCGCTGCCGCGCAGCAGCACCGCGTTGCCACTTTTGAGGCACAGCCCCGCGGCGTCCACGGTGACGTTCGGCCGCGCCTCGTAAATGATCCCCACGACGCCGAGCGGGACGCGGACCTGCCGCAGCTCCATGCCGTTGGGCAGCACCCGGCCGCGCACGACCTCGCCGACCGGATCGTCCAGCGTGGCGACCTGACGCAGCCCGTCGGCCATGCTCGCCAGGCGGGCCTCGGTGAGGGTGAGCCGGTCGACCATGGCACCGGGCGTCCCCGCCGCCTGCGCGGCCTCGACATCCTCGGCGTTGGCGGCGAGGATCTCGGCGGAGCGGGCGAGGATCGCCTCGGCCATCGCGAGCAGGACCCGGTCCTTCTCCCCGCGGCTCACCGGGGCCAGCAGGGCCGCCGCCGCCTTCGCGCGCACTGCCACGTCTCGGACAGCCTCCGCAGAGGTGATCATGCCGGATCCTCCGTAAGTGCGGGCGCCGCGGCGCAACCCACTGCCCTGAGGCTACCGGCGCGGGGCGACACTCGCGGCCGCCCCGCGCCGACCGGTGACGAATCGGGCGTTCTGGCTGCCCGCCGGCCCGACGCCACGACCAGGCCGGACCCCCGTGCCGACCGGTCGCGGGCGCCTGCCTACGGTGCTCGCATGCTCGCCCTGCACACCTCCGACTGGCATCTCGGCCGCGGCCTGCACGGCCATGACCTGTTGCCGGCCCAGGCCGCGTTCGTCGACCATCTCGTCGAGGTCGTCCGAGCGGAGTCCGTCGATGTGGTCCTCGTCGGCGGCGACGTACATGACCGCGCCATCCCGCCGGTGCGCGCGCTGGAGCTGTTCGACGAGGCCCTGTCGCGGCTGCGCGACGCGGGCACCCGGGTCGTGGCCATCAGCGGCAACCACGACGCCGCGCGCCGCCTGGGGGACAAGTCCGGCCTGCTCGACCCGCGGATCCGGATCAGGACGGACCCGGCCGCGGTGGGCGTCCCCGTCATCGTCGAGGACGCCGACGGCCCCGTGCGGATCTACGCGATCCCCTACCTGGAGCCGGCGACCGCGCACGCGCTGCTGCCCGCGACGCAGACGGGTAGGCCCGCCGACGCGAACCTGATCGGCGGAGACCTGTTCGGCGGAGACCTGTCCGGCGGAGACCTGTCCGGCGGAGAACAGGCCGGCCTGGAACTGACCGGCGGGAACCCGTCCGGCGCGGCCGCGTACTCGCAGGCGGCGACGATGCGCCGCGCCATGCGCGCCGTACGGGCCGACCTCGCCGGCCATCCGGGCGCCCGCAGCGTCGTCCTCGCGCACGCCTGGGTCACCGGCGGCGCGGGCAGCGACAGCGAACGCGACATCTCCGTCGGTGGGATCGGCAACGTGCCGTCGAGCCTGTTCGACGGCATCACGTACACCGCGCTCGGTCATCTGCACCGCCCCCAGGCGATCACGCCCGCCGTGCGCTACAGCGGCTCCCCGCTGGCCTTCTCCTTCTCGGAGGCCGCCGACCGCAAGGCCTCCCTGCTGGTGGACGTCGGCCGCGACGGGGTCCGCGCGGTTCGCGGCGTCGAGGTGCCCACCGAACGGCGGATGGCGGTGCTGCGCGGGACCCTGCACGAGCTGCTGACCGCCGCGCCCTTCGCCGCCCACGAACGGGACTTCGTCTCGGCGGTGCTCACCGATCCGGTCCGACCGGGCGACGCGATGGCGACCTTGCAACGGCGCTTCCCGCACGCGCTGCGCCTCGCCCACGAACCACCGGCCGGCGCGGCCGACGAGCGCAGCTTCGGCGAACGGACCCGCGGCCGGACCGACCTGGAGATCACCACGGCGTTCGTGGCGCACGTGCGCAGCGATCCGTCGCCGCGGGAACGGGCGCTGCTCACCGAGGCCCTCGACGCGGCCCGGATCGCCGAGGAGGCGGCCTGATGCGGCCCCACCGGCTGCGGTTGGAGGCGTTCGGGGCCTTCCCGGACCGGGTCGACGTCGACGTCGACCGGGTGAGCGGCGGCGGCCTGTTGCTGCTGTGCGGGGAGACCGGCGGGGGCAAGACGACGTTGCTCGACGCGATCGGCTTCGCGCTGTTCGGCGAGGTCCCCGGCATGCGTGGCAAGATCGCCGGCGGCCCGGACCTGCGCTCTCACCACGCCGACGCCTCGGTCCGACCGGAGGTGAGCCTGGAGTTCTCGGTCTCGGCCGGGCGCTTCCGGATCACTCGCAGCCCGGCCTGGGACCGGCCCCGCCGCGGTGGCGGCACCACCCGGACCCATCCCAGCGCCCGGCTGGACCGGCACACCGCCGACGGCTGGGACACCATCGCCACCCGCCCCCAGGACGTCGGGCATGAGATCGGCCTGCTGTTGGGGATGACCCACGACCAGTTCTTCCAGGTCATCATGTTGCCGCAGGGACGGTTCGCCGATTTCCTCCAGGCCGGGCACGACGACCGGGAGAAGCTGCTCAAGACGCTGTTCCACGTCAGCCGCTTCGAGTTCACCGAGCAGTGGCTGCGCGACCACGCCAAGATCAGCCGCGACGGGCTGGCGGTCGCGACGGCCGAGCTCGGGCGGGTGGCCGCGCGGATCGCCCAGGTCGCCGGGGCGGCCGAGCCCGCCGACCCGACGGACGATCTCGGCTGGGCCACCGAGCTGGCTCGCCAGGCGGACGCGGCGGCGGGGGGGGCGGGCGGGACGGCCAGCCCGCCGCCGAGGGCGCGGACCTCGTCCTGGATGGTGCGGTCGGAGACCAGGCGGTCCACCCGGAACCGCCGGTAGAT
>NZ_JAMQQF010001129.1 GCF_023716945.1 Frankia sp. AiPs1 | reverse complement strand
TCAAAACGCCCCCCGACCCCCCCCCCCCTAACCCGACAAACCGCTCAGGAAATGGGTTTTGGGGGGGGGGGGGGGGGGGCCGCCCCCCCCCCCCCCCACGCCGCTTTCCTGTTCGAACGCCGCGGCCCCGCGCCTCCGGCTTGGCCAGTCGCGGTACGTTCTGCACGCTCTGAGCCCGGAGACCGTACAGATCGCACCGCCATTTCCTGATCACCAGCAGATGTGCGCCCCGTGTCCAGCCGGTTTGAGTCGGTCATGCGTTGGCGTGTTGCTCGTCCTGTCCGCGCCGTTCCTGCGTTCCACCTGGGCGGGCGCCGAGTGGCAGGCCCGCTACGAGCTTCCTTCGGGGTGGTAGGGCGGGCACCGACGGCTGTCGCGGCGCCCATCCCGGGTCCAGGTTGTGCGCGTAGACGACCTGCTCGCACACTGTGTGCCAATTTCTGTCGGACCCCATGCCTAGCCTGCTCGCCAGGGAAGTCGGAAGCTGACGAGTTCGGTGGGAGTGGGCGGATGGCGGACGAGGAGCAGAGCCCGCGGCGTTCGGCGCCGGGAGCGCAGGCTGAGTCTGAGCGGGCGGGCCCTGGGCGGGCGGGCCCTGGGCGGGCGAGCTCTGGGCGGGCGGGCTCTGGGCGGGCTGAGTCTGGGCGGGCGGGTTCCGGGCGGCTGGGCGGCCCGTCGGGCGGTGTGAGCAGCGAGGT
>NZ_JAMQQF010001128.1 GCF_023716945.1 Frankia sp. AiPs1 | reverse complement strand
GGCGGCCCGGGGTCGGCTGACCCGGGGTCGGCTGGCCTTGGGGCGGGCGGGTCCTGCCGCGGCGCGACGGGTGCTCGGCTCGCCCGCGCTGTTCTGGCTCGTGCTCGGCCTGGCCGTGGCCGCGGGAGTGGCCACCATCCGGGCGGCGCCCGCTCCCCGCATCGACGTGTTCCACCTGCTGCAGGTCTCCACCTCGGGGCTGGCGCACGGTGCGGACATGTACCGCCAGCAGTGGGCGCCGAGCCGGACCGCCTACCCCGTCGACGGCCTGTTCGACGTCTATCCCTACCTGCCGCTGACCTCGGTGCTGCTCCTGCCGTCGCGGCTGCTGCTCGGCGACGTCCGCTACGGCCTGCTCCTGGCGCTCGCGGTGGCAGCCATCTGCACGCGTGGTCTCGTTACCGGGCCGCGCGGCGGGGACGCGGCGGTCCGCGGCGGCGGGGCAGGCCGGGCTGGCGGGGACGGGCGGGCGGTCCCGGTCGCCGTGCTGCCACTGCTGGTGGTCATCTTTCCCGAGTCGATGTACGCGTTGCAGCAGTCGTGGACCGAGCCGCTGCTCGTCGCCTGCCTCGCCGCCATGGTGCTGGCCGTCCGGGGCGGCCAGGGGCTCGCGGCAGTCGTCGCCCTCGCCGTCGCGCTGGCCAGCAAACAGCACATCGTCCTGCTGCTGCCGGTCGCCGCGGCCTGGCCGCGGTTCGGAC
>NZ_JAMQQF010001127.1 GCF_023716945.1 Frankia sp. AiPs1 | reverse complement strand
GCTCCGCGGCGGGCAGGAACCGGCCGGCGGCGTCGAGGTTGTCCCCCGTCGACGCGCTGACCGCCCCCGGGATGTGGCCGGCGCGCGGGTCGACCGGCTCCACCTCGCCGCGGTACCGCTCGGGCGCGCGGGCGTCGAGCAGGATCCCCTCGCGGGCCACCGCGGCGGCGGTGTCGGCGTCGAGGACGGGCAGGTGGCCCGGCTCGAGCACGATGTCGCCGGGCAGCGGGATGATCTCCCCGGTCTCGATCGGCAGGCCGGCGTCGCGCCAGGCGCCGAGCGCCCCGTCGAGGATGCGGACGTCGGCGACGCCGGCCCAGCGCAGCAGCCACCACGCCCGGGCGGCGGACAGCCCGCCGTTGTCGTCGTAGACGACGACGGGGCGCCCGGCGGTCAGGCCCCAGGATCGGGCGGCGCGCTGCAGGTCGGCGAGTTCGGGCAGCGGATGGCGCCCGGCGGTACCACCCGGGGCGGCGGCGAGCTCGGTGTCGAGGTCGACGAAGACGGCGCCCGGCAGGTGACCCTCGCGGTAGTGGTCGTGACCGTGCGGGTCGCCGAGTGCCCAGCGGACGTCTAGCAGCAGCGGCGCCAGCGCCGAGCCCAGCTCGTCGTGCAGGGCCTTGGCGTCGACGAGCACCTCGCCGCTGAGCTGCCGGCCGCTGAGCTGCCGGCCACCGGGCTGGCGGGCCGTCGCGGAGCCGCGT
>NZ_JAMQQF010001126.1 GCF_023716945.1 Frankia sp. AiPs1 | reverse complement strand
GGCACCGCGTGCGCGAGCGGCGGGGGATCCGGCTGGGTCGGCGGGGCGGTCCTGGACGCCGCAGCGCTTGCCGACGCGGTCGCCGCGCACCGCTGCCAGGGCCGGCGGATCGTGTTCACCAACGGCTGCTTCGACGTCGTCCACGCCGGCCACATCGCCTACCTGCACGCCGCCCGGCGACTCGGCGACGTCCTCGTCGTCGCCGTCAACAGCGACGTCGGCGTGCGGCGGCTCAAGGGCCCGGACCGCCCGATCAACGGGCTGGCCGACCGGCTCGCGGTGCTCACCGCCCTGGCCGTCGTCGACCACGTCGCCGTGTTCGACGACGACACCCCGGCGCGGCTCCTGCGCGCGCTGCGGCCCGACGTCTACGTCAAGGGCGGCGACTACACCGAGTCGATGCTCGCCGAGGCGCCGCTGGTCCGGGCGCTGGGCGGCGAGGTGCGTTTCGTCGACTACGTCGCGGACCGGTCGACGTCGGACCTGCTCGGCCGCATCCGGCGCGGGGCGGCCCTGCCGTGACAGGCGGACCGGACGTCACCGGCGGACTGGACGTCACCGGCGGGTTGGACGTGCTCATCCCGACCTGCGGGCGGCCGGCGGCGCTGGCGGTGACCCTGGCCGGGCTCGCCAACCAGAGCGCCGCCGGGTTCCGCGTCATCGTGTCCGACCAGAGCCCCGCCGTGCCGGCCGTTGCCGCGTCGGCCGC
>NZ_JAMQQF010001125.1 GCF_023716945.1 Frankia sp. AiPs1 | reverse complement strand
ATCGCCGCCGGTGCACATCTGCGGCTGGTGTCCGAACAGGACCCGACACCCGCCGTCATCGGGCTGCCGCCGCCGGCCGCGGACACGCCGCCGTCGGCCCGCGCGACCGGCTGGGCCCGGTACGTGCAGGGCGTGGCAGTCCAGCTCGCCGTGTTCGGCCAGCTCCCCGAGGCCGGCCGGCTTGCCGGGGGCGGCCTCGTGCCCTGGCAGGGTGCGCTTGCCAGCGACATCCCGCTGGGTGCCGGCCTGTCCTCCTCGGCGGCCCTGGAACTCGCCGTCGCCGTGGCCTGCACCCACCTCGCCGGCGCGGTCCCGGCGCCGACGGAGCTCGCCCGGCTCGCCCAGCGGGCGGAGAACGCCTGGGTCGGCGCCGCCACCGGCCTGCTCGACCAGCTCGCCTGCGTCGGGGGGATCGCCGGCCACGCCCTGCGCATCGACTGCCGGACGCTGAGCGTCACACCGGTGCCGCTGCCGGCCGGGCTCGCCGTCGTCGTCATCGACACCGGCTCGCGCCGCGAGCTCGTCACGAGCGCCTACGCCGATCGGCGGGCCGAGTGCGAGCGGGCCGCGCGGGCGCTGGGGGTGCCGGCGCTGCGCGACCTCGACACCCTGCCGCCGGACGCCGCCAGCCGCCTCGACCCGGTGGCGCTGCGCCGTGCCCGCTTCGTCATCGCCGAGAACGCCCGGGTCGACGCGGTCGCCGGGGCGCTGG
>NZ_JAMQQF010001124.1 GCF_023716945.1 Frankia sp. AiPs1 | reverse complement strand
CAGCGGGCGCGCCTCGGGGCCGGCCTGCCGCCCGCCACAGCCACCCGCGCGCTGCCGGGCGCGTCGTGAGCGCCCGCCGATTCGCTAGCGAGTCGTCCAGGCATCGGGATCCTTGCCGAGGGCGGTGACGATCTCCGGCAGGCGGCCGCCGGCGACCTCGGCGAGGGTCACGTTCTCCAGGACGCGGCGCAGGTTGACCCGGACGGCGATCCAGACATCCTGCAGGTTCTTGGCCGCGCCCTCGTAGCAGGCGTCCTCGGGGCGGCGCCCGCGCACGCTCGCGAGCGGGCCGTCGGTCACCCGGATCACCGTGGCGACCGTGATCTGGTCTGCGGGTCGGCCCAGCTGATAGCCCCCGTCGGCCCCCCGGCGGCTCTGGACCAGCCCGGCCCGGCGCAGATCGGTCAGGATGTTCTCGAGGAAGCGCAGCGGCAGATCCTGCGCCAGGGCCAGCGACTCGCCCTTGACGAGCTGACCGTCACTCGCCGCCAACGTCAGTAGTGCGCGCAGCGCATAGTCGGCGCGAGCGGAGATCTGCATGCACCCATATTGCCGCCCGGCAGCGCCGAACGCGCCCGACGGGTTGGCCTGGCGTGCCGCGGGTGCACGTGCCGGCACTCACCGTCCGCCGCGGCGTCGGCGCCCGGCCGAGGGAGGACGGGACGCCGCCCACTCACCCCGCGCCACCGAAATGCCCACCGTCGGCGCCGCCGACACC
>NZ_JAMQQF010001123.1 GCF_023716945.1 Frankia sp. AiPs1 | reverse complement strand
CGGGTCCGTCTTCGTCGCCGACGAGTGGAACTGCGTCGTCCGCCGGGTCTACCGGCCGGCCGGGCAGCCGTGGCGGGTTGAGACCGTGGCGGGGCGGCCGTCGGCGGAGACGGTGGACCGGGTGCTGGCGGGGGCGGCCGACCGCGGCAAGACGGTGGCGCCGGCGACGATCTGCCCGGCGGGCGGCGCGGCCGGGCCGAAGGACGTCGGCGCGCTGATCGGCACGCCGACCGACGTGGCGGTGAGCCCGGCCGGGGTCCTGTACTTCACCACCGGTTACGCCGGCCAGGTCTGGAAGATCGATCCCGCGACCGGATCGGGGGACTACCGCACGAGCGCGGCACAGCTCGTCGCCGGCAATGGCGCCGCCACCGCCCGCGGGCACCGGGCGGCCCACGAACGCCGCTACGACGGCACCGACCGGGCGAGCGCCGTCCCGTTGGACAACGCCTACAGCGTCGCGGTCGACGCCGCCGGCCGGGTGTTCGTCCTGTCGTACGCCGACGGGCACGCCCGCATCCACGTCGTCGAGAACGGAACGATCAGGACTGTCGTCGACCGCGGCCTCGACGACGCCGACATCACCAGCCTCACGCCGGCCCCGGGCGGCGGGGGAGTGCTGTTCACCGACGCCCGGCACGGGACGGTCTGGCAGGTGGGCGACCGGCCGAGCGGCACCGCCGCGACCGGCACCGCCGCCCCCGCCGGCATCGCCGCCCC
>NZ_JAMQQF010001122.1 GCF_023716945.1 Frankia sp. AiPs1 | reverse complement strand
GCGTCTGCGCGGTCGCCTCGTCGGCGGAGCGCCGCACCAGCCGGGCCCGTTCGGTAAGGACCGCCTCGGCGGCGTCGGCCTCCTCGGCGGCGCCCGACCCGTCGGTCTGGACAAGCAGGAACACCTCCCCGTGGGCGGCCAGGTCGCTGCCGGTGGCGGCGTCGACGGCCCGCACGGTACGGGCGTCGAGCAGCTCGGCGACGGCGGGGACGATCCCGGCGGCGCCCAGGGCGGTGACCGCGTCGACCGCGGCGGCGAGGGTGTCGAAGAAGGCGGCGAGGGTGACGGTGGCCCGCGGCGTCGGGCGCAGCCGCACGGTCGCGCCGACGACGACGCCGAGGGTGCCCTCGGAGCCGACGAACAGGCCGGTCAGGTCGTAGCCGGCGACGCCCTTGACGGTGCGCCGCCCGGTGCTGATCAGCTCGCCGTCGGCGAGGACGACGTCGAGGCCCAGCACCGACTCGCGGGTCACGCCGTACTTGGCGCAGCGCAGCCCGCCGGCGTTGGTGGCGATGTTCCCGCCGATCGTGGAGATCGCCGCGCTCGCCGGGTCCGGCGCGTAGCACAGGCCGGCCTCGCGGGCGGCGGCGTCGAGGTCGGCGGTGATCACGCCCGGTTCGACGACGGCGACGGCGTCGTCGACGGACAGCTCGCGGATGCGGTTCATCCCGGCCAGGTCCAGCACGACCCCGCCCGGCGCGGCCGCGGCGCCGCCGGCGAGGCC
>NZ_JAMQQF010001121.1 GCF_023716945.1 Frankia sp. AiPs1 | reverse complement strand
GCGTCGGCGTCGGCGGCCGGCCCCGTGCCGGGGGCGTCGGCGTCGCCGTCGGTGGCGAGGTCGGGGCCCGGATCCGCGTCGGTGGCGAGGTCGGGGTCCGGATCCGCGGCGGCGGGAATGGGGGCGGGAAGAAGACCGGGCTTTGCGACGGGGTTGGCGATCGCACGGCCCGAGCCGGTGCCCGGCGGGGGAGTCCGCGTCGCGTCCGATCGGGCCCCGACCACCCCCGGCTCGTCCCGGCCGCCGGGCGGATCGGCGCCCTCGGGTGAACCCGTGCGCTCGGGCGGATCCGTCCCCTCGCGCGAGATCGTGCCCTTGGGCGGATCCGTCCCCTCGGGCAGGTCCACGATTCCGGGCGGACCGATGCCCGGAATCGGCGCGACGACGAAGCCGAAGCCGACGTGGACGCCCACGCCGACGCCGGAGCCGGAGCCGGTCGCCGTGCTGTCCGGCCCGGCGACCGAGCCGCTGGACCTGGTGCTGGCCGCCGCCGCAGGTTACGACGACGATCCCGGCCCGGACGGCCGGCGGCGGGCGCGGTTGATCACCGCCGTGGCCGCGGCCGGCGCCGTGATCGTGGCCGCGCTGATGGTCATCGGACTGCTCGTGCATGCTCACGGCGGACCCGCCCACGCCACCGCGTCGGCGGTCGGTGAGGTCCCCCTGCCCGGCGGGCAGGGTGGCCTGAGCGGCGCGACGGCTGGGGACCACAACACCGCGCCCACCACC
>NZ_JAMQQF010001120.1 GCF_023716945.1 Frankia sp. AiPs1 | reverse complement strand
GGGCTGGACAGGAACGGCGTCTCGGCGGCGTCGAAGACCCGCGCCGCCCGGTCGGCCAGGCGTCGCCAGTCGTCGCCGGCGCCGCCGCCGAGACGCTCGTCGAGCTCGGCGGCGAAGGCGTCGTCATCCGCGTGCGCGGCCAGCGTCGTGCCGTCGGCGAACCGGTAGGAGGCGATCGGGTCGAGGCGGCGAAGGTCCAGCTCGGCGCGCAACGGCCCGCCGGTCGCGGCGAACAGGTCCTCGAACACGGCGGGCATGGTCAGCAGGGACGGCCCGGTGTCGAAGCCGAAGCCGGCTCGCTCGTACCAGTCGAGCTTCCCGCCCACTCGCGACGACTGCTCGCAGACGGTGACATCATGCCCCGCGGCGGCCAGGCGGGCCGCGGCGGCCAGCCCACCCACCCCGGCGCCGATCACCACCACCCGGGCCACGCCTGTGGACTCTACGGACCGGCCCGCGGGCCGTGCCGAGGGCCGTGCTGCGGCGGGGACGCGGTGACCGGTCGGCCCTTCCAGGTCGCGGTGCCGCGCCGCCGCCGCCACCACGACAGCGCCGTCAGGTAGCCCAGCAGGCCGACCGAGACGGGATGGGCGGCGGCGTCCGGCCAGCTGCGGCCCCCGGTGCGCCGGGCGGCGACCACCCGGCCGGCTACCCCGGCGAGGTAACCCGCCAGTCCGGCGCGGGAGCCGCCCGCCGCCGCGGCTGCCGGCAGCACGAACAGCCACCACAGC
>NZ_JAMQQF010000111.1 GCF_023716945.1 Frankia sp. AiPs1 | reverse complement strand
AGGGACGACAAGGTGGTCGCCGCGTGGAACGGGCTGGCCATCGCCGCCCTCGCCGAAGCCGGCGCGCTGCTCGACGAGCCGGCCTGGATCGCAGCCGCCGAGGACGCGGCCGTGCTGCTGCGCGACGTCCATCTCGTGGCGGGCCGGCTGCGGCGGACCAGCCGGGACGGCCGGGTCGGGACGAATGCCGGCGTGCTGGAGGACTACGGCGACGTCGCCGAGGGGCTGCTCACCCTGCACCAGGTCACCGGCGATCCGGAGTGGCTGACCCTGGCCGGCGAGCTGCTCGACGTGGTCCGGACCCGGTTCGCCGCGCCGGACGGTGGCTTCTTCGACACCGCGGACGATGCGGAGGCGCTCCTGCGCCGCCCCCGCGACGACTCGGATTCGGCGACCCCGTCGGGCCAGGCCGCGGTGGCAGGTGCCCTGCTCATCTACGCGGCCCTGACCGGCTCGGCCGAGCATCGGGCCACCGCCGAGGCGACCGTGGCCCGATTCGCGCCGCTGCTGTCGCGCGACGCCCGGTTCGCCGGCTGGGCCGGCGCGGTCGCCGAGGCGCTGCTCGCCGGGCCCGCGGAGGTCGCCGTGGTGGACAGTCCGGCCCTGGAACGGCTTGCCCGGCTGGGCACCGCGCCGGGTGCCGTCGTGGTGACCAGCGGGCCGTTGGTCACCGGGCGGGGCGCCCCGGGGGTGTACGTGTGCCGCGACTTCGTCTGCGAGCTGCCCGCGCATACCGCGGAAGAGGTCCGGCGTCAGCTCGGCGTGAAGGTCGCCACCTGAGGCCCAAGGCACTTTCACTCGTGAGCGGGTAAGCGTGTAATCGTCGGCGGGGTGCGTCGGCGCGCACCCCGGCGGGGCCACGGCTCCGGACCAGTTCGGCAGGTCGGGCCCGCCCGCGGGTCCGACCGGGGGACCTGAGGAGACTCGTATGTCCGGTCCGCGTGGGCGTGGCTATGGCAGGCCGGGGGATCGGGCGGAGTCGGTGCCGGCGCATGACGCGCCGGACTGGTTCGCGGCCCACATCCCCGCCGGGTGGTTCACCGGCCCGCCGGCCGTGGTCGTCGACCGGGACGAGATCACCGTCGTCGGGGAGCTCCCCTCCGAGGAACCCCGCCGATCCGGCGCCCCGCTGTCCGGACCTCCGCTGTCCGGCGCCCCTCTGCCCGGCGCCCCGCTGTCCGGTGGCCCTCTGCCCGGACCTGCGCTGTCCGGACCCCCCGAGCCCGGGTCGCCCCAGCCCGGTACCCCTCACTCCGGTGGGGTGGAGTTGCCGGCCGGGCGTGACCCGGAGGCCACCGCCCTGATCCGTCGGTTCCGCGAGCGCACCCGGGACGAGCGGATCGCCATCGCCGCCGAGGCCGAGCGGCGCTATGGGCGCAAGGTCGCGTGGGGGGCGACCGCCGGCGCGGCCAGTGAGCTGTTCACCGTGCTGTCCGTGCCGGTGATGACGCGCCTGCGCCAGCCGGAGCGTCAGGTGCTGGACACGCTCGTCGAATCGGGCGTGGCGCGCAGCCGCAGCGAGGCGCTGGCCTGGTGCGTGCGGCTGGTCGGGGACAACTCCGACACCTGGCTGCGCCAGCTTCGTGAAGCCCTCGAACAGGTCGAGAAGATCCGTTCCGAAGGCCCCGGCCCCGGCTCCGGCCGCTGACGCTCTCCGCCCCGAAGTGGGTGGGCTAGTAGATCGCGAACATCAGGGCGATGTAGTGGCAGACCGCGGCGACGAGGGTGAAGGCGTGGAACACCTCGTGGTAGCCGAAGGTCGCCGGGGCCGGGTCCGGTCGCCGCGCGGCGTAGACGACGGCACCGAGGCTGTAGCAGACGCCGCCGACCAGTAGCAGGACCATCGAGGCGATCCCGGCCCGGTGGGCGAGCTGCGGGATGACGAAGACGGCGACCCAGCCGAGGGCGATGTACAGCGGCACGGTCAGGTACCGGGGGGAGTGCAGCCACAGCATCCGGATGGCCACGCCGAGCGCGGCTCCGCCCCACACCACGGCCAGGACCACGCGAGCTGTGCGCGCCGGCATCCCAAGGAGGGCAAATGGTGTATAAGTCCCAGCGATGAAAACAAAGATCATTGAATGGTCGAGGCGTTTCATGCGCGCTCGAGAACGTGACGTCGACCACATCGTGCGATGGTAGAGAGCGCTCGTTCCGAACAGCGCCGCAATACTCAGGGCGTATATCGCGATCCCCAGTCGGGCACGGAGCGTGGTGGCCAGCGCGACGGCAAGGAGACCCAGTGCAAGGCTTACGGGGAATGCCCCGGCATGTAGCCATCCCCGCATGCGTGGTCGCACCAGGTCACGAGGGTGGGCGGGGCCGTCCGCCTGCGGAGGCCCGGCGGGCTGCTGCGTGAGGGAAGCCACGCCCAGGACGATAACCCGAGGCTTCCGGCAGCCACGAGACGGAGTCACCCGGCGGCGGTCCGTCCGTACCGGTGCGTGATGGATCCGACGCTTCTGTCCACTCGCTATCGCGCGACTGCGGGGGGAACGCGCGGTACAGTCTAATGATCCTGAACGCGACCTCGAACTGCCCCTGTACCGCGGGTTTTGTCAGCGCGTGAACGAGAACGTTCGAGTACTGAAGTCGGCACCTGCATACGGGGCGAGAACGCGGCGGGTTCGACTCGACCGGAGGTGTGAGCTGTGACGACCGCGGCACAGATTCCGGGGCTGGAAGCGGCCCCGACGAAGCACGCCAGGCTGGTCGCCTGGGTGCGTGAGATCGCCGAACTCACCCAGCCGGAACGGGTTGAGTGGTGCGACGGATCGGAGGCCGAGTTCGACCGGCTGACCAGTCTCCTGATCGAGAAGGGGACCGTCGTCCGACTGAACGACGAAAAGCGTCCCAACAGCTTTTACGCCGCCTCGGATCCCAACGACGTGGCCCGGGTCGAGGATCGCACCTACATCTGCTCCGAGAAGGCCGAGGACGCCGGCCCCACGAACAACTGGATGGACCCGGCGGAGATGCGGGTCAAGCTCCAGGGCCTGTTCGAGGGCTCCATGCGCGGTCGCACGATGTATGTCGTGCCATTCTGCATGGGTCCGCTCGGATCGCATATTTCGGCGCTCGGGGTGGAAATCACCGACTCGCCTTACGTCGTCATTTCCATGCGCACCATGACCCGTATGGGAGCGCCCGCTCTCGAACAACTCGGTGAAGATGGCTTCTTTGTTCCGGCGGTGCATTCACTTGGCGCTCCGCTGGAGTCCGGTGCGGCTGACGTTCCGTGGCCGTGCAACACGACGAAGTACATCACTCATTTCCCGGAGACCCGCGAGATCTGGTCCTACGGATCGGGTTATGGTGGTAACGCACTGCTCGGCAAGAAGTGCTATGCACTGCGCATCGCGTCCGTCATGGCGCGCGATGAGGGCTGGCTCGCCGAGCACATGCTCATCCTCAAGCTGACGTCGCCCGCGGGCAAGGTTCACTACATTGCCGCGGCCTTCCCGTCGGCCTGCGGAAAGACCAACCTGGCGATGCTTATTCCCACCCTTCCCGGGTGGCAGGCGGAGACTGTCGGTGACGACATCGCGTGGATGCGGTTCGGTGAGGACGGCCGGCTCTACGCCGTCAACCCCGAGGCCGGCTTCTTCGGTGTCGCCCCCGGCACGGGCGAGGAGACGAACCCGAACGCGATCAAGACGCTGTGGGGCAACACGGTCTTCACGAACGTGGCCCGCACCGACGACGGCGACATCTGGTGGGAGGGGCTGACCAAGCAGGCCCCGGGGCACCTCACCGACTGGAAGGGCCGCGACTGGACCCCCGAGTCCACCGAGCCTGCCGCGCACCCCAACGCCCGCTTCACCGTCCCCGCCGGGCAGTGCCCGACCATCGCCTCCGAGTGGCAGGACCCGAAGGGCGTGCCGATCTCGGCGATCCTGTTCGGCGGTCGCCGGGCGACCGCGGTTCCGCTGGTCACCGAGGCGCCCGACTGGCGGCGCGGGGTCTTCTTCGGCTCGATCGTCGCCTCCGAGACGACCGCCGCACAGGCCGGCGCGATCGGCAAGCTGCGCCGCGACCCGTTCGCGATGCTCCCGTTCTGCGGCTACAACATGGCCGACTACTTCGCCCACTGGCTTGAGGTCGGCCAGAAGGCCGATCAGGCGAAGCTGCCCCGGATCTACTACGTGAACTGGTTCCGCAAGAGCCCGGAGGGCAAGTTCCTCTGGCCCGGCTTCGGCGAGAACAGCCGCGTCCTGGCCTGGATCGTCGGCCGCCTCGAGGGCCACGCCGACGGCGTGGAGACCCCGCTTGGTGTCCTGCCGACCAGGGACGCCCTGCCGACCGATGGCCTCCAGATCGACGAGGCCGACCTGGACGCCCTGCTGACGGTCGACATCGACGTCTGGAAGCAGGAGGCCGAGCTGATCCCCGAGCACTACCAGACGTTCGGCGACCGGCTCCCCGCCGCTCTCTGGGCCGAGCATGAGGCCCTGGTCAGCCGCCTCGACGGCTGACCCGCGACACCAGCGTCACCCCGGCCCGCGCCGGGCGGTTCCCCCGCCCGACGCGGGCCGTCGTGCGTCCGCCCCCAGCCCGGTTCCCCGCTGGACGTCTGCCCCGCCCGGCCCCGCGGGCGATTGCGCTCCGTCACGGTTTCCGTGTGCGGCGCACGTACTCGAGTGCCCGCTGTGACGTGGCCGGCGGGCCCGCATTCGACCGGAAAACGGACCCGCTCCGCCGCTCTCTGTGCCCGGCAGTCCGCATGTTTCACGGGTTCCTGTGCGTGTCGCCGCGGGGATTTCCTGCAACATCCGCGACTGGTCGGTGGATTTTCGTCAAGCGGGCGCCAGGGCCGATCGGCCGGAGAATCGGTGCCCGACGGCCCACCCGCCGTCCGGAAATCGCGGTCCGTCCAGTCCCGTGCCGCTCGATCCATCCTGCCCCAGTCGTTCCATCCAGATTTCCCGATGTTGCCGGGCCACCCGACCATGTTTCCGAAAGACTTCCGGCCACCCCGTACGCTCCCGGAAGGGCACTCACGTTACCTGGGTCCCCGGCCGGAGCTGCCCGATTCCTTGCTCCGGCTCCGGACCTGATCCCACCGGCCGGCAGGTTCCCGATCATCGCTCCGCGGCCCATACCGCAAGGATCCCGGCCGGTAAGGTACCCCTAACCTTTCCTGGTCTTCTCGGGACTATGGCATCGTCGACAGCACCGACCGACCGCCCCGGCCACCCGTGTCGCGCTGGCTTCTTCTCCGCTGCGCCAGCCCGGTGCCCGCAGCTCCCCTTTCTCCGATTTCCACCTCTCCGTGACGCCTTTCCACCTCCACGGCATGGCGGACGCCACCCGTTCCCGACTGCCCGCTCCGCCCGCCGACCCGTGGTGACGTCCGCCGGTCCTGCCCTGCCCCATCGGTCCCGCACTGCCCGCGCGTGCCGCACTGCCCCGCCGGTGCCGCACTGTCCCGCCCGCCGGCTCCGTGGTGCCGCCGGCAGGCGCCGCGTCGCTCCAGGTTCCGAGGCCGTGCGGGCGGGCGAGTCGCCATCCACGCTCGAGCCCCGCCCTCATCGGTCCACTTCCGCAAAGCCGAAGATCGCGATGTTCCGCGGAACCGTGCACACCGCCCAACCCCAACCCCAACTCCGGGTCCGGGTCCGGGTTCGGGTTCGGGTTCGGGTTCGCCGATCATGGTGTTCTGCGGAACCGCCCCCGCCGCCCGCTCCCAACCCCCGCCACCCCCGACGATCGCGGTTCCGCGGAACCGCGCCAATACCCAGGCCGGACTCCGCTTGCACGCGCCAGCCCATCCCTGCTGGATCATGGCCCTGACCTGCGCAGTTGCATCACCGCCGAACCGCCGCAAGATCCCGCCCAGCAGGACCCCCGCCCCCGCTCCTGACCTGCACCTTTACTATGGGGTCGCTGATCATCCCTAGAGGGATCGCAACCCCGATCGGCACGTGATTGATCTAGGCCATTCGAGTCGCTGATCATCCCTAGAGGGATCGCAACGACGCGGCCTGACCGGCCAAGTCACCCGCGCTGGCGTCGCTGATCATCCCTAGAGGGATCGCAACCGACCTCACCCGCGGCATGAGGGCTCCACCTCGCGTCGTCGCTGATCATCCCTAGAGGGATCGCAACGGTCCCAGGTGAAGCCACCGGCCTCTCGGGCCTCGTCGCTGATCATCCCCGCAGGGATCGCGACGTGACGGTCGAGGGGTGTCGAGGTTGCGGCCGGGGTCGCTGATCAGCCCTGGAGGGAGCGCGACTTCGCGGGCGTCAGCTACTGGCTCGCGATCATCTGGAAATCTTGTGCATTGTCTGCTGGCCTGATGCCGACTGCAACACGTCGTCGAGGCGGGGTCGTGCTCGTCAGCGGGCTGCTGGCTGGGCAGATCGGGTCGGCCACGGCGGTTCGGCCGCGCGGGGAGCGCAGTTGCTGGAGGTTGGTGGCGGGACGGGGGTCCGGGATCAAGTACTGAGGTGGGGGACGCCGCCGGTGGGCTGATCCCTGTCGGCGGGTTGCGGGGATCGCCTGGGGGACGCCGCTGGCGGGGTGGAGCGCGCCGCCGGGGCTGGTGGTGGATGGTGCTCCGGGGGCGGAGTGGGGGATCGGGTGCGTGACGGGGGTGTTGCTCGGCCGAGACTTTCGCCGATCTTGTGGTCTGGGGGTGGTGTTGCTCGGGGGAAGGCCGGTGGGGGCTGGCCGGCGCCCTGGGGAGGAGGGCTGATGCGGGGCGTCACGATCGGGGCGCAATGTCACCGAAAGGGACACGGTAGCCACCCGAGGAGGCAAAACGTTTCCCGTTCTTAACGCAACGTGTTGCCCGAAGTGGGTCGCCATCCTGGGAGGTGGCAGCTACCGTGAGAGCCCTAGCGTCTCAAGCCGTGGTCCGGCGTGGTGTCGGACCTCTCGGGAGGCCCCTCGGTGCCGCAAGCGCGACTACACCAGGAGGCCGGTACTCGGCCCCTGGAGGGGTCGGTCCCGGACTACCTCCGAGTAAGCGGGTGGGCGTGTGCCACGAACGCATGTCGTCGACACAAGCGTGCTGCTTTCTGATCCTGGCGCGCTGCTGCGGTTCGCGGAGCACAATGTCGTGCTCCCCCTCGTCGTCATAGGGGAGCTGGAGGGCAAGAGGAACCATCCGGAGCTGGGCTGGTTCGCCCGGGAGGCCCTGCGCCTGCTGGATGATCTGCGCATCCGGCACGGTCGCCTCGACCAGCCCATCCCGCTGGCGGGTGGGGGAACGCTTCGGGTGGAACTTAATCACACCGACGCAGCCGTGCTTCCACCGGGGTTCCGGGTGGACACGAACGACTCGCGGATCCTGTGCGTCGCGATGAACCTCGCCAGCGAGGGCGCGGACGTCGTGCTGGTCACCAAGGACCTTCCGCTGCGGGTCAAGGCCTCGGTGCTCGGCCTGCCGGCGGAGGAGTACCAGGCGTTGTCGCCGGTGGACACCGGCTTCTCCGGCATGGCGGAGCTCACCGTCGCCCAGGAGGACCTGGACCGGCTGTACTCCCGCGAGTACACGGAGATCCTGGAGGCTGCCGACCTGCCGTGCCACACCGGCCTGGTGCTCACCACGGCGGGGGGCAGCGCCTCGGCGCTCGGCCGGGTGACGGCGGACAAGCAGGTCCGGCTGGTGCGCGGTGACCGGGACGCCTTCGGGCTGCATGGGCGTTCCGCGGAGCAGCGGGTGGCGCTCGACCTGCTGCTCGATCCGGATATCGGCATCGTCTCGCTCGGCGGTCGGGCCGGCACGGGCAAGTCCGCGCTGGCCCTGTGCGCGGGGCTGGAGGCGGTGATGGAGCGCCGGGCCCATCGGCGCGTCGTCGTCTTCCGGCCGCTCTACGCCGTCGGTGGGCAGGACCTCGGCTATCTACCGGGCAGCGAGAACGAGAAGATGGCGCCCTGGGCGCAGGCCGTGTTCGACACGCTCGGTGCCCTGGTCTCCCAGGAGGTGGTCGAGGAGGTCGTCGACCGGGGGATGCTGGAGGTGCTCCCGCTCACCCACATCCGCGGGCGGTCGCTGCACGATGCCTTCGTGATCGTGGACGAGGCGCAGTCGCTGGAGCGTGGCGTCCTGCTCACCGTGCTGTCCCGGCTGGGGCAGGGCTCCCGCGTGGTGCTCACGCACGACGTGGCGCAGCGGGACAATCTTCGGGTCGGTCGGCATGACGGGGTCGCCTCGGTCATCGAGACGCTCAAGGGCCACCCGCTGTTCGCGCACGTCACCCTCACCCGATCGGAGCGTTCGCCGATCGCAGCGCTCGTGACCACGATGCTGGAGGACCTCGTTCTCTGACGCACTGTCCTGCAACGCACTGTCCTGTAACGCACTGCACCCGGACCGGGCCCGCGTGGTGGCCCGGTCCGCGGTTCAGTTCGCGGCCGGCGGATGCAGCCGGATGCAGCCGGGTGCCGGCGGGTGCCGGCGGGTTGTGGGAACGCGGGGCCGCTCTGGATGGTTGTCAGGGGAGACACTCATCGGAGGTGGCACAGATGTTCTTCGGTCGCCATAAGACCACGCTGCCCACGCCCGAGGAGGCGCTCCCCGGCCGGGACCGCCCGGTTTTCGTGGGCGATTCCCGGCACACCGTCCTCGGCACCTCGTTCACCGGGCCGTTCCCGGACGGGCTGGACACGGCCGTGTTCGGCCTCGGCTGCTTCTGGGGCGCGGAGCGCGCGTTCTGGCAGGTACCCGGCGTCTACACGACCGCGGTCGGCTACGCCGGCGGGTCCACCCCCAACCCGACGTACGAAGAGGTGTGTTCCGGCCAGACCGGACACACCGAGGCGGTGCTGGTCGTGTTCGATCCGGCGAAGGTCTCCTACGCCGAGCTGCTGAAGGTGTTCTGGGAGGGGCACGACCCGACCCAGGGCATGCGCCAGGGCAACGACGTGGGTACCCAGTACCGCTCGGCGATCTACACGACGTCCGAGGCGCAGGCGGTGGCGGCCGGCGCGAGCCGGGACGGGTTCGAGAAGGTCCTGCAGGGCGGGGGCTTCGGCCCGATCACCACCGAGATCGCCCCGGCGGGGAAGTTCTACCTCGCGGAGGAGTACCACCAGCAGTACCTGTCGGACGCCAAGAACCCCTACGGTTACTGCGGCCTCGGCGGCACGGGTCTGTCCTGCCCGGTGGGCGTCGCCTCCGTGGACGGCTGACAGGCGGCCGGTGGGATGTTCCCACCGGCCGGTCAGGGTCAGCTCTGGGTGGCGTGGCGTGGTGCCGCGTCGTCGGGGGCGCCCGCCGGGGCCAGGCGGCGGGTGGGCAGGGTGTGCGCCCCGTCGATCGTGTGGACGTCCCGCCCGACCGGGACGCGGGCGATGCTGTCGACGACCGCGGTCGGGCGGTAGGGGAATCGCTCGATGTCGGCGTGCGTCGTGATGCCGGAGAGCACCAGCACGGTGTCCATCCCGGCCTCCAGGCCGGCGACCACGTCGGTGTCCATCCGGTCGCCGATCACCACCGTCGTCTCACTGTGCGCGGACAGGGTGTTCAGGGCGCTGCGCATCATCAGCGGGTTCGGCTTGCCGACGAAGTACGGGGTGACCCCGGTCGCCTTGGTGATCATGGCGGCGACGGCGCCGGTCGCCGGGAGGAGCCCCTCGACCGACGGCCCGGTCGGGTCGGGGTTCGTCGCGATGAAGCGGGCACCGTCGCGCACCAGCCGGACCGCTCGGGTGATCGCCTCGAAGCTGTAGGTCCGGGTCTCCCCGAGCACCACATAATCCGGCGAGCTGTCGCTGAGCACATATCCGATGTCGTGCAGCGCCGTGGTGAGTCCGGCCTCGCCGACGACATACGCCGAGCCGCCCGGCCGCTGCGTGTGCAGGAACAGCGCGGTGGCGAGCGCCGAGGTCCAGATTCGCTCGGGCGGGATCTCCAGGCCCGAGCGGGACAGTCGAGCCGACAGATCGCGGGCAGTGTAGATCGAGTTGTTCGTCAGCACCAGAAAGCCGAGGCCCGCGGCGATGACGCCGGCGATAAACGCGTCCGCCCCGGCAATCGGGTGTTCCTCGTGGACGAGAACGCCGTCCATGTCGATGAGATAGTTCTCGATGATCCGTTCCGGCATGGCCACTGATTCTGCCCCCTGCCCGGCCCGACGGCGGGCAGGGGCGGTCACCGGGAGCGGTGTCTCAGAGCACCGCGACGCCGGCGGCCTGCTGGCTGGCCGGCAGCGTCAGACACAGGGCGGGCACGACGATCCACTCCCGCAATCCCTCGTCGTGCGCGTACTTGTGCGCGTATCCCGGGGTGCGGAACGGGCCGACCACCCCGCGGACCCGCCCATCCGGGCCGCCGAGCACGACCACGGCCCAGGCCGCGGCGTCGTCATCCGCCGCCCCGTCCGGCAAGGAGGTGGATTCCCACCAGTACGGCCCACACTCGACCATTCACGCCCCCTTATGCATGTTTTTCAGTGGCCACCCATGGCGGCGACACATGATTCGGCAGGTCATCGCGTCGGACGCGCATATTCGCGTCACTGGATGCCGTTGCCGAAACGATCGTCGCCTGGTCCCTCCGGTCGGGCCGGCGATGTGCCACGCTGCACGCCGACGCCGTGGATGGCCCCCTCCGATATCGTGCGCTTTCCCGTCGCCTTGTCCACCGAAACGGCCGAATTTTTCTCGGCAGTGCCCGATGGGCAGCTCACGGAACGCGCGTCTGCATTTGCTGGTGCACGGCCGTTCTCCCCCGGCATACGTTCGCGGCGGTCCGGGCACAGCCGAATCGAGAATGTGACAAACATCGTCGAGTGCTCCGGCGACCCACCGCGGGGTGGCGCCGGGGTGGCGCCCGGCGCGGGCTCGGTGGGCTGCGCGCGCGGTCCGGTGAGGGGTGGACCCGGCCGGCGCCGTCGCGGGTCGCTCCGGTCAGGTCGCGGACCCGGCCGGAGCCATCGTGGGCAGGTCTGGCGAGGTCGCGGACCCGGGCCCCGGCGGCGGCGGGGACGGCGGGAGACGGTTCGGGTCCGGCCGACGGCGATTCGAGCGCAACGTCAGGGTTGATTCGGGCGTCTGTTCTGTCGGTTACTTCTCGCGATATGGGGGATCCGTGCGCCGGCGCCGTAACGATTACCGCAACTGGGAGGAACTGTCTCGTCAGGAGCGTCGCCGGGGCCTCGCGATCCTCGGCGTGGCCGGCGCCGGTGCGGTGACCGCGGTGTACCTGATCGTCGGCGGCGGCGGAACGCAGGCCGAGGCCGGCGCAGTGGTCCCGCCGACCATCGACGTGAGGACCCAGCTCGCCACCTGGTACGCCGCCACCGGCGGGATTCGCGACGAGATCGTGGCGTCCGTCAGCGCGGTGCGCACCGACATCCAGGCGTCCGACGGCACGGCGCTGAGGCCGGCGTGCGTCCAACTCGGCCAGGCCGTGGACCGGATCGCGGTGCTCGGCGTGCCACCCGTCGCCACCGCCAGCCAGACCTGGACCGACGGCGCCGCCGCCTACGCCCAGGCCGTCACCGCCTGCGGGAACCTCTTCGACGGCACCGCCCTGCCCCCGCCGGTCCTGCTCCAGCGCACGACCGATGCCCTGAACAACGCCGACGGCCACTGGACGAGGCTGGCCGCCCAGATCGGCGCGCCGGCGCAGATCGTCCCGACGAGTTAGCGCAGCGCCGACGAGTTAGCGCAGCGCCGATGAGGTGGCGCAGCGTCGACGAGGTGGGTCGGGGCGACTGCCCTGCCAGAATCGGGCAGGTGGACCATCTTGCGATCATCGAAGCCGAGGGCTTCGCGCTGCTGGCGATGACCAGCGGGCATCTCGACAGTCCGGTGCCGACCTGCCCGGGTTGGAGTTCCCGCCGCCTGCTGCGGCACGTCGGACGGCTGCTGCACAGTGTCAGCGCCGTCGTGTCCCGGGGCACGACCGAGCCGCCGCCGCCGAATCCGCGGGCGCCCACCGACGACGAGGGGCTGATCGCCTACTACCGCCGCTGTCTCGACGATCTGTTGGGCCTGCTGCGCGAGACCGATCCCGCCCGGCCGGCCTGGAACCACACCGGGGTCGCGCCGCCGGTCGTCGGGTTCTGGCACCGCCGCCTTGCCCAGGAACTCACCGTGCATCGCTGGGACGCCGACAATGCCGTCGGTGCCGCCCGCCCACCCGCGGCGGAGGTGGCCGCGGACGGCGTCGACGAGCTGCTGACCATCCTGCTGCCCGGCGAGCGTGCCCGCGCGACGACCACCGGGCCGGCTCACGGCCGTGTCCACGTCCATCTCACCGACGTCGAGGGGGAGTGGCTGATCGGGCTGGCCGGCAACGACGTCACCGTGACCCGGGAGCATGCCAGGGGGGATGCCGCCCTGCGTGGCCCCGCCGCCGCCGTGCTGCTCGCCCTGTGGGGCCGGCTGCCGTTCGACGCGTCCGATCTCGCCGCCTTCGGCGACGCCGCCCTGCTCCCGGCGCTGCATCCCGGCGTCTGAGTGCCCGAGCGGGCCGGCGCCCGAACGGCCGAGCGGCCCGGCACCCGGGCGGCCGGGGTTGCACCACGGTGGTGGGCCACCCGGGGGTGCCGCCGGATGGCTGTCCCGAGGATGGCGGTGCGGGTCGGGGCTGCACCACGGTGCCGGCGCTCACGTGCGGCGCGCGGGCGGCGGGAATCGCCCTGCGGGTGTCAGGAACCGCCCTGCGGGTTGTCAGGAACCGCCCTGCGGGCGGCGGAACAGCGTCGCGGTCGGTGCGGCCTGGCTCAGGGTCGCCTTCGCCGGGGTGAACAGGAACGACTGCTGCGGCACGCCGTCCGGCCCGAGCAGGAAGGCCCGCTCGATCGAGTCGACCGTGATGCGGGCACCGCGGTCGACGCCCGCGCCGACCACACGGGTGGCCTCGATCGTCGAGATGTCCTCGGCGACTGTGCCGGGGGGAAGCTCGACGGCGGTCGCGGCGGGGGTGTCCCGGGCGATCGCCCAGAGGGGATAGATCTTGTTGGAGCGGTAGGTTTCGCCGTTGCCGGACAACCGCACGCCGACCGACAGGCCGACCCAGTTGTCCTCCGTGTTCGGCGCCCCCACGGTGCTCTTCCGGATGATCAGGTAGACGTAGTTGTGCGGGTCGCTGATCTTCGTGGTGGAGTTCGGCGCCTTGTTCTCGTCGACCTTGCCCTCGCGGGCGACCTCCTGTGCCATCACCCAGTAGGTCCACGGGTTGCGGTCCATCTGCCGCTCGCGGGCGTCGGCGTTCGGGTCGAGGGTGTCGGCGGCGGACAGGGCGAACCGCATCGGGCCGTCCGGGTTCTGGCACAGGCCGTTGTTCAGCGTGCAGGTCCCGAGCAGCGGGTGGCCGCCCTCGGATCGGCCGGTGAAGGGCTGCGTCGCATGGTCGGGGCCCTGGATGACCGCGCTGCCGGGGATCGCGTTGCCGGCGGCGTCGATCTCCACCTGGTAGGTCCACTCGATGTCGGTGGTGCGGCCCCACTGCGCCATCAGCGCCGGGGTGGACGTGCCGCCGTCCTCGTTGCTCCACACCACCGAGTAGGTCAGCAGCCGGTGCCCCGAGATCGCGGTCGGCGTCTCGGAGTGGAAGGCCAGCAGCGGCGTGTCCGTGATCGCGTTCTGGAACGGCCCGCCGGCCAGCGGGTCCGCCGCGGTCGCCGCCGACGGCGCACCCGCGGCGGGCGAGCCGGCGGCGGGCAGCGGCGTCGTCCGGCCATACACCACCGGGGCGTGCGCCAGTGCCTGGTAGCTGTTGTCCTGCGGCGTCACCGTCTGGAAGGCGAAGCCGGTCAGCCGGGCCGACGCGGCCCCCTGCGGCGAGCGGTCGGCGGCAAACTGCGCCCGTAGGGTGTGGTCGCCGGCGGCGAGGTGGCCCAGGGCCAGGCTCCGCTTGATCGGGAACGAGGTGGGGATGACGACGTCGGTGGCGTAGGTGTTGTCGACGAACAGGGACACGACGGCCGACTCGCTGCCCGGTGACCCCCACGACACGCCGGGCGCGGCGGTGGTGACGCCGAGCAGGACCTCACCCTCGGCACCGGTCCGGAACGGTATCGAGGTTTCCTGCCCCCGGTTCAGCACGACCTCCGCCGGCGGTGCTGGCGCCTTGTCACCGGAGCCGCACGCCCCGAGCCCGACCGTCAGTGCGGCCGTGGCCAGAGCCGCACCCACCGTCCGCCGCAGTCCTCTCGACACCCGCGTTCCTCCTCGAAATCGGGGAGGTCGCCACCCGCGCGGCCGTTCCCCACGTCCCCGATTCCCGACCACATCCTGCTCTGTAGTGAATTGTCGTCCTGCACCGGTAGGGCCGGTGCCGAGCGGGGAGAGTAGAGGCATGGCGCAGGGGCGGCACAGCGGGCCGGCGGGGGACAGGGCAGCCGAGGGTGGCGGGGTGGCGGCCGGCGCCGGCGGGTCGCCGCAGGCCGGACCGATCC
>NZ_JAMQQF010001119.1 GCF_023716945.1 Frankia sp. AiPs1 | reverse complement strand
GCGCGGCGGCAGGGCGGGCACCGGTGCGGCGGGGCGCGGGGCGGACACCGGGCGAGTCGACGCCCGGCTCGACGACGGCGTCCTCGACGACGGCGTCCTCGACAACGGCGTCCTCGACGACGCCGGGGTCGACGAGGGAGCTGAACTCGCGGGCCTGATCCACACCTGGAACTCCGACGGATCCGGCGGCCGTGCCGGCGGGGTCGGGTCCGGCGGCCGGATGGTGTCCTCCGCCTGGTCCGCCCGCGCCCGTGGCCGAGTCTCGCGAGACGCGGGCCAGGCGCCCCGATCCGGTGCCCGGTTCTCCTTCGGGCCAGGACCGTCCGGGCGCGATCCGGGCCGGATCTCGGGCGGCACGGGATGGATCTTCTGGGGCGCGCCGTCGGCCGGGAGTTCCCCGGGCCGCCGTTCGCCGGCGGCGCCCGGGTCCGGCCGAGGGTCGCGCGGGGGCCGCAGAGGTGCCCGGGAGTCCGGTTCGTCCATGTCGTAGTTCCACGGCGAGACGGCCGGTTGGGATCCGGCGGGCGTCGAGGGCCCGGGTGGAACCCTGCCGGCCGCCGGTCTCGGAGTGGACGGCGGTCTCGGAGTGGACGGCGGTGCGGACGGTGCCGACGGTGCCGAGGGCGCGGAGGGCGGCAGCGGCGAGGGCGGCAGCGGTGTCAGCCGGGAGGCCGGCAGCGGTGGCGGCGGTGGGATCGTCGGCGGCGGTGAGACTGCGGGCCGGAACGCGGA
>NZ_JAMQQF010001118.1 GCF_023716945.1 Frankia sp. AiPs1 | reverse complement strand
CTCGACGGGACGGTGGGCAGACGAGGCCGCGGCCGAGCACGGGAGGGTACGCGAGGAGCGGCCGACGCCGGACGGGGCCGGCTGGGCCGGCGCGGACGGCGTCCCGGCGATGCTGGCCCAGGTCGTCTCGTTGACGAACGCCGAACGCGAGCGGGAAGGTCTCGCCCCGCTCGCGGTCAACCCGACGCTGACCGCCGCCGCGGCCGAGCACAGCCGGGACATGGCGGCGCGCGGCTTCTTTGCCCACACCAGCCCGGACGGCCGGACCGTGTCCGACCGGGTCACCGACCTGGGCTACCGCTACGCCCGGGTCGCCGAGAACATCGCCGCCGGCCAGACCACGGCCGAGGAGGTCGTCACCGGCTGGATGCAGAGCCCCGGTCACCGCGCCAACATCCTCATCCCGCAGCTTCGCCAGATCGGCGTCGGCTACGCCACCGGCGGCGAGTACGGCACCTACTGGACGCAGGTCTTCGGCACGCTCCTCTGACTCGTCGGGCCGCAGTCTGACCGAAAACGGGCCAACGGGCTGGAACGGGCCAACGGGCTGGAGCCGGCAGGCTCAGGGAGCGACGGGACGGCCGCGCAGGACGATGAGGTCGGGGGCGGCGAGGACGCCGACGTCGGCGCGCGGGTCGGCGGGGTAGACGACCAGGTCGGCGGGGGCGCCCTCGGTGAGCGCCGGATGGCCCAGCCAGGCCCGCGCCGACCAGGTGGCCGCGGACAGCGCGGCC
>NZ_JAMQQF010001117.1 GCF_023716945.1 Frankia sp. AiPs1 | reverse complement strand
GGCCAGCCGGTCGCGGTCGACCCAGGTCGTCACCGGCGGGCGGCCCAGCGGCGGGAAGGTGACGGCGAGGGTCGCCTCGGCCATCCCGTAGACGGGGAACATCGCCTCCGGGGCGAACCCGGCCGCGGCGAAGTGCGCGCCGAAACGCGCCACCGTGACCGGGCTGACCGGCTCCGCGCCGTTGAGCGCCACCCGCCAGCGGCGCAGGTCCAGGCCCGCGACCTCGTCCGGGCCGACCGCCGCCAGCAGGGCGTCGTAGCCGAAGTTCGGCGACGGGGCGACGGTGGCACCGATCTCGGCGAACGCACGCAGCCAGGACGCCGGGTCCTTGATGAACGTCGTCGGCGACCAGATCGTCATCGGCACCGCGGTGAGGATCGCGCTCAGCGCGCCGAACAGGCCCATGTCGTGGTAGAGCGGCAGCCAGGTGGCGCCGTGGTCGCCGTCGGCCAACCCGATGCCCTCGGCGATGGCCGCCGTGCCGTGCACGACGTTGCGGTGGGTCAGCACGACGCCCTTGGGCACGGCCGTACTGCCCGAGGTGAACTGGACGATGGCCAGGTCGGCCGGGGACACGACCGGCAGCGCCACACCGTCGCGGGCCGATCGGAGGAGGCCGGCGACACCGTCGAACCTCAGCCCGGGCAGCACCGGCGCGAGCCGGCGAGTCAGGCCGTCGGCCCCCGCCCCGACCAGCACGCGCCCGACGCCGGCCGCGTTCGTCACGGCGGCGATC
>NZ_JAMQQF010001116.1 GCF_023716945.1 Frankia sp. AiPs1 | reverse complement strand
CCCCGGGCCAGGCCGGCGGGCGCGGCGTCTGATCAGGCGCGGATCCCGCCGGCAGCCGGCGACGGCGACGGCGACGGCGAGCGGACCTGCCCGGCTATCGCGCCGGGACGCTCGCTGCGGCGCGCAGCAGGTGCTCGGCGTGGCGCAGGACCGGCGCGTCGACCATCCGGCCCTCGAAGGCGAACACGCCCACTCCCGCCTCGCGTGCCGCCGTCAGCACCCGGTGCGCCCAGGCCACCTCGTCCGCCGACGGCGCGAAGGCCGCCCGGACCACCGGGACCTGGGTCGGATGGATGCAGGCCTTGAGCCCGAAGCCGCTGGCCGCGGCGTCGCGCGCCTCGGCGCCCAGCCCGTCCAGGTCCGCGATGTTCAGGTAGACGGCGTCGATGGCCTGGCGCCCGTGCGCACCGGCGGCGAGCAGGACGGCCGCGCGGGCGTAGCGGGCGACGTCGCGGTAACGCCCGTCGTCGAAGCGGCTCGACCGGCCGCCGAGCCCGGCGACGAGGTCCTCCGCGCCCCACATCAGGCCGACGACGTTCGCCGCCGCGGCCAGCTCCGGCGCCGCGAGCACTCCGCGGGCCGTCTCGCACAGCGCGATGACCGCGAAGCCGGCGAGCTGGGCGACCTGCGCCGCCGACTCCGCCTTCGCCAGCATGACCAGGCGCACACCCGTCCCCGCCAGCGCCGCCAGGTCCGCGGCGAAGTCCGGGGTGCCGGCCGGGCTGACCCGCACGACGGTGCGG
>NZ_JAMQQF010001115.1 GCF_023716945.1 Frankia sp. AiPs1 | reverse complement strand
GGCCACAGCCGACGCCGCGATCCCGGCGCGGCGCAGCCAGCCCGCGAGCGTCTCGGCGCGGGCGGCGAGCCGTTCCGGCCGGGCGCGCAGGGCCTGCCGGACTGGCGAGTCGGGGTGGCGCAGGGTCGCCTCCAGCGCGGCGAGGGTGAGCTTGCCTGCGCGCAGTGGCCGGGACATCGGATGGCGTCGGATCCGGTCGATCAGGTCGGCCCGGCCGAGGAGGAGACCGCACTGCGGGCCGCCGAGCAGTTTGTCGCCGCTCGTTGTGACCACGTCGACCCCCCAGCCGAGCCAGCTCGTGGCGTCGGGCTCGGCGGCGAGTGTCGGCTCGGGATGGAGCAGGCCCGAGCCGCAGTCGCCGACGAGCGGCACCTCGAAGTCGGCGCAGAGGGCGGCCAGATCGCTGATGGTGGGGCTGTCCGTGAACCCGATCACCTGGTAGCTGGCCGTGTGCACACGCAGCACCAGGCCGGTGTCGGGGCCGATGGCGTCCGCGTAGTCGCCGAGGGTGGTGCGGTTGGTCGTGCCGACCTCGCGCATCCGTGCGCCGGCGGCGACCAGGAGCTCCGGCAGCCGGAAACCGTCAGTCGTCTCGACGAGCTCCCCTCGGCTGATCACCACCTCTCGCCGCCCGGCGAGCGCGGCCACCGTGAGGGCGAGGCCCGCCGCGTTGTTGTTGACGACGTGCACGCCCGCCGCCGCCGGCACCGCCGCGGCCAGGGCGGCCAGGGCGGCCGGGGGAGAG
>NZ_JAMQQF010001114.1 GCF_023716945.1 Frankia sp. AiPs1 | reverse complement strand
GGATACTTGACGGCGACGGCGACGGCGACGCCCCCGGCGACGGCGGCGAGGCCGGCACCGGCGCGCCGGGGAGCGCAGCCGATTCCGCCGGTCCCGCCGAACCTGGCGACGCCACGGCGGCCACGGGTGAGATCACCGTCCCGGACGTGGTCAACCAGGATGTCGCCGCGGCCGAGACCGTCCTGCGTGCGGTCGGCTTCGACTCGATCGAGCGCGCCTATCGAACCGGCAGCCGCGCCCGCGGCACCGTCGTCGCGACCGACCCGTCGCCCGGGACGAGGCACCCCCGCGATGCCACCGTCACCCTGACCGTGTCGGCGGGGCCGAGCATGGTCACGGTGCCCGAGGTCGTCGGGCAGGGCGCCGCGGACGCCCGCGCCACGTTGCGCGCCGACGGCTTCGTCGTCGTGGAGCGGGTCAACACTGGCCCGTCCACCGCCGACGCCGGGCAGGTGGACGCCGTCACGCCGAGCGCGGGCAGCCGGGTGGCGGCCCACAGCACCGTCACCATCACCGTGGCCAGCGACACGGTGACGGTGCCCGATCTGCACGGGCATGCGGCGGCCGAGGCGCAGCGGACCCTGACCGACCTCGGCCTCACCGTCGACCAGCACCCCCGGCCCGGGGGCGGCCAGCCCGGCACGGTCACCGGACAGACCCCGGCAGCGGGCGAGGTGCCCCGGGGGTCGACCGTCACCCTCGACGTCGCCCGCCCCACCGCGACCGGCTCGCCGAGCCCCCCTGCCG
>NZ_JAMQQF010001113.1 GCF_023716945.1 Frankia sp. AiPs1 | reverse complement strand
CAGCGCCGTCGTGCAGACCCACGGGATGGCGGCCCACGAGCTGCGCCGGCTGCGCCGCCACGGTGCCGCCTGGCGCGACGCCCGGTTCGCCGCCTACCGGCTCGCCGCGGCGAACGCCGTGCTGGCCAATCTGCTGGAGACCGTCTTCGTGCTGGCCGTGCTCGGCGTAGGTAGCTGGGAGATTGCCACTGGGCGGCTGACCGTCGGCGGTCTGCTGTCCTTCGCCGGTTTCCTCGGCTATCTGTACGGCCCGCTGCACGAGCTCGGTGAGCTCGTCGTGACGGTCGGCTCGGCGGTGACCGCCGGGGAGCGGATCGCCGAGGTGCTCGACCACCCCGCCGAGGTGACCGACGCCCCGGACGCCCGCCCGCTGGGCCACGTCCGCGGCCATCTCCGGTTCGAGTGCGTGCACCTGACCTACCCGGACGCGATCGCGCCGGCGTTGGCGGGCGTCTCGTTCGCCCTGCGTCCCGGCGAGCTGACGGTGCTCACCGGCGGCAGCGGCGCCGGGAAGTCGACGGTCACCAGGCTGCTGACGCGCCTGCACGACCCGTCGGCCGGGCGGGTCCTGCTCGACGGCCACGACCTGCGCTCGGTGACCCTGGGCTCGCTGCGCCGGGCCGTGACCGTGGTGGCCCAGGACAGTCCGCTGGTCGACGGGACGCTGTGGGAGAACATCGCCTGGGGCCGGCCGGACGCCGACCCCGCTCGCGTCGCCGCCGCCGCGCGGGCCGCCGGGGTGGACGGC
>NZ_JAMQQF010001112.1 GCF_023716945.1 Frankia sp. AiPs1 | reverse complement strand
GCCGCAAGGGCCGGCCGCGTGGGTGGCAACGCCGCGGGGCCGGCCGGCGGCAGCGGGGCGAACCGGCGCAGGCGAAGGCTGTTCGTCACGACGAAGACCGAGCTGAACGCCATCGCCGCACCGGCGATCATCGGGTTGAGCAGGCCGGCCGCGGCCAGCGGGAGCGCCGCCAGGTTGTAGGCGAACGCCCAGAACAGGTTCCCGCGGATCGTGCGCAGGGTGGCCCGGGACAGCCGGATCGCGTCGGCCACCAGCCGCGGGTCGGCGTTGACCAGGGTCAGGTCGGACGCCTCGATCGCCGCGTCGGTCCCGCCGCCCATCGCCAGGCCCAGGTCGGCCTGGGCGAGCGCGGCGGCGTCGTTCACCCCGTCGCCGACCATCGCCACGACCCGGCCCTCGTCCTGCAGCCGGCGGACCGTCGCCACCTTCTCCTCGGGCAGGACCTCGGCGATGACGTCCTCGGGCGCGATCCCGACCTCGGCGGCGACCGCGCGGGCCACGGCGTGGGCGTCCCCGGTCAGCAGGACCGGATGCAGGCCGAGCCGGCGCAGGGCGGCGACCGCCTCGGCGGCGGTGGGCTTGACCGTGTCGGCGACACTGATCAACCCGCGGGCGGCGCCGTCCCAGCCGACGACGACCGCGGTGCGTCCGGCGTCGCGCTCCCGGGCCAGCGCGTCCGCGAGCTCGGCCGGCAGCTCGGCGAACAGGCGGGGCCGGCCGACGACGACCGACCGACCCTCGACGGTGCCG
>NZ_JAMQQF010001111.1 GCF_023716945.1 Frankia sp. AiPs1 | reverse complement strand
GCAGACCAGCGCGTCGACCCGCGGGTCGCGAGCGAGCGCCCGGCACAGCGCGTGTTCGCGCCCGCCGGAGCCGACGACCAGGACCTTCATCTATTCACCTCGGGGCGGGGGCGGCGCCCGGCCGCGCGCCGGCGGGGGCAGGGGATGGCCGTCAACGCTGGTCCCCGACGCGCGGCGCCGGGGAGGGAAACCGTCGCGGGCGCGCCGAACGGCACGGCAGGACGATCGCCGGGGCGAGCCGGAAGCCGTGGCGGTCGGGTCGGGTCACCGTGCCAGCCTAGCGTGCAGCTGATCATCAGGTGTCCCGTGCCCGCCGGCGGGCAGCTCGGGCTCGACACGCGGTCCGGAGTCTGCGGTCTACAGACCGACGCCCGCGCGCCAGAGCAGGTGGGCCATCCCGTGCACCAGGTGCAGGGCGCAGCGGCGGGCGTCCACCTCCGCCATGCCGGCGACGATGACGGCCGTGTCGACCGGCCAGACCCGGACCTCCCGGCCGAGGACGGTCAGCGGCGACGGATCGTCGCGTCCCTCGAAGGCCCGCCCGCCCGGCTCGACGAACAGGTGCAGCGACCGCCCGGCGGCCGGGAAGGACTCGCACCGCCAGTACAGCAGCGGCCAGGCTGTCAGCCGCTCGCGGCGGTGCACCCGGTGTGCCGGCTGCCCGCCGGCGGACAGCTCGTCGCCGGCCTCCGGCGCGACCCGCGTCGGGATGCTCCCCTGCGGGTCGACGACCGCGCGCGGCCGGGACGCG
>NZ_JAMQQF010001110.1 GCF_023716945.1 Frankia sp. AiPs1 | reverse complement strand
CGGCGAGGTAGCCGGCGTCGGCGGTCGGCCGGGCGGTCGGTGCGCCGACGGCCAGGTCGAACAGGGCCAGCGCCGGGACGATCGGTACCGGTCCCCCGCTGGTCGGCACACCGCGGCCGCGCTCGGCGTAGTAGCGCATCACCCCGTCGGCGGCGGCCAGACCGAAAGCCGAACCGCCGGTCAGCAGCACGGCGTCGATGCTGACCAGCGCCATCTGCGGCGCCAGCGCGTCAAGTTCGCGCGAGGCCGGCGCCCCGCCGCGCACCTCCGCCGAGGCGACTGTGCCTCTCGGCAGCTCCACCACCGTGCATCCGGTCACGCCCACCGGGTCGGTCCAGTGCCCGACCCGCACCCCGTCGACCCCGATCGCCATCGCGCCGAGCCTCGCACGAATCCGACCTGGGCGACAAATCACGAAGACGGACCCGTCCGGACGGGCGGCCGCGGCCCGATCATCTCCCGCCGCCCGGCAATCGTGCACCCTCGCGCGTGGCGCCGTGCCGCGCCACTGGCGGTAGCGTCCGGGGCATGAGCGATGTGCTGATCTCCGCGACGGACCTGGCCCGGCTCCTCGACTCCGCGCGGCCCCCGCGGGTGCTCGACGTCCGCTGGCAGCTCGGCGGTCCGCCCGGGCGGGACGGATACCTGGCCGGGCACCTCCCCGGGGCCGTCTTCGTGGACCTCGAGACCGAGCTTGCCGCGCCGCCCGTGCCCGCGCAGGGCCGCCATCCGCTGCCGGACGTGGCCGCGCTGCAGCGGGC
>NZ_JAMQQF010000110.1 GCF_023716945.1 Frankia sp. AiPs1 | reverse complement strand
GTCCGGGCGGCAGTCCGCCGGCGTCCTCGATCCAGCGCCGACGCTGCGCGATCTCCTCGATGGTCGTGAGGCCGGGCCGCAGGACGGCGACGAGACCTGGAGCAGGGCGTTCACCGACGCGTGCACGGGCGCCGACCGCCCCGACCGGATCCTCGTCGCCTTCGACGCCCCGGCTTTCGACGGCACGGCTTTCGACGGCACGGCCCTCGACAGCACGGCCGAACAGGCCGGGGCGGACTCGCCCCCGATCGCCGCCCGCCGCCGGACCCGGCAACTCCTGGGCGTGGTCCAGGCCCTGGCCGGGCTGTCCGGGCCGCCGCCGCGGCTGGTCACCCTCACCCGGGGAGCACAGACGCTCGCCGCGGGCAGTCCACCCGGGCTGGTCCCCGGTGGCGTGCGCGGCCTGCTGCGGGTGCTGGCGCTGGAACATCCCGAGCTGCGGACGATGCACATCGACGCCGACCCGGGGTCGACCGACGACGCCGCCGGGATCGTCGACGAGCTGCTCGCCGACGGCTCGGACGAGGAGGTCGCCCTGCGGGCCGGGGTGCGCTTCGTCGCCCGCATCGTGCCGGCGCCGCCGACTGCCGCCGAACGCCGCGCGGCAGGCCGCCAGGAGGTGGAGTACGGGCGGGACGCAATCGCGCTGCGGGCACCGAGCGGCGGCAGCCTCGACGACCTGGATCCGGTCGCCGTGGCGCGCCGGACTCCCGGGCCGGGGCAGGTCGAGGTGCGGGTGCAGGCGGCGGGCATGAACTTCCGGGACGTCCTGATCGCCCTGGGAGCGCTGCCGCACGGCCCGATCGGATTCGAGTGCGCCGGCGTCGTCACCGCCGTCGGCCCGGGTGTGACGTCGCCGTCGCCCGGGCAGGAGGTGCTCGCCGTCGACCTCACCGGCGGCGGCGCCTTCGGCACGTTCCTGACGACCGGCGCCGAGTTCACCATGCCGGTGCCGGTCGGCGTCGACCCGGTGCGCGCGGCCGGGATTCCCGTCGCCTTCCTCACCGCCTGGTACGCGCTGCACGACCTGGCGGGGCTGCGCGCCGGGGAACGGGTTCTGGTCCACGCCGGCACCGGGGGCACGGGTCTCGCCGCGATCGCCGTCGCCCGGATGCTCGGCGCCGAGGTGCTGGCCACGGCCGGCAGCCCGGAGAAGCGGGCCTACCTGCGCGGCATGGGCATCGACCAGGTCATGGACTCCCGCCGCCTCGACTTCGCCGAGCAGACCCGGGCCGCCACCGGCGGGCGGGGCGTCGACGTGGTGCTCAACTCGCTGGCGGGCGAGGCCATCCGCGCCGGCCTGGACTGCCTGGCGCCCTTCGGCCGCTTCGTCGAGCTCGGGCTGCGCGACATTCTCGCCGACAACCCGCTGGGACTGCTGCCGTTCCGCAACAGCATCACCATGGCCAGCGTCAACATCCTCGATCTTTGCCGGAACCGGCCCGAGCGCGTCGCCGTCATCCTGCGCGAGGTTTCGGCGGCCTTCGACGCCGGGCGGCTCACGCCACCGCCCGTGACGACGTACCCGCTCGCGCAGGCCACCGAGGCGTTCCGGTTCATGGCCGGGGCGCGCCACATCGGCAAGGTCGTCCTCACCGTGCCCGCCGAGGGCCGGACGACCGCGGCCCTGTCCGGCGGTGTCCGCCCGCCGGTGCGGACGGACGGGTCCTACCTCATCACTGGCGGCCTGCGCGGGGTCGGCCTGGAGACCGCGGCCTGGCTGGCCTCCCGCGGCGCCGGCCGCCTGGTGCTCAACGGCAGGTCGGCGCCCACCCCGCAGGTCGAGGAGCGTCTTGCCCGCCTCGCCGCCGCGGGCGCCGACATCCAGGTGGTGCTCGGCGACGCGGCCGAGGCGGAAACCACCGACCGCCTCGTGGCCGCCGCCACCGCCGACGGTCTGGCGCTACGCGGGATCGTGCATTCCGCGATGGTCCTCGCCGACGCCGTGATCAGCGGCATCACGGATGAGCAGGTCGAGCGGGTCTGGCGGCCGAAGGCCGAGGCGGCCTGGCGGCTGCACGAGGCCACCGCCGACCGGCCACTCGACTGGTTCGTGCTCTACTCGTCGATGTCCTCCCTGCTGGGCAACCCGGGTCAGGGCGCCTACGCCGCGGCGAACTCCTGGCTCGACTCCTTCGCCGACTGGCGGTCCGAACAGGGGCTGCCGACGACGGCGATCAACTGGGGCCCGTGGGGTGAGGTGGGTGCCGCCACCGATTTCGCCGGCCGGGGATACGACACGATCTCGACGGCGCAGGGCCTGCACGCGCTGGAGACGGTTCTGCTGCACCGCCGCCGCCACGCGGCCGTCCTGCCCGGCACACCCGCCACCTGGATACCGGCCGCCGGCCGGGACGCCGCGCTGTTCCGGGGACTCGTCCGCGCCGAGACCGACACTCGACAGGCCGACGCCGTGCCCCCGAACCCCGGCCAGGCCAAGGCCGAACCGCCCGCCGCGCGACCCGGCGGACGTCCGGTCGGCGACGGAAACGGAAACGGCGCCGGCGACGGACACGGCGGCGGCGGCGGCGACGGACACGACGGACGCGCGGACGGCTCCACCGACGTCCTCGCCGCGATCCGCGGGTCGGCGCCCGGCCTCGCCCGTCGGGAGACGTTCGAGTCCTACCTCGCCGACCACCTGCGGACAGTCCTGCGGCTTGGTTCGAGTGCCATCGACCCGGACACGCCGCTGCGCTCCCTCGGCTTCGACTCGCTGCTCGCGCTCGAACTGCGCTCCCGCCTCGAGCCCGCCCTCGGCATCAGCCTGCCCGGCAACTTCGTCTGGAAGTACGCCACCCTCGCCGCGCTGGCCGACGGCCTGGCCGAACGGGCAGCCCTGCCGCTCGAGTGAGCCGCGGCGGACGCCGCGTCACACCGGACGCCGCGTACACCGGACGCCGCGTCACACCGGACACATGGGCGGCGGGACAGCGTGGTCCTGCCGCCCATGCCGCTGCTCGTCGGAGCGCAGATGCGTGCCGAGCCGGTCGATCTCGTACCCGTCGGGGTAGACGCTCGCGATCAGGTCGAGGACGAGCTGCGGCGCCCGCTTGTCGGTGGCGTCCCGGGCCGCGTGCTCGCGGGTGGCGCGGTGGACCCGCTCCCGGTAGGCGGCGTCGGGATAGTCGTAGCCCAGGGCCGCGACGATGCGGGGATCGGTCAGGCTCATCAGGACCTTCTCAACCCGCGGGGCGATGTGCGCCGGCACGACGGTGGCCAGCAGCCGCAGCGCCGATTCGGCGAGCCGCCGGTTCGACGGGGCGAAGCGCACCTGCCGGTCGAAGTAGTCGTCGCGGAAGGCGACCATCTCCGCGACGGTGGCGGGCACGTCCCGGATGTTCATGTGCAGGGCCTGCACGCGCTCGAACTCGACGACGCCGAGCACCTCGTGCTCGGTGAGTTCCCGCCAGCCGTACTCGCGGGCCGCGGTCAGCTGGCCGAGCGTGGTCTCGACCGACACGGCCGTGAAATCCTCCGCGGTGATCGCGTATTTGTGGTGCATCTCGTTCATCCGCCGCAGCGCGTCGCGCCCCCGACCCGGCACGAAGCCATGGCTCAGCATCTCGTGGTGGATGAGCATCTGGTCCACCAGCCGTTTGCGGTTACGGAACTCCAGTTCACCGGTGCGAATCAGGATGCGGGTCATCCGCGGCGGCGAGATCGTCGCGAAGAAGCCGGTCGCGATCTGCGGCAGCAGGGCCCGCTGGAAGTCGCGGTGAAAAAGATGGGCGATCTCCCGGGCATTCTCGACGGGATCGAGCGCCAGAATTCGGTCCCGTAACGCGTAGGGATCCCTGACCTGACTGTCTGTGCTCATCGGTCGCCTCCGCTCGCACGCCGGCCGAGCCGCGATCGGGCGATCGCCAGTCCCACCAGCCTCCACTGTCCCCTCATTTAGTATGACGAAATCAGGTGGATGTCCAGGGCTGCTCGGACGGTGGGCGAAACGATGGATGCCGGCCGGCGGTTGACCGTGCTCACCGGGACTCTCCGGCTGTATCGGCCTGGTCGTTCGTTCCTCGCGGTGCTGCTCTGCGGTGGGGCTGAGCCGAGGCGAGCACGTCCGGCGACGGGGATGTGCGCTCCGCGCTGTGCTCCATGGCGGATCGGCCGGCCGGCCCGGGTCCGTAGTCGGAGTGGGAGGGCTGGCCGTCCCACTCCGACCGGGTGTACCGAGGCGGCCGACCTGCTGCTGGCCAGTTCCATCTCAATGGTGGATATTTTCTGATAACCTCCAGCGGCATTCGTGACCTCAGTTCAATAACACGTTCAAAGCGAACCAGACCTCCGGCCGTAGACAAGGGGTATACCTGGCGCCGGGTCAACTTATTATGTAGAATATTGAGAAGAAATCACTGCTCGAAGAACTGGGACCCCTCAGGCGGCCCGGTAGTTACTTAGCGTCCCGGGCTAGACGTGGGCCATTCATGAGTCAGGACAGAGTAGAGCAGGCTGTCGCGCCAGATGCCACCCGTGTACACGTGGTCGCGGATACGTCCTTCGACGGTGAAGCCGAGGTGCTCGACGACGGCGACGGAGGCCGCGTTGTTGGGGCCGATCGCGGCGCTGATGCGGTGAAGCCCCAGGACGCCGAAGCCGAACTGGATGGCGGTACGGACGGCGTCGGTGGCATGTCCCCGGCCCCACTGGTCAGCCTGGATGGCGTAGCCGAGTTTCGCGGCCTGCACGCCGTTGAGCCCGAGCCGGGCGAAGCCGATCAGTGATCCGGCGAGGTCGACGGCGAGGTAGAACTCCGTCCGGGGCTCCTGCCTCGCACGGTCGACGATGCCGGCGAGCATGGTGTCGGACTGCTCGCGGGTCTTGGCGTCGAAGGACAGGTAGTCGGTGACGCGCGAATCCCCGACTAGGGCGTGTACGGCTTCGGTGTCGTCTTCGCCGAACTCGCGGAGCGTGACAGCGGCGCCGGCCAGGTGGAGGGGGTAGAGGAGGGTCACGGTCCTACCGTGGCAGAGCGGCAGCCGGAGTGCGGGTGAAGGTCTCGATCTCCTCTTGTAGGTTGCGGGCGGCGGGGTCTGCGCCCAACTCAGAGTGGGCGATGGCGGCATGCAACCGTTGCACACTGTGCACGATCCCGTTGATCCGCTGTCCGGGGACGAGACCGAGTACGGGCGTGATGGCGTCGGCGGCGCCGTCGAGGTCACCGCGGGCGATGCGGGAGAGGGCAAGTCCGGTGTGGCTACCGGCCTGGTCACCGAACGCCCACTCAGGTCGGTTGGTGTCGCTGTAGGCATCGACGGCCTGCGTGGAGTAAGTCTCTGCCGCGTCGGCTTCGGTGGGATGCCAGTTCAGCGCGTCGGCGGCGTAGTAGGACTGGCGTGCACGGGAGAAAGTGCACATGCCGCCGATCTCGTCGAGCTCGTCGGCGGTGACCTGCTCCCAGGCTCGTTCGGCCTTGCCGATGGCTGCTCGGGTTTCCTCGACGTTGCGCAGAGCGGCCCAGGCTCGTGCCTCGTTGAGGGGAAGCCAGACAGCAACTGTGCCTCCACTGGAGGCGGCGAACGTGGCGCCGGTCTGGGCGTAGCGGAGGGCTTCGTGCGGTCGACCGCTCCAGTAGGCGATGAGAGATTGTAGTCCGCGTATCCATGCGCGTAGGCCGTCGTGATCGGCATGCTCGGCGCAGACGTAGGCGGTCCGGGCGTGAGTCATGGCGGCGTGGGGGACGCTTAGATCGTGGGCGGCTTTACCCAGCAGTCCGCCGGTCACGCCGGCGAGCAGGTAGAGCTGCTGCGCCTGGGCGGGCTTCCGTCGTTGTTCGAGAAGACTGAAAAGAGTGTCCTGGACCCCGGCGAGTGATCCAAGGAGGTCGGCCAGGGGCTGTTTCGGGTAGGCGACGGCGAGTGTCCGCACGTCGTCGTAGACCTGTTCGATCGTCTCGGCAGTCAGCGTCGCCTGGTGGGAGAGGGCGAATTCTCGGGCACGGTGGGCGGCCATGGTGACCATCTCCTTCTGTTTCCGAGATCGCACGTCGTCGTGTGCGCCCGACCCGGCACGGATCTCCTGGCAGTGCAGGTCGACCAAGTCGCCTTCGGCATGCAGCGCATCGTCGAGCGCCCTCAACAGGCGAGGCGACGGCACTTTCACGCCCGTCTCGATCTTGGAGATCAGGCCCTGGTCGGCTTCGACGCGCGCCGCGAGGCGCTGCTGTGAAAGTCCGACGGCGGTCCGACGGCGCCGTATCTCGGGGCCGAGCAACGCGGGCATGTCGTCATCGTGGCCCCGGGGGCGCGTCTGGGAGGCCAGGACCTCGACACCAGCATATGTGCGAGGACCAGTCATACATTCCTCCGGCCTGCGACGGCGACCACGATCGGTGCAGCGGTTCCGGTCGGGCTGACATGAGGTCCCCGGCCGGCGCCGAAGACCAACGGGAAGGGATGTCGAGATGGCCACGGCGTTGGAAACGAAGATCGAGGTGGAGATGGGGCAGCCGTTCGCGCCCGCGTGGGAGCGTATCCCGGGGATTGAGGTGGACGGTTCGACGTTGAGGATCGACCCGACCGCGTACTTCTTCCGTCGTAGCGACCGGCCCGTGTGGATGCTGGTGGACTGGGACCTGGTCACCGACCGGCTGCTGTCGCAGACCGAGACCGAGACGGCAGCGGTGGAACAGCAGGCGTTGGAGTTCGTCCGCGCCTTCGGCCAGCGCACCGGCGACCCGGCCGCGGTGCTGCGGACGGCCGACAAGGTGTACAGCTACCTGTTCTCCCCGGACGTCATCGACGATCCGGAGCTGGAGGTCACCACGCAGGACCTACGAATCCTGCGCGAGTCGGCGACGCTGGCGGCGCTGAACCGGGTGGAGTTGTCGGGGGACATCTCCGACATCGGGCCGGCGTGGTTCTTCGCTGTCACGGCTGAGGTGGTGTTCGGTCTCGACACCGCCGAGTCCGAGCGGGTCGACGACCTGTACCACGGCGGGTTCTTCAACGAGTATCGGCGGGTCGCCTCCGTCCGGGCGCATGCGGCGCTCGGTGGGCGGCTCGTTCACGGCTGCCAGTCGTCGCCGAACCTGGCCGGCGGCGTGGTCGCGCCCTACGGTGTCGACCTGGGCCGGTTCCGGGCGGACCTGGGCACGATGAAGGCGGGATGGATCGCGTCGATCCGCGCCCTGGCCGGTTCCGTCCCGACCGCCTGACACTCCTGGGCCGGCCGGTGACCGTACCCCGCCTTCACCGGCCGGCTCGTGTCCGCGTGGCGGGAAGGTCGTCGGAGGTCGAGCATGGACAACACACCGCAGTTCGCGATCCTGGCTGACCTGGTCCACCAGACCGGCCGGGGAATGCCTGCCGCCCGTACGCGGGTCCGGGTGTGGGAGATGTCCGGGGTGGAACGGCTCAGCTTCACCGACGGCCCCGATCTGATCTTCAAGTGGGGTCGGGAACCCTTCACCGCGGAGGCCGACATCCTGCGGCACGTCCACGGGCAGGGGGTCCGCGTGCCGGAAGTGTTCGCCTCCGCCGCCCGCGACGGCGTTCTGGGCATGCTGATGCACGATCTCGGCGACGCGGATCGAGAAGCAACCATCGACGACGCCGTCACCGCGGCCATCGCGACCCATGAGACAGCAGCACCCGACGCGCTGCCTGTTCTCGACCGGGCGGCGTTGACCGCGCTCCCCGGCCGGGCCCTGAGTCGCCTGGAGGAACTACGGGCAGCGGGGCGATGGGCGGATACCACCGATCTGGATCGCCTGTTGGTCCCGCTCGTGGAGCACGCGGATCGGTTTGCGGACGGGGCGGACCTCGCCCCGTTCGGACTGTGTCACAGCGAGTTCCACCCGACCAGCCTGCACCTCCGCGACGACGGATGGTGGCTGCTGGACTGGGCCCGTTCCTTCCTCGGCCCCGGGCTGCTCGACCTGGCCTCCTGGCAGGGAACGCAGCAACCGGCGAACCCGACGAGCCTGCGCCACCTGATCTGGGCGTACGTCAGAGCCGGCGGCGCGGCGGAAACCTCCCGACCCCGTGCCGGTCTGCCCCCCGAGACGTGGGCTCTCGGCTGGCACCGGCTGTGGATCATTGCCTGGTACCTCGAGCAGTCCGCGATCTGGATGCCGAACCCCGATCGGGACCCCACGGTGATCCCGGTGATTCGCAGACACCTCCACGAAGCCGCCGCATTCCTGTGGGTACCGGACCGGTGAACGGCGCGGTGAGAGAACGTCACCTGCGCACACGCGCAGGAGTCGGGACGGTCAGGCCGGTCCCGGCTGGGTGGGTGGCCGGTCGGAGGGGCGCACGAGGCCCGTCTCGTAGGCGAAGACGACCGCCTGCACGCGGTCGCGCAGCTCCAGTTTCGCGAGGATCCGGCCGACGTGGGTCTTCACGGTGGCCTCCGACAGCACGAGGCGCGCCGCGATCTCGGCGTTGGAATGCCCGGCCGCGACCTCGCCCAGGACGACCAGTTCGCGGTCGGTGAGGCGACCCACGCGGGGATCGGCGGGGGCGCGCGGGCTGTCCGGGTCGGGCAGCCGGTGGGCGAAGGTGTCGAGCAGCCGGCGGGTGATGCTCGGCGCGACCACGGCGTCGCCGACCGCCACCGCCCGGATCGCGGACAGCAGGTCCGCCGGACGCACGTCCTTGAGCAGGAAGCCGCTGGCGCCCGACCGCAGCGCCGCGTAGGCGTACTGGTCGAGGTCGAAGGTGGTCAGGATGAGAATCCGGGCCGCCCCGCCGGCGGCGATGATCCGACGGGTCGCCTCGATCCCGTCCATGCCGGGCATCCGGACGTCCATGAGCACGACGTCGGGCGCGAGCTCGGCGGTCAGCCGGATCGCCTCCGCGCCGTCACCCGCCTCCCCGACGACGGTCAGGTCGGGCTGCGAGGACAGAACCATCCGGAAGCCGAGGCGCAGCAGCGGTTGGTCGTCCACCAGGAGGACCGAAATCGTCACCTGGCCACCCGCTGCGCCGCGATCTGCCGCGGCACGGGGCCGCCCTGCACGTCGCCGCCCTGCGCGGGGTTGAGCTGCACGGGGCTGGGCTGCGGGACGCCGTCGGCGGGCGCGACCGGATCGGGATCGGCGAGCAGCCGCGCGTGGACGCGCCAGCCGCCCGTCGGCCGCGGCCCGGCCGCCACGACGCCACCGAAGGCCGCCACCCGTTCCCGCATCCCGACCAGCCCCTGCCCGCCAGGAACGCCAGAACCCCCGGGAACGCCAGAACCGCCAGGGCTGCCGAGGCCGTCAGAACCGCCGAGGCCGCCAGAACCACCAGAACCACCAGGGGCGCCGGGCTTGCCTGTGCCGCCGTCGACGATCTCGACCTCGAGCGCGCTGGCGGCGTACCGCAGCCGGACCTGGGCCGTCGCCGCGGGGCCGCCGTGCTTGAGGGTGTTGGTCAGGGCCTCCTGCACGAGCCGGTAGACGGTGAGCGCGGCGCCGCCGGACAGCGCGACCGGCTCGCCGCTGATCTCCATGGTGACGGGCAGGCCGGTCGCCCGGACCTGCTCGACGAGGCGGTCGAGATCACCGAGGCCGGGTTGCGGCGCGCGGGTGTCCTGCTGCGCGTCGTCGCGCAGGATGCCAAGAAGCCGGCGCATCTCCCCGAGCGCCTCCCGGCCGGTGTCGGACACGGCCTGGACTGCCCGGCCGGCCCCGGCAGGGTCGGTGTCGAGGGTGAACGCCACGCCGTCCGCGAGGGCGATGATCACGGAGAGGTTGTGGGCGACGACGTCGTGCATCTCGCGGGCGATGCGGGCCCGTTCGGCCGCGGCGCCCAGGCGGTTCTGCTGGTCGCGTTCGCGTTCGAGGCGGGCCGCGCGATCCTCCAGGTAGGCCAGCCGCGCACGGCGCCCACCGATGTTCACCCCGGTCGCGCAGGCCGCGATCATCATGCCGGTGAGGAACACGAAGGCGCTGAACACCTCCCGCACCGGGGGGCCGCCCCAGCGCACCGCCGCCAGCACCACCCCGAGTTCGGTGATGCCGGCCGCGAGCAGCGCCCAGCGGCGGGGCCGGGACGCGGCGACGGAGTAGAGGGCGATGAGCAGCGCCGCGTCGCCGGGCGAGGTCACGTCGAGCAGCCATTGGACGAAGGCGATCGCGGCGAGCAGGGCGAACACCGCCATCGGCCGCGACCGCCGCCAGATCAGCGGAACCAGCAGCGCGGCCGCGAACACCAGACCCAGCGGCCGCCCCTCGGGGTGCAGCACCGCGGCGATCAGCGCCAGCGCCGCGCACGGCAGCACGATCGCCGCGTCGACTCCGGTCGGACGCGCCGCGAGCAGCCCGAGCAGCCGGCCGGGGCCGCGCGGGCCGGGCAGATCGTCGACAGCCACGTCGTGGGCCACGGGCTCCATTGTGCTCGCGGCCGTGCTCGCGACGACCCGCCTGACGACTTGTCTGAAGACCCGCCCGACGACCCGCCCGCCGCTGCCCGCCGAGGACGCCACGAGCCTAGGCGTCCCGTCGCCGCAGGACCACCGCCGCGGCGGCCAGCAGGACCGCCGCATACCCGCAGAACAGCAGCAGGCCGGTCCAGGGCCCCAGCGACGAGGACTCCCGCACGACGGTGAAGACGGCCTGCCCGGCGCTGCTGGGCAGGTACGGGTCGATGTTGTGCGACCAGCTCGACGGCAGGAAGTTGACGATCAACGGAAGGATCAGCAGCACCCCGAACAGGGTGGCGATCCCGCCGGCGGTGCTGCGGACCAGCGCGCCGAGCGCGACCCCCAGCAGGGCCACGACCGTCAGGTAGAGACCGCCGCCGAACACGGCGGTGAGCACGCCGGGATGACCGAGCGTGGTGTCGATGTGCTTCGACGACAGCATCGCCTGGCCGCCCACGAAGGCGACGAACGACGAGACCGTCATCAGGACGAACGTGACCACCGCGAACACGATCGACTTCGCCCACAGCACCGGCAGGCGGTGGGGCACCGCGGTGATCGTCGCACGGATCATGCCCGTGCCGTACTCGCCGCTGAACATCAGCACGCCGAGCACACCGATCGCGAGCTGCGCGAGGAACACGCCGCTCAGGCTCGTGTTCGTCGGATCGAAGGTGAGCCGGTCGATCGGCGACTCCTGATCCCAGTGGCTGGCCTGCGCCCAGGAGATGAGGATGCCGAGGGCGACCACGAACACGATCGCCGCGAGCAGGGAGAACAGGGTCGAGCGAAGGGACCGCAGCTTCGTCCACTCCGAGTGCAGGACCCGCCGCTGGGTGACCCCGTAGCCGGCCTGCGCCGTCAGCTCGCCGCGCGCCGGTCCGACGTCCGTCACCGTCGTCATGATCGTGCTCCCGCCCCGTGCGTCTCGAGGCGGGCGCCGCCCGCCGTCTGTGCCGACCCGTCCCCCGGCTGGTGCGGCAGCGCCGACGCCGAGCCGCCGTGGTACTCGACGGCGTCATGGGTCAACGCCATGAACGCCTCCTCCAGCGACGCCTGCCGCGGCGTCAGCTCGGACAGTGCGATGCCGGCCGCGGCCGCGATCGCACCGATCCGATCGCTTGGCAGCCCCGACACCTCGAGCACGTCGGCTCCGTCCGCGCGGATCGTGACGTCCGCCGACAGCAGCAGATCCCGCAGCTGCGCCGCACGCGGCGAGCGGACGTGCACGACGTTCTCGGAGGCGCCGGCGACGAAGTCCGCGACGGACATGTCCGCGATCAGCCGGCCCTGCCCGATGACGACGAGATGCTCGGCGGTCAGCGCCATCTCGCTCATCAGGTGGGACGACACCAGCACCGTGCGCCCCTGCGCGGCCAGGTCCTGCAGCAGGGTGCGGATCCAGCGGATGCCCTCCGGGTCGAGGCCGTTGACCGGCTCGTCGAGGATCAGCGTGCCGGGATCGCCGAGCAGCGCCGCGGCGATGCCCAACCGCTGCCCCATGCCCAGCGAGAAGCCCCCGGCCCGCTTGCGGGCCACACCGGCGAGCCCGACCAGCTCGATGACGTCGCCGACCCGGCGGCGCGGGATGCCGTGGGTCTGGGCGAGGGCCAGCAGGTGGTTGTAGGCCGAGCGACCGGTGTGCACCGACCGCGCCTCCAACAGCGCACCGACCTCGCACAGCGGCGCCCGGACATCGCGGTACCGCTGCCCATTGATCAGGACGCTGCCCTCGCTCGGCTGGTCGAGACCCACGATCATCCGCATCGTCGTGGATTTTCCCGACCCGTTCGGCCCGAGAAATCCGGTGACGATGCCGGGCCGGACCGTGAAACTCAGCTCCGACACGGCAAGTTTTTCGCCGTATCGCTTGGTGAGACCTTGCACCTCGATCATTACTGATCGCCCATCTCTAGGGATTCACGTCCAGCACTGCCGAACCTAATCCGCTGGCCACGTCGCAACGACGGCCCACAGAGCGATCTTTGCGGCGCCGACGTCCTCCTTGCGGCGTACCCGCCTACGCCGCGGGAGGTATCCCGCTCCCGCCCCGCGCCGGCGGCAGGCACGTTCGGCGCGTGCTCGCGTTTGCCTCACCCGGTGACGGCGGGCGGCGTACAACCCGACCATGGCGGACAGCGGAACGGCGGACAGTGGAATGGTGGACAGAGCAGCACTTCGCCGACTGGACCGGCGATGGCTGTGGGTGGTCGCGGCGGCCGCGGCGATCGGCGCGGCGGTCGGGATCTGGCACCTGACCGATCGGATGTACCCGCCGGGCACGGACGGCGCGGCGGAGGCCCGCGCGTCGTTGCAGGGCGGGATCCTCACCGCGGTGGCCGCGCTGATCGCCGTCGCCGGTGGCCTGATCGCCCTGGGCGAGACCCGCCAGGCCAACAAGAACACCCACGTCCGCGAGCTCTACACCCGGGCGATCGACCAGCTCGGCTCCGACCGCGACACCATCCGCCTCGGCGGCATCTACGCCCTCGAACGGATCGTCACCGACAGCCCCGTCGACCAGCGCACCGTCGTCGAGGTCCTCTCCGCCTTCGTCCGCAAGCTCAGCACCAGCCCCCTGTTGCGCACGCCGCTGCCGCCCGGCCCCGACGGCACCGTCGCGCCCCTGCCCCCGGCGATCGACATCCGCGCCGCCGTCCAGGTCCTCGCCCGCCTCCCCCACCGCCGCGCCGTCCCCCGCGCCGATCTCACCGGCGCCGACCTCACCGGTCCGGCCAGCCTCACCGATCTCGCCCTGCCGGACGCCGACCTCACCGGTGCCCGGCTGAGCGAGGCGAACCTGACCCGCGCCCAGCTCGACGGCGCGAACCTCAGCCGCGCCCTGCTGGTCCGCGCCACCCTCGCCCGCGCCTTCCTCGTCGAGGCGAACCTCGCCGAGGCCCGGCTGGCCGAGGCGGACCTCACCGGCGCCGAGCTGTTCGCGACGAACCTCACCGGCGCCCAGCTCACGGGCGCGGACCTCACCGAGGCGCGGCTGGTCGACGCGAAACTCGCCGGCGCCCAGCTCGGCGGGGCGACGCTCACCGGCACCCTGCTGTTCGGCGTCGATCTCACCGGCGTGTCCGGCCTGACGCAGAAGCAGGTCAACGCCGCCCGCGGCGACGAGCGGACCCGCCTGCCGGCGGGAATCCAGCCGCCGCCGTCCTGGGTCGCCCCGCCCCAGGCCGGCGGCGCCGACCCGGTGGGGTAGGGCTAGCCCTCCGCCCGGATCGGGTCCTCCCCCGCAGGCGTAGGGAGCGCCTGGTATCGAGCGCGGTGCCAAACGGCGACGGTCGTAGCATGACGCAATCGCCTGCGAACACGGTGGAACTGCCTGCGAACACGGTGGAACCGCGGACGGCGGAGGACCATTTCGACGAGCTCGTGCGCCTGCACCGCACGACCCTGCTCTCCTACGCGACCCGGCTCACCGGCGGCGACCGCGGGCGGGCGGAGGATGTCGTGCAGGAGACCTTCCTGCGCGCCTGGCACAATCTCGATCGGTTGACCCCCGAACGCGGCTCGATCAACGGCTGGCTGCGCCGGGTGGCGCACAACCTCGTCGTCGACGGCTACCGGGGACGTCGGGCCCGGCTGACCGAGCTCGAACTGGAGCCCGAGCACACCGAGGTCCAGGCCCAGCCGGACCACGCCGAGTCGGTTCTGCTCGCGGCCACCGTACAGGCGGCGCTGCGCCGGATCTGGCCCGAGCACCGGGCCGCCCTCGTCGAGGTCTACCTGCGCGACCGCACCTGCGCGCAGGCGGCGACGGCCCTCGGAATCCCCGAGGGGACGGTGAAGAGCCGGGTGCACTACGCGCTGCGGACCCTGCGCCGGCAGGAGGAGCTGACCGTGCTGTAGGTCCGCTCATCCGCCACCGCGATGTCGGCGTCGCCGACGTCGAGCCCGACCAGCCACGGCGTGGCGGCATCCTCGATCGACACCCCGATCGGGCTGCCGTGCACCCGGACGCCGTCCAGCCGGGCGGTCGAGTCGCCGAGCAGGAGGACCCCCACGTCGCGCGGGATGGGGCTGTATGGCGGAGTGGCCGGGGCGGGGGCTGGGTCACGTCGTCGCGGCCGGTCCCGGGGCGTCGGCCAGGCGGGCGCCGTCGGGTGCGAAGGGGCGGCCGCCGGC
>NZ_JAMQQF010001109.1 GCF_023716945.1 Frankia sp. AiPs1 | reverse complement strand
GTCCGGATCCGAGCGGATCGGGCGCGGGCCCTCGGCATGATCGAGCGGGAGGTCCTGCCGCTGCTCGCGGCGGTGCGCGACGGCCTGCTCGACCCGCGCGACCCGGCGGTGCGCGAACGGTGCCGGCGGTTCGCCGCCATGATTCGCCGCACCCTGGTCGCCAGTCACGCCGCCGCCCTCGGCGACCTGGCGGCGGCGCTGTTCGACGCGGAGTCCCGTGGCGTCCGCATCGACGCCCAGGTCGCCGGGGATCTGCGGGTGGCCCCCGCGCCCGTGCGCGCCCGGCTCGAGGCGCTGCTGCCGCAGGTGCTCAGGGCGATCCCGGCCCCCCGGGCGCTGCTTACCCTGATCTGCGACGCCAGCGGAGGCAGCCTCACGCTCACCGTGGCGGGCACGGCCATCCCGTCGGACTGGGCCCGCGCGATCACCGGCCCGGGGGCCCCCGCCGACGCGCCCCGGCCGGCCGCCACGCCGCCCGTGGCGGTCAGCGTGGACGGCGACGACGGCCAGCTGTGCCTACAGGTGAGCTGGGTGGTGGCCGTCGGCGGCGACACCGACCCGGCGGCGGGCGAGGCGCGCGGCGCCGGCCGGGCGACGGCGAACACCGATCGGTGAATGCGGCGATTTTCGGCTGTTGGCGGGGACAATCGGCCCCATGAGGTTCAGCGTGGAACGCGACGTGTTCGCCGACGCGACCGGCTGGGCCGCCCGGCATCTGCCGAGCCGGCCGGGGCTGACCCCGAGCGCGCTGACGGGCCTGCTGATCGA
>NZ_JAMQQF010001108.1 GCF_023716945.1 Frankia sp. AiPs1 | reverse complement strand
GGCCGGTTGGCTGCGGCCCGACAGCGCGCCGCCGCCGGCGGACTCCCGCCCGCTGCGCGTGCTGGGCGCAGGCAACGTCGGGCCGAGCGGAACGGTGTGGGCGGCGCTGGCCCGCCGGTACGCCGGCGAGCGCTTCGACCGCACCCCGCGGGGGCGCCAGATCTGCCTGATCGACTACGCCGAGCTACGCGACCCGGCCGTCTGGGAGACGATCGCCGACGAGCGGGCCGCCCATCTCGGCGAGCTGCTCTGGGTGGTGATGGTGACCGGGACCGGCGTGTCCGCCGCCACCGGCGGTCCTGGCGGGATCGGCGGGCCGGCCCGCGCGGCGCGGCTGTTCGAGGCGGCCGGCTGGCAGGTCCTGACCGTCCGGTACGGCCGGCGGCTCGAGGCGCTGTTCCGGGCGCCCGGCGGCCACGCGCTGCGGTCCCGCCTCGATCTGCTCACTCCGGCCGAGTTCCGGGACCTGCTGCACGCCCGTGGCGCGGACCTGCGCCGCCGCCTCGCCGGGCCGGGCACGGCCGGCGCCGGCATCAGCCGGTTGCTGGACACCCTCACCGACGAGCAGATCCTCGGCTGCCTGGGCGATCTGGGCGGGCACGACATCCCGCTGCTGATCGACGCCTTCGACGAGGTGGCTGCGGACCGGCCCACGGTGCTGTTCGCCTACACCGGTGACCGGCTGGCGCCGGAGGACGACCCGTACCCGGCCGCGGACGCTGGCCGCCGCGTCCCACCCGCGCCGCCAGCAGCGCCGCCGGGCGCCCAGGT
>NZ_JAMQQF010001107.1 GCF_023716945.1 Frankia sp. AiPs1 | reverse complement strand
GCCGCGGGCGCTCTCACCTGCGGGCCGGCGGTGGCCGGAGAGACCCGGACGTCGACCCGGACCGCCCCGGGCTCGGCCACGACGCACAGCAGGCCCGCACCCGGTGCCGAGGTCACTCGCGCGCCGACGACCTGGACCTGATAGCCCTGCGGGTAGGACCACGCCGGCACGCTGATGGCCGTCGCCGTGCCGGGCGCCAGGGAACTGCCGGCGGGCGCGGCGGTCCGGTAGGTGACCGTGAGGACCCGCGCGTCGTCGAATCGCAGTGACTCGGGTGTTCCCGCGACGGCCACCGGATACGGACGGACGCTCTGCGCCGGAGCGGCCGGGAGTGGACCCCCGCCCAGGGCTCGCGGCGGATCGGTGCCGATCGTCCCGCCCGTGCCGCTGGGCGCGTCGTAGAACCAGCTCAGCCCGAACGCGTCCGCCGCCGACACGAGGCCGCGCACCGCCGCGGGCGAGCCGTCCTTCCACCCGACCAGGTATCCGGTCGGGTCGTTGACGGCGACGGTGGCGGCGGCGTCGAACGGTGCCGGGCGGTCCCGCCACAGCAGGTGGTAGGGGTCCTGCGCCGTGACGGCGTCGGTCAGCGCCGCCGCGGTGCCCGTGGCGGCGGGGACCTCGTAACCGATCAGGCCCGGCTCGCCGCGGAATCGGGTCGCCAGCCGGCCGAGGCCGGCGGCGAGCGCCGCGCTCGACAGCGCCTGGCCCTGCGCGGCGGGGACGAGCCGCAGCACGACTCGCATCCCGCGGCCGGTGAACGTGCGCGCCAGGCC